>NZ_CP104213.1:322500-422500 GCF_025244745.1 Deinococcus rubellus
AGAATCTGGTCCTCAATGGCGACGGCTTCGGGCCGGTATTCCTGAATCAGCCGGGTCACTTCAGCGTGGATGTACTGCAAGCGCCGGGGCATGATCCAGGCCGATTCGGTGACGAGGCAGACGTGGTGGATGTGGCTGGCCTTGCGGGCCGTGCCGTCCACCAGGCCGATGCCGAGATTGGCGAGGCCGGGGTCGATGCCGAGAACGATCATGCCGAGAGGATAGCGCTTCAGTTCTGAACAGAAAAAACCCCCGACGCTCTGGCGACAGGGGCAAGCTGAAAAATAAACGTGATTTACAGGCGGCTGCGCGGATCGAAGGCGTCGCGCAGGCCGTCACCCAGGAAATTGAACGACAGCACCGTGATCAGGATCATCAGGCCCGGATAGAGCGGAATCCAGGGGTACTGCAACACGACCTCGTTGGCGTTGCTGAGCATGTTGCCCCAGGTGGACACCGGCGGCTGAATACCGAAGCCCAGAAACGAGAGGGCCGCCTCGCTGAGAATGGCCGTGCCCACGTCGAGCGTGGCCTGCACGATCACGATGGCAAACAGGTTAGGAAGCAGGTGGCGCAGCATGATGCGGGCGCTGCTGGCCCCCAGGGCGCGGGCCGCGTCGGTGTATTCCAGGTTCTTGAGCTTGAGAACTTCGCCGCGCACCAGCCGGGCCGTGCCCATCCAGCCGAACAGCGAGAACACCCCCACCACAATCAGGATATTGGCGCTCGCGCCGAGTGAAGACCGCAGCGCCACGATGGGAGCCGCGTCGCTGGAGGCAAACAACCCACTGAGGACGAGTTGCAGGGCCAGGGTGGGAAACGACAGCATGAACTCGATAAAACGGCTGATGGCGATGTCAATCCAGCCGCCCAAAAAGCCTGCCAGCAGACCCAGCGTGGTGCCGACCAGAATGCTGAGAAAGGCCACGCTGAAACCCACCAGCAGGCTGACACGGCTGCCGTAAATGACGCGGGACAGGAGGTCGCGGCCCAGCTCGTCCTGGCCCAGCCAGTACTTGGCACTCGGCGGCGCGTAAATTTCAAAGATGCTCTGGGCGTTGGGGTCGTGCGGCGCGATCCAGGGGGCGAAGAGGGCCATCAAGACCAGCAAAACGATCACCGTCAGGCTGACCATCGCCAGCTTGTGACGGCGCAACCGCTTGAGGGCAATCTGGAAGGTGGAGCGGCTCTTGAAAGGCGTGGGAGCCGAGGCGAGAGTGGTCATCTTGTGGCTCCTTTACGAGTAGCGAATGCGTGGATCGATGGCCGCGTAGGCGAGATCAGTCAGCAGCTGAAACACCACCGTCAGCACCGAGATGAAGGTCAGGGCGACCATTACCACGTTGAAATCCTTGCTGGTCAGCGCTTCCACGATCACCCGGCCCATGCCCGGCCACGAGAAGACCGTTTCGGTCAGGACTGCGCCGCCGAACAGGCCGGGAATCGAGAGGCCCAGTAAGGTCACGATAGGCAGCACCGCGTTTCTGAGGGCGTGGCGGTACAGCACTTTACGACTTGACAAGCCCTTGGCCCGCGCCGTGCGAACGAAATCCTGATTCAGCACTTCCAGCATCGAAGCCCGCAGAAAGCGCAAGATCACGGCGATCTCGCGCAGCATCAGAATACTCAGCGGCAAAATCAGATATCTGAGCTTGTCGGTCAGCACCGCCCAGAAACCCGCGTCGGGGGCCAGGTCGGGGCTGCCGAGTCCGCCGGGCGGCAGCGAGATCACACCATTGGTGATCTGCGGCAAATAGATGGCAAACAGCCACAGCGCCATCGCTCCGATCCAGAAGATGGGGGCGCTGAACGACACGAAGCTGAAAAACGTCAGCACATAATCGAGAAAGCTGTATTGCCGCACCGCCGAGAAGATGCCCAGCGGCACGGCGATCAGGGTGGAGAGAATCAGGGCGGGCAGGGTCAGCAGCAGAGTATTGGGCAGCCGTTCCTGAAAGACGTAGGCGGCGGCGGGCGCGCTAAAGGTCCGCGACCAGCCGAAATCGCCCTGTAAGGCGTGGGTCAGCCAGAACCAGTAGCGCAGGATAATCGGCTGGTCCAGGCCATAGGCGGCCCTGAGTCGAGCAATGTCCTCGGGCGTGATCTGCGAGTTGCCCAGGGTGAGCTGATCGACTGGGTCGCCGGGTTGCAGCGCCGTGAGCGTGAAGATGACCAGGCTGATGACCAGCAGCAGCGGAATCATTTGCAGGATGCGCCGAAGCGCGTAATTGAACATGGCGTCTCCCAATCAGGCAAGGGGGCAGCGCAGGAACCTGAAAAGTGGGAGAGCGGCACACTCCGTCTCCCCCACTTTCCGCTGGCTCCGCCTTTACTTCTGCGTGTAGGTCTCGGCAGCTCCGCGCGAGGCCCAGCCCATCTGGGCAGCGTTCCATGAAGGGTAGAGGCTGTAAGCGGTGTAGGTGTAGTTGACCAGCCCCGGCACCTTGGTGTAGGGATTGGCGCGGAAATACAGTGGCAAGGAGGGCACCTCGTCAGTCCAGATGGCCTGCATCTTGTCGAACAGCTTGATGCGGGCGCTCAGGTCGAACTCGGTCTTGGCGTCGGTCCAGAGCTTATCGTAATCGGCATTCTTGAAGTTGGGGTAATTCTGGCCCGCGTAGGCGTTGTCCTTGCTGGGGATGAACTGTGAGGCCCACAGATCGCCGCGCTCCACGCTGGGGTCGTTGCTCCAGGCGTACATGAACAGGTCCCACTTGCCCTCGGCGCTGCGCGGGGCGAAGTCGCCGGAAAAGACCACTGTGGAGGGGAAATTCTGGATGTTGACATCCACGCCGACGGCCTTCCACTGCGCCTGCAAGATCTGCTGGACGCGCTCGCGCAGCTTGTTTCCAGCAGTGGTGGTGAAGTTCAGCGACATCTTCTTGCCGTCTTTGGCCAGGATGCCGTCGGGACCGGGCTTCCAACCGGCGGCGGCAAACAGGGCCTTGGCCTTGGCGGCGTCGTAGTTGTAGTCCTTGGCATCTTTCTTGTAGAGCTTGCCGATGGGGCTGACCCAGGTGTTGGACACCGGCTGCTTGCCCTCAAACAGCGCCTTGACCAGCGCAGCCCGGTCAATTGAATACAGCAGCGCTTGGCGCACCCGCTTGTCGGTCAGGCCCAGGCTCTGGGCACGCGCCCCGACGTTGGCGATGTCGACGTGTTCCCAGGTGGCTCCCGGCACAAAGTAGGTCTTGTACTTGCCGCGCTCGCTGCGCTGCGCTTCAATCGCCTGGTCGAAGGTGAGGCCCACATATGAGAGGGCGTCGAGCTGGCCCGACAGAATATTGACCTTGAGGGTGTTGGTGTCGGCGATGAAGCGGTACTGCACCGTCTGGATGTACTTGTCGGCCCCACCCTTGGGGGTGATCCAGTAATTGGGGTTACGGGTCAGCACCAGGCTGTTTCCGGCCCGCCAGCTGGTCGGCTTGAACGGTCCCGACACCACTTTGGGCAGGCCACGCGAGGTGGTGAACTGGGCGATGAACTTGTTCCACTCATCGGTGATCTGCTTGGCCCCGGTCTTGGGATCGAGGTTCTTGGTCGCCGCGTCAAAGGCGCTCCAGGCTTTTTCCATCGCTGCGCTGGGGGCCGGGTTGAGGCCCACCGCCGAGGTGATCTGATCGGCAAACAGGTACGGCGGATCAAAGGTAACGGTAAAGGTGTTGGCGTTTTGCACCGTGATCTTGGCCTTGTCCCAGGGTTCACGGGTCGGCACCGGCACCCGGTCGTCTTGCTCGACCTTGAGCCAGAACTGGAAGTCCTTGGGCGTGATGGCCGTGCCGTCGCTCCACTTGGCGTCCTTGCGGATGCTGAAGGTCACGCTGTTGCGAATGACGTTGCCCTTGGCGTCCTTGACGATCTTGTAATCGCCGTTGGCCAGGCTCGGCACACGGGTGGCGATCTCGGGATACAGGTCGCCGTTGTCGTCCTTGCCGATCAGGTGGGCTTCCATGAACCAGGTGATCTCGGTGGCAATGACCAGGTTGTTGGTGCGCCAGGGATCGTTGATGTTGGGTGGTTCCTGCGACGTGCCGATGACCAACGAGTTATTGGCCTGCCCGGCCTGGGCCGTATTGAAGAGGGTCGAGCCGATCAGCAGGGCGGACACAGCGAGCCAGTTCTTGCGGTTCTTCATAAGCCTCCAAAACGCTTTTGAGCGCCGATACACGGTTAATTCGGCAAGACTATGAAGAAACCTTTACTTCGTCAAGTGCGTCACGATTTTGCCGGGTGAGTAGGCAACAAAAAAAGAGGCCGAAGCCTCCCTTGATCGGTCCAACGGATGGATTGTTAGTGGCTGCCGCAGCCCGACGAGCCCTCGCCGTCCTGGGCCGCCGAGCCGTCGGTGCGAAACGAGCTGCCGCAGCCGCAGGCCGAGGTGGCGTTGGGATTATTCACCGTAAAGCCGCCGCCCATCATATTTTCGACATAGTCGATTTCCGCGCCCTGCACCAGCGGCAGGCTCATCCGGTCCACGATCAGTTTCACGCCCCGGTCAAACAGGATGGTGTCGCCGTCCAGTTCACGGTCGTCAATCGCCATGCCGTACTGGTAGCCGCTGCACCCACCGCTCTTGATGAAGAGGCGCACGCCCGCGTTGTCCTTACCGCTGCTTCCAATGACCGACAGGGCGCGGGCGGCTCCGACCTCACTGATGCCGATGGGATTGGTCGTGGGTTCAAGGGTCTGAGTCATGCCATCAGGATACGCCTCGCTGCTTTAGAAAATAGTGTGTAGAGCACAGGCGAGCGTTTCGTTATCCCTCAGTCGGGTGCATCGTTCTCGTCCAGCTGGACCAGCACTGTCTGAATCAAATAAGGCTGACTGCCAGGGGTACGGGACGAAGTCAGCAGGAGCGCCCGCGCTTCGTCGAACTTGGTCTTGACGGCCTCAGCCTGCGCCGAAGTCAGCCACTGCACACCCACGAAATCGCCGCCGCGCCGGGTCAGGGCCGGCCTCTCCTGGGCACTGGGCACATCGGATTCATAATTGACCTCACCGCGCTCATCCCGGTAGATCACCCGTCCAACCAACTGCCTGCGGGTCAGGGTACGGGCCAGAGCACGGATACGCAGACGATCATGGGGCCGCATTTGGGCGGCGAGTTCGGCCTCCACGTCCTCGAACGGCGTCAGATGAAATGGCACCCGGAAACCGCCCGGCGCAGTGTAAAGGCGAATGGCCCGGCCATCCCGCTTTTGCTCACCCGCCGCAGACAGCAGCCCCACCGCCACGAACTGCCGCACCCGGTAGAGCATCCGCTCGGTGCTGACCCCGGCCTCGCGTGCCGCCTGCGCCGCGCCCAATGTGCGGCCCAGGAACGGCTCCAGATGGCGCAGCGCCGCCCGGTCACTCAGGAGCCGCGCCTGCTGAGGGGTGGTAGCCGTAAACCACTCGCCCCCGTAGCTTCCCAAAATGGTGTGTGGCATTTTCGGTAGCCTAGCGCCAAAGCTGAACACATGACCGATGCAGTGATCGACATCCCTACTCCCAGCTTGCCGCGCCCGTTCTGGACCTACTGGCTGGGTTTACTGGCCTCGAACCTCGGTGACGCAGTTGTGTCTGTGGCGCTGCCGTTTCTGGCGCTGGGCACGCTGCCGCAAGGAAGCAAACGGGGCGCTGCCGCCATCGGGCTGGTGGTGCTGGCGCTCAGCGTGCCGCGCTTCTTCGCGCCGCTGCTGGGCGGGCTGGCCGACCGCTGGCCGCCGCGCACGCTGCTGAGCCTCGGCGCGGTGCTCAGAGCGGCGGGGGTGGCGGGCGTGGGACTGCTGGCGTTGCACGGCGGATCAAACTTAAATGTGGTGGCGGGCTTGGCTTTCATTCTGGGCCTGCTTACCAGCCTCAGCTTTACGGCCCAGAGCGCGATGGTGCCGCGCCTGGTGGCCCCCGAACACCTGCCCCGCGCCAACAGTTTGACCAGCGCGGCCATGATGGGCGCGCCGCTCGTCGGCTACGGACTGGGCGGTTTTGGGGCAGCCCACTGGGGCGCAGGCACAACGGTATTGATCGGCGCGGCATTGACGGCCCTGCTGCTGCTCGGCGCACTGGCCCTGCCGCCCCTACCCGGCGCGTCCAGCGGGAAGCTGAACCTGCTGGACGATCTCCGGCTGAGTCTGGATGTGATCCGCCGGAGTCCGCTGCTGGCGCTGTTCGCCATGAACTTCGCGCTGAATCTGGCCCTGAACATCATGAACGTCCGTGTGCCGCTGCATATGCTGGCCTTCGGACGCGGGCCCGCCGACTACGCCATCTTTGAAATGCTGCTCTCCGGCGGCGTGCTGCTGGGCATCGCTCTGGTCGGGCCGCTCTCGGCACGGTTCTCGCTGGACCGCCTGATTGGCGGGGGGCGCTTCGTTCTGGTTCTCGGCACGGCAGGCTTTATTCTCGGCGGCGTGTGGCCCTGGTGGGCAGCGGCAGGCGTCTTCGGCCTGGGGCTGGGCCTGCTGGAAGTGGTCACCACCACCCGCATTCAGGGCCTGATCTCCTCCGAGATGCGCGGGCGCGTCATCGGCAGCGTCATGGCCTTCAACGCGCTGGGCCTCACCCTCGGCGCGGGGCTGGCCGCGCGCAGCATTCCCACCTCGGCCCTGATGCTGGGTCTGACCGGCGTGCTGGCGCTGCTGACCTTACTGTGGCCGCTGGCGGTGCGGCGCGCAGCTTAAGCCGCTCCCCTGGAGAGCCGCACCTCCAGCCGCCGCTGCACCAGTTCCAGCAAGCTGCTGACGGCCCAGTAGATCAGCGCCGCCGCCAGGTACGGCCCGAACGGCTCGAAGGTGCGGGCGATCACCAGTTGGGCGCTTCTGAGCAGTTCCACCACCGTGATGACCGATACCAGCGAGGTGTCTTTCACCAGCCCGATCAGGCTGTTGCCGAGGCTGGGCAGGGCCACCCGCGCCGCCTGCGGCAAGACGATCAGTTGCATGGCCTGAAGGCGGCTGAGGCCCAGGCTGTAGGCCGCTTCGCGCTGGCCGCGCGGAATACTCAGGATGGCGGCGCGCATCGTCTCGGATAGGTAGGCAGCGGCATTGAGCGTGAGCGCCAGCACCCCGCCCACCACCGGGCTGAGCGTCAGACCCAGACTGGGCAGGCCGTAATAGATCACGAAAATCTGCACCAGCAGCGGTGTGCCGCGAATGAACGAGACATAGAGCGACGCCAGCCACTTCAGCCAGCCGGGGGCATAGAGCCGCAGCATGGCCACCAGGAGGCCCAGCGGCAACCCCAGCACCATCGCCGCCAGCGCGAACCCAATGGTCAGCCGGGTGCCGAGGAGCAGCGTGGGCAGGGCGGCCCAGGCACTTTGCAGAATGGGAATCAGGGTGTCCATGGGTTCTCCAGGGGAAGTGCCGTGTTCATCTTACAGAGGCCCGGCCCCACCAAAGCAAACCGCCCCGCAGCGCTGGGCCGGGGCAAGCGGCGTTGCTGCGGGGCTGAGGATCACTCACTTCACGGTTTGCTGACGTCCTGACCGAACCACTGGCGGCTGATCTTGGCATACGTGCCATCGGCCTTGATCTGCAACAGGGCCTTGTCAATAGCCGCTTTCAGGCCGGTGTTGGTCTTCTTGATGGCAATGCCCACCGCTTCCGGCTGGCCGATGACGCCCGCGCCTTTAATCGGCAGATTCTGCGACTTGATCAGGTAGCCGACCAGCAGACGGTCATTGTAGGCGGCGTCCAAGCGTCCGGCGGCCAAGTCAGCGAGGTACTCGGGCGCACCGGGATAGGTCACCACGTTGATGCCACCTGCCTGGGTGAGCTGCTGCTCGAAGTTGCTGCCCAGGCCCACGCCCACGCGCTTGCCCTTGAGGTCGGCCAGTGTCTTGGGCGCAAAGCTGCCGCTCTTTTTTACGATGATCTGCGGCGAGGAGTAGGCGTAGGGCGCACTGAAGGCAATGGCTTTCTGGCGCTCCGGCGTAATGCCGATCTGGTTGACGATCACGTCGTACTTGTTGGCCTGCAGGCCCGCCAGGATGCCGCTGAACTCGGTCAGCACGAACTGGGACTTGAGGCCGAGCTTGGCCGCCACAGCTCTGGCAATGTCCACATCGAAGCCGGTCAGGTTGCCCTGGGCATCTTTGTAGGTAAACGGCGGATAGGTGCCCTCCATACCGATGGTGAGGGTACCGGGCGTGATGATGCCGAGGTTGGTGGTACTGGGGGCAGCCTGGGCAGTGAAGCTGGCAGTCAACAGTGTGGCCGCGAGCAAAGTCAATGAACGCATATCAAGTCTCCTATCGAGTGGGTGATGGCTGACATGCTGTCAGCACCGAGATAGTGTTTACTCTACACCTGTTGACCTGTTTTGTAAACTGATAGATTTTGCAAAGCGTTCACATAGATCTGAACCGGCCCTCAGACACGCAGATCTTCCTCATTGGTCAGCAAGTCCACCGCGCCGGAGCCGATCTCGTAGAAGCCACCGATCACCTGAATCTGGCCACGCCGCTCGGCCTCAGCAATCACGTCCTGCCCACGCAGAGCGGCGACCTGATAGCGCACGTTGTTGATGACCGCCTCGCGCATCCGGGCTTTCTTGTCGCGGATCGGCGGCAGGTTGACCAGGCTCGGCTGAATGCTGCGGATCAACCCTCTCAGGGCCGGCGGCTCGGCCAGAATGTCGGCTTCCGGAAGGAGGGCGGCAGTGACGGCCCCGCAGCCCTCATGGCCCAGCACCACCAGCAGGTGAATGTCGAGGTGCAGGATGGCGTATTCCAGCGTGGCGAGGCCGCTGTCGTCCATCACGTTGCCCGCCACCCGCACCACGAAGAGGTGGCCGAAGCCCTGATCGAACACCAGTTCCACCGGCACCCGGCTGTCCGAGCAGGCCAGTATGGCGGCAAAGGGGGTCTGCCCCATGATCTGGGCGCGGCGCTCGTTGGCTCCCAGTTCGGGACGCGACGCCTCACCGGAAAAGAAGCGGGCGTTGCCGTCTTGCAGGGCCTGAATGGCAGCGCTGGGCGACCGCACATCGGCATGCTTGAGGCTGGCGATCTCCTGCATGCTGGGGCCGCGCCGGATGGCGTCGAGCAGGCGGCGCTCCACCTCGCGGGGGTCTAGTTCACTCATGGGGGTCGCTCACGCCGCGTAGTCTAGAGCGTGCTGTCTGGCAAGCCGGGCGTTTAGGATAGGCAGCATGACTGACGGGCCGCTCGATCCCGAAACGCCGCCGACGCTGGGTGAACTGCTGGAGCGCTACGCCACCCTGCGCGACACTTTGCTGGGCCTGGAAGCCGAGAAGATTGAACTGGGCGAGGTCATCAAGGCCGCCCTGCTGCGCGGAGAGAGGGCCGAGACCGATCTCTACCGCTCCAGTATCAAGGTGCAGCGCCGCCTGGAATACCCGCTGGAGCGCTTCCGCGAGGTGTTCGGCGACGCTGCCACGCTGGAAGTCGCCAGCATCGACAAGAAAAAAGCCGAGGCGCTGGCCCGCGCCGGAGACCTCGACGGTGAAAAACTGCGGGACATCGCTCTGGTCAGGGAGATTCAGGCTTTGGTGCTGACGGCGAAGGGGGGTTGATTGCTCGCCAGAGACTGAGTTCCACCGTCACCACGTCCAGCCATTCGCCGTCCAGTTGGGCGTGCCGCAGGTGGGTGCCGACCTCCCTAAATCCCGCCTTGCGGTGAGCGGCCCGGCTGGCACTGTTGCGGACGAACACCCGGCTGGTCAGCTTATGAAACCCAGCGGCGCGGGCGGCCTCCTGCAAGGCCAGCAGCAGCGCCGCGCCGTATCCCCGGCCCTGCGCCTCCGGGGCCACATAGACGCCGTGATCCAGAATGCCCGCGTAGCATTCCCGGTTACTGTACTCGCCGCCGCGCGCGAAGCCCAGCACCGAGCCGCCCTTCTGCAATACCAGGCAGGGGCCAGGGCCAGCCAGCCAGCCGCGCAGGTCGTCTGGAACTCTCAGGCGCGTCTCGAAGGTGGCGTTGCGGCCCAGGATTCCGGCATTGTAAATGCGGGCCAGGGTGGGCAAATCAGGCTCGGCAGCAGGACGGATCAGGGCCGCCACCTCAGACAACCGGCACCCCTGCCAGCCGCGCAGCCGCTTCCCGCAGCATTTCCGGCGGCTGGACCAGGGCGAAGCGCAGGTAGCCCTCCCCCCGCTCTCCGAAGGCCCGGCCCGGAGCCAGCGCCACGCCAGTGTCCTCGGCAGCGCGCACGGCGTAGGAAACGCTGCCCGTCAGGCCCGGGGGCCGCGCCCAGACATACATGCTGGCCTGCGGCCACTCGGCAGCCCAGCCGAGCGCGTGCAGCGCCGGAACCAGGGCGTCTCGCCGCGCCTGAAAGACTTCCAGCCCACTGGCAGGCGTGTTCAGTGCCGCCACCGCCGCCGCCTGAATGCCCAGATACGGGTGAAAATCCACCGCGCCCTTGACGCGGGCCAGCGCCGCCAGCGCTTCCGGGTCGCCCGCCGCGAAGCCGACCCGGAAGCCGCCCATGTGGTGGGTCTTGGATAAGCTGTGCAGCTCCACCACACCCGCCGTGCCGCCTTCCAGCGCGCTGGGAGCACGGTAGCCGCCGAAGGTCAGCTCAGCGTAGGGATGGTCATGAATGAGCAGGATGCCGCGCCCGGCGCACCACGCCCGCACCCGCTCAAAAAAGCCGTCCGGCACGGTGGCCGAGGTGGGATTGTTGGGGTAGTTGAGCAGCAGGGTACGGGCCCGCACGGTGTCCGGCACGGCGTTGAGATCCGGCAGAAACTGGCGCTCGGCGGTCAGTGGGAGCGGCCAGGTCCGCAGTCCCGCCACTGCCGCCGCACCGTAGTAGGGCGGATAGCAGGGGTCGGGCAGCAGCAGCGTGTCACCAGGATCGGTAACGGCCAGCAGCAGATGGGCCAGCCCTTCCTGAGCGCCGATCAGCGGCAGGATCTCAGTGTCGGGGTCGAGGCGCAGGCCGTAGCGCCGCTCCAGGTAGGCCGCTGCCGCCCACCTCAGCGGAGCCGTGTGCGAGAACAGCGGGTACTGATACGTTTGTGGGTCGAAAGTGGCGTCGCGCAGGGCGGCCAGGGCTGCTTGCGGCGGCGCAAGGTCCGAGGAGCCGATGCTGAGGTCGATGATGCTTCGGCCGCTGGACCGGGCGCGCATCTTGGCAGCGTCCATCAGCGCGAAGACGCTCTCGGGCACGTTGGCAGCCCGCCTGGAAGTCCACACGGACGTTTTGGTGAAACCAGTCATATCTTGAGGCTAACACCCTGACAGCGGCGTTAAGGTAGAGCATGGCACTTCTGATTCAGCCTCAGGCCCAGGCTGCCGCGCCTGGTCAGACCACTTCATTGGCCCTGTCGCCGCTCAGTCCCGGCGCACAGGCCCTCGCGCCCGCCACCGCTGGGATGCTGCTGGCCGCGCCACTGAGTGCGGGGGCGCAGAGCATCGCGCCGCTGGCGATTGGCTTTCAAATCGCCGCGCCGGGAGCCTTGACTGTGCAGGCCATTGGCCCGTTCGGCATCGGCGTGCAGGTTCTCGCACCGTATTCAGCGGGCCTGCAAGTCATTGCGCCCGGAGGCATCGGGATTCAGGTGGCGGCCCCGTTCAGCCTGGCAAAACGTATGGCGGCTCCCAGCGCGGCAGGCCGTTAAAGCAACGCCTCCAGCTGCGTCCAGCCGTGCGCCACTTCACCCAGGTGCTCGTAAAAGGCCCGCGTGGAATTGCTGTCCAGCACCCACAGCATCAGCGGGCGGTGACCGCTCGAGGCGAGACCCTGCGCTAGCCCGCCCACCAGCGCCCACTCCATCCCACTGCCCTGGGCCAATTTGAGCAGGTAGAGGGTGAACAATTCGGCGTCGTACCCGGTAGAGTCTGTCGGCCCGCCGGAGATGAAGCCCACCAACTCGCTCTCTTTATCCGCTTCCAGCGAATGCCGCCACAGTGTCTGGCGGCGTTCGCGCCTGACCTCACTGGTCATGACCGTCAGGAAGTCGTCCGGCATCGGACCCTGGTACGTCTCGTCCCAGCGCTGGACGTGGACGCGGGCCAGAGCGAGGAAGTCGTCCGGCACGGCGAATGTGAAAGTCAGGCGTAACTACTCAGCGAGGTAGCTCAGTCTCCTTGCTACAGTTGGACATCTGCGAAGTTCCCTGTCCCAACTGTGAGCGCCTTGAGGCCCGGATTCGTGAACTCGAAGCGCAGGTGGCTCAGTTGCTCGGACGGCTCCGGGACCTCGAGGCCCGGTTGGCACAGGACAGCACGACGTCCAGTCAACCACCGAGCAAAGACAAGCCGTGGGTACCCAAGAGTGAGCGCCAGAAGACCGGCCGGTCTTCTGGCGCTCAACGTGGTCATGTCGGTAAGACCCTCAAGATGGCGGAGCACGTGGATGAGGTCGTCTCCTTACCGTTGACCGGATATTGCGCCTGTGGACACGCGTGGGAGAGCGTCAGTGCCCAAGGGCACGTAGCACGGCAGGTCATGGACCTGCCAGAGCTGCGTTTGCAGGTGACCGAGTACCGCGCGGACGTCAAGGTCTGCCCAGGGTGTCGGCACCGCCAGCACGCATCCTTCCCTGACGACGTTCCCGGCCGGGTTCAGTACGGGTCTCGGGTTCATGGGCTGGCGGTCTCCCTGAATGCGGCACACTTCATACCGCTGGAACGCACCACGGAGATCCTCGAAGCGTTGTGTGGAGCGCATCCCAGTGAAGGCACCATTGTCCTGAACCTCCAATTGGCTGCTGACCGCCTCACCGACTTCGAGACACAGCTCAAAGCCGCGCTGCTCAATCAACCCGTCCTGCACGCCGATGAGACCGGCAGCAAGGTCAACGGCAAGCTGCAGTGGATGCATGTCGTGAGCTGCGCGCAGCTCACCCTGTATGGCCAGCATTCCCAGCGGGGCTTCGCCGCGCTGGAAGCCATGAATGTCCTGCCGCAGTTCAAGGGCATCCTGATGCACGACGCCTGAAGCACGTAGTTCAAGCTCTCCGCGAAACACGCACTCTGCGGGGCACACCTGCTGCGCGAACTGCGTGGCCTCGCCGAGCATCACGCTCAAGTATGGGCGGGAGAGCTGCGAGACGCGCTGCGCCTGGTGTACCACCAGCAGAAGGATGGGACGATCACTCCCGACCTCGTGATCGCCTTCGAACAGCAGTTCGATGCCCTGCTGGACGCTGGACTGAAGGCCAATCCTCCAGCACCTCCGGTCCCTGGGAGACGAGGCCGAACGAAACAGACACCAGGCCGCAACCTGGCCCTGAGGTGCCAGCAGCACCGCGAGGCGGTGCTGCGCTTCCTCCACGACGAAGGTGTGCCTTTTGACAACAATCAGGCCGAACGGGACATCAGGCCGTGGTGCGTTAAACGCAAGGTCTCTGGGGGCTTCCGATCCAAGGAGGGCGGCCAGCACTTCGCCCGTATCCGGAGTGACATCTCGACGCTCCACAAGCAGGGATTGAGCGTCTGGCATGGCCTCGTCAGCGTGTTTCGCAGTGAAATCATTATGCCTAGTTTTTGCTGCTGAGTAGTTACAGTCAGGCGTCGTCATCCCCGGAGCCTGGCTGCTCTAAGAGCCACTGCTGATACGTCAGACGCGGAATCTCGAAGGCGTCGCGGGTGGTCGCGTAGCCGCCGCGCCCGCCCATGCGCCCGATCAGATCGAGCGAAGGCGTGTCCACGTAGTGCTTCTCGGGGTCCTGCATATGCTCGGCGGCGATGCTGAGGGCCAGCACCTCGCCCAGCACGATGCGGGTGTGGCCCAGGGTGACGGTCTGGACCTCGCGGCACTCCAGGCTGGCCGGGCTGAGTGACACACGCGGCACCTTGACCCGCACCGACGCCGAGAGCGCGATGCCCAGGTGCTCGGGTTCGGCCTGATCTGCCGGAAAATCGGTGGCGCTGAGGTTCATGGCCTGGGCCGCGCCGTAACTCACTAGATTGATCACGAACTCTCCCCCAGGGCCGATATTGCGGGCGGTGTCCTTGGGAACGCCCGCAGCGCGGTCACCCGGCGAGAAGGCCACCACCGCCGGGTCGGACCCCATCAGCCCGAAGAAGCTGAACGGCGCGAGGTTGACGCTGCCGTCCGGGTTGAAGGTGCTGACCCAGGCAATCGGGCGCGGCACCACCACCCCGGTGACGAGTTTGTAGCGCTCGGCGGTGGACAGGGCAGAAAAATCGAAGGTCAGACGCGAATCGGTCATGACCTCAGCCTACCCCTGACACCTCAGGCCGCACCCCAGCAAGGCGCAACGATTCCTGAATGCACCGTCAGGTTTGACCCGCCTAGAATGGAGACAAGAACGCCTGACAACAAATCTCTGCAATCAGCCTTCTAGGAGACACAAACATGGACTGGAAAAACCTGCCGGGCAGCGGCAACATCGAGGACCGGCGCGGCGGAGGCGGCGGGGGCGGCATTCCCGGCGGCGGGGTCGCGGTGGGGGGCATCGGGGCCGTCATCATCGCCCTGATCGCCATGTTCTTCGGCATTGATCCCAGCAGCATCCTGGGCGGCGGCAATTCGGGCGGGTCGGTGCAGCAGTCGCAGCCCCAAGCGCAATCACAGCCCCAGCGGCAGAGTCAGGGGCAGACCCGGACCAGCACCCCGCCTGCCGACATCACCGGGCAGTTCGTGGAGAAGATTCTGGGCAGCACCAACGATGTCTGGACCAAGGTCTTTCAGGCGGCGGGCAAGCAGTACACCCCGCCGACACTGGTGCTCTATTCCGGCAGAACCCAGGGCGGCTGCGGCACGGCCAACAGCGCGGTGGGGCCGTTTTATTGCCCGCTCGACAGCAAGGTGTACCTCGACACCAGCTTCTTTGACGAGATGAAGCAAAAACTCGGCGGCGGCGGCGACTTTGCCTACGCCTACGTCATCGCCCACGAGATCGGCCACCATGTCCAGAACGAGCTGGGCATCTCAGATCAGGCCGAGCGTGCCCAGCGCAGCGCCAAAAGCGAGGCGGCGGCCAATCAGGTCAGCGTGCGCCTGGAACTTCAGGCCGACTGCTTTGCCGGGGTGTGGGGCAACAAGACCGCCCAGTACACCAAGATCACCCAGACCGACGTGCAGCAGGCCCTCAGCACCGCCAGCGCCATCGGCGACGACAATCTGCAAAAGCAGGGCCGGGGCTACGCCGTGCCGGATTCGTTCACGCACGGCACCGCCGCTCAGCGCACCAAATGGTTCACCACCGGTCTGAAGGGCGGCGACCCCAACCAGTGCGACACCTTCAAGGGCGCGTACAGCAGCCTCTGACCTGAGAACCTGCCGAGCCGGAAATCTGTGGGCGTCCGGGGTGACTCGGGCGCTTTTTGCTGGCCCTTGTCACTCTTAAGCTGTAAGGGTGTCCCCTCCCCTCCCCCTGCTGCCTGGCCTCTCGGTGGGCGGCCTGCCGGTGCAACTCCGCCGCAGCCAGCGCCGCACGGTCAGTCTGCGCGTCACGGCCCAGGGCCTGACCGTCTACGCCCCGCAGCGCACCGAGGAAGCCAAGTTGCGCTGCTTTGTGGAAGACAAACGCGCCTGGGCCGAGCGGCACCTGCACCGGCTCCAGCAGCGTGAGCCGGTGACTGCGCTCCTTACCGACGGTTTCGTGCTGCCACTGCTGGGCGAGGCGCTCATCCTGCGGGCGCTGCCGGACCTCAAGCGGGCGCAGCAGGTCGGCACAGACCTCCACGCCCCCTCAGCGGCGCTCGTCAGTGCCGTGGAAGTCTGGTACAAAACCGAGGCTCCCCGCCACTTCACGCCCATCGTCCAGCACTTCGCCGACCAATTGGGCCGGGGCCGCCCGCTGAGCGCCGTCAAGATCACCAATGCCGCTGGCCGCTGGGGCAGCTGCACAGCGGCGGGAGCGGTGCGCCTGCACTGGCGGCTGCTCATGGCTCCGCCGGAGATCCTGCGCTACGTGGCGGCCCACGAGGTCGCCCACCTCGCCGAACTCAACCACTCGCCGCGCTACTGGGCCGAGGTCGCGCGCCTCTTTCCCGAGTACCGGGCCGCCAAACACTGGCTCAAAGAGCACGGCGCAGCGCTGATGCAGCCCTGGCACTGAACTGAAGCGGCTCAAAAAAGGTGGCTCAGTCGGCGTGCGCCACCGCACCCGGCTGCTCGGCATGCTGCTGGGCCTGCCGTAGCCGGGGCCACAGCACCAGCGCGGTGCCCGCTGCCCAGCCGACGCCCAGTGCCCAGCCGCCCAGCACATCGGTGGGGTAATGCACGCCCACATAGACCCGCGCCGTGCCCATCAGCAGGGTGTAGAGGGTGCCGACCACGATCAGCGGCCACCGCCAGCCAGTGCGCCATAGCAGCGCCACCAGCGTCACAGTGAGGGCGGCAGCCATCGTCGCGTGACCACTCGGAAAACTCTTGTCGCCCTCCTGCCACAGCCAGGCCACGATCTGCGGACGGACCCGGCCAATCAGCGCCTTGAGCAGAATATTGAGCAGCATCACGCCGCCTAGCGAGAACAGAAAATAGCGCCCCATCGCGGCGGACTTGCGCCAGAAGACGACCAGCAGCAGCGCGCTCACCGGCGTCATCCAGGTGGCGCTGCCGAAGGCACTCAGGACCAGCGCCACCTGCCGGAACCAGGCCGGGGCATTGGCCCTCAGCCACAGCGTCACGGGGGCATCAAACCCGAAGACCTCACGCTCGCGGATGTCGTCGGCAAGCTTGCCCAGCACGAACAGTGGCAGCAGGATCAGCAGGGCCAGGGTGAGGAGTTGTCGCCAGTGCTGGCGGGTCCAGAGCAGCATGGAGGTCAGTTTATACGGATTCCGCTCAGAGTCCGTGGGAGGGCACAAGGCGTTTCTTAAGGCGCGGCTGTAAGAGCCTGGTGCCAGGTCTATCATTGCAGCTCAGCGTCCGGACGGGCCGCCCGGCCCGCAGCGCCGATCTGCTCCGGTGCCGACGCTTCAGCGGTGGCCACTAGTGGCGGCATCCCAGGCCAGCCGCCTGCGGGCTTTCAGCGGTCGGATCTGCCTGTTACCGACCATCAATGTCCCCGGCCCGCTGTCCAGCGCGCAGCAGTCTCACTCGGTGCAGGACAACGCCGAGGACCTGACCGCCGGAGCGGGCGGCAGCCTTCATTCCTCGCGCTGCTGTACCAGCCCAGCAATCATCCGCCTGGACCCTGCCAGCTGACCCAGGCATTCCCGCTGGGCGAGAGTGACCCGCGCCTGCTGACAGTCAGCGGCACTTTGGTGTGGTGCATGGATGTTTGGAACCGTAAGGTGGAGCCTGGACACCACCTCCGGCCAGGGCGTCCACGTGAATCTGCCCGCCGGGGCCAGCTTGACGCCCAAGCCATCAACGCGCCCGGCGACGGCCCCAGGGCGCTGGGCCTCGAAGCGGCCTCACAGGTCTGGTTCCGGAACGGCGGCGCGCTCTACCACCTCGGCTCCTGACCTTCATTTTCTCTCCACAGGTTTTCTACGGCTCAGCTTCCGTACCTCAGCTTCTGCAGCCCATTTTCTGCGGGCCAGTAGCGGCCCTACCGAAGCGAAAAGCGGGTGCTATGATGCGCCCCACAGGTCAGCGAGACGCCCCACACCACAGCATCTGGGCGGTGGAAGGCGGCTTGCTCAGAGAGTTGGTTTGTCTCGCCCAGCTCAGGAGGTAAGCGTATCTCGCAGGAAATCTGGTCGGACGTGCAGGCTTACGTCCGCAAAAATATCTCAGAAGTCGAATACCACACTTGGTTCGCCCCGGTGCGGGCCATTGGCGTGGAGCAGGGCGCACTGGTGCTGGGTGTGCGCAACAGCTTCGCGCAGGAGTGGTTCAGAAAACATTACCTCGAACTGCTCGAAGACGCCCTGAGGTCGCTGGGCGCAAGCAATCCGCAGGTCAGCTTTCAGGTGCTGCCCGCTGCCCAGGACACCTTGATGATGGCCGAGCCGCCGCCCGCCGCACCGCGTCCGAGTCTCCGCGCCGCGCCAGTCTCCCCGGTGCCCGCGCCAAACCTCAATCCCAAGTACATCTTCGAAAATTTCGTGGTGGGACCCAACAACAATCTGGCCCACGCGGCGGCGCTGGCGGTGGCCGAGTCACCCGGCAAGGCCTACAACCCGCTCTTTATCTACGGCGACGTGGGCCTGGGCAAGACCCACCTGATGCACGCCGTGGGCCACTACATGACCGAGCGTTTTCCTGGTAAGCGGGTCGAGTACGTCTCCACCGAGTCGTTTACCAACGATCTGATCAATGCCATTCGCGACGACAAGATGGCGCAGTTTCGGAACCGCTACCGCAGCGTGGATCTTCTGCTCGTCGACGATATTCAGTTTCTGGCGGGCAAGGAACGCACCCAGGAGGAGTTCTTCCACACCTTCAATGCGCTCTACGAAAACCATAAGCAGATCATCCTGAGTTCCGACCGTCCACCGCGCGAGATCCAGACGCTCGAGGGCCGCCTGAGAAGCCGCTTCGAGTGGGGCCTGATCACTGATATCCAGTCGCCGGAATACGAAACGCGGGTGGCAATTCTCAAGATGAATGCCGAGCACAACCGCATCGACATTCCGCAGGACGTGCTGGAACTGATCGCCCGGCAGGTTACGGCCAACATCCGTGAGTTGGAGGGCGCGATGATGCGGGTGGTGGCGTTTGCCAGCCTCAACAACGTGCCGTTCTCGCGCGCGGTGGCGGCCAAGGCGCTCTCGCACGTCTTCACCCCACTGGAGATCAAGGTGGAGATGAAAGACGTGCTGCGAACCGTGGCGGCCCGTTACGGCCTCGGAGCCGAAGTGCTGCGCGGGTCGGGCCGCATGCGCGAGGTGGTGGTACCGCGCCAGATCGCCATGTACCTCATCCGCGACCTCACCAGTCACTCGCTTCCCGAAATCGGCAGCTTCTTCGACCGCGACCACTCGACGGTCATGCACGCCATTTCAAAAGTCACCGACAACCTCCAGAAAGACGCCGAGCTTACATTGACCATCGATGAACTCAGACGCCAGCTCAGCGGCCTGGACGATCTCGAAAATGACGTGCAGGGCACCCGATTCTGAAAGATGAGAGATTGTCTAGCCTGGTGGTGCCACTTTTCACTTTCTGTGGATAAACCTGTGGATAACCTGTGGATAAGTGCCTTTTTTCTGTGGATAACTTTGTGGATAACCCTGGGTCAGTTAAGCCTGTGGATAAGTGCCCAAGTTATCCACAGGTTATCCACAGGTTTTGGCACTTATCCACAGGGGGACTGTGGATAACTTTTCTGCGCCTAGCGCGGCTTCAGGGCACTTATCCACAGTATCCACAGGCCCTATTACTACTACTACTATATTTATTAGTTAAACAGATCGGTTAAAAATAGTGGTTTGGGACCTTGCCCCTTATCATCCAGATTGAAGACGGGTCAGGACCGAAAAACCTCCATAAGTCAAAAGCTGTCAGAATGGGAGCCAGATGCAAGCACACGTCACCAAGAAAACCCTCAGCGAAGGACTGGGCCTGCTCGAACGGGTTATTCCCAGCCGCAGCAGCAATCCCCTCCTCACAGCGCTGAAAATTGAAGCCAACGAACGTGGGTTGACACTGAGCGGCACCAACCTCGAAATCGATCTCAGTTGCGTGGTTGCAGCGGAAATTCAGCAACCGGCGTCGCTGGTGGTCCCAGCGCACCTGCTGGCGCAGATCGTGCGTAACCTGGGCGGCGAACTCGTTGAACTCGAACTCAGTGGCTCGGAACTCTCGGTGCGGGCCAGCGGCTCGGAATTCAAGCTCCAAACCGGCGACCTCGACGCTTACCCCGAACTGGTGTTTTCCTCGCAGGTGGACGCCACCCTCAGCGCCTCGGAACTGGCCCGCTCGCTTTCCAGCGTGCGCTACGCCGCCAGCAACGAGGCGTTCCAGGCAGTGTTCCGGGGGATCAAGGTCGAGCAAAACGGCCAGATGGCGCGGGTGGTGGCCTCCGACGGCTTCCGGCTGGCCCTGCGCGAGTTCAGCGCGCCCGGTGAGGCCAGGAATATGATCATTCCGGCCCGCAGTGCCGACGAACTGGTGCGGGTGCTGCGTGACGGTGAGGTGCATCTGAGCTACGGCGAGGGCCTCCTCGGTGTCCAGACCGACCGGGTCCGCATGAATGTCAAGCTGCTTGACGGCGACTTCCCCGATTACGAGCGGGTCATTCCGCGCGACATCAAGCTCACCGTGACGCTGCCCGCCGCCGCGCTCAAGGAAGCCGTCTCGCGGGTGGCCGTGCTGGCCGATAAGAATGCCAACAACCGGGTCGAGTTTCAGGTCAGCGAGGGCAAGTTGCGATTGGCTGCCGAGGGCGACTATGGGCGCGGTCAGGACACCCTGGACGTGCACCAGGAGGGCAGCGAACCGGCCATGAGCCTGGGCTTCAATGCCAAATACGTTCTCGACGCGCTCGGCCCGATTGAGGGCGACGCTGAGATGCGCTTTTCCGGCCCCACCAGCCCGGCCATGTTCAGGGCCAGCGGTGACGGCGGTTACCTCGCGGTGGTCGTGCCGCTGCGGGTCTGAGACCGAGACGAAGCGAATTTCTAGATCGGGTTGGGCGTCACGCGGCTTGGAGCGCGGTATAGTGTCGGAAGTACGCATTTCATCTGGGCAGTCTGCTTGGCTGAGATGTTGCCGCCCTGACCAACGCAGCTGATCATTTTTGCCGGAGGACGCATGAACATCGAAAACATCAAAGCCCGTGAAGTGCTGGACTCGCGTGGGAACCCCACCGTAGAAGCCGAAGTGCACCTCGACAGTGGCTACATGGGCCGCGCCATCGTGCCCTCGGGAGCCAGCACCGGCAGCCACGAAGCGATTGAGCTGCGTGACGGTGGCAAGCGCTACATGGGCAAGGGCGTGCTGAAGGCCGTTGAAAATGTCAACGACAAGATTGCGCCCGCTCTGGCCGGGATGGACGCAAGCCAGCAAAGCGTGATTGACGCTGCCATGCTGGAGTTGGACGGCACCCCCAACAAGAGCGGCCTGGGCGGCAACGCCATTCTGGCCGTCAGCCTGGCCACGGCCCGCGCTGCCGCTGCCGAACTCGATATTCCGCTGTACCGCTACCTCGGCGGAGCCAACGCCCGCACGCTGCCGCTGCCGATGATGAACGTCATCAACGGCGGAGCGCACGCCGACAACTCGGTGGACTTTCAGGAGTTCATGGTGATGCCGGTAGGCGCACCCAACTTCCGCGAAGCGCTGCGCTACGGCGCGGAAATTTTCCACACCCTCAAAAAAGTGCTCTCGGGGCGCGGCTACAACACCAACGTCGGTGATGAGGGCGGCTTTGCACCTGACCTGAAGAGCAATGAGGAAGCCTTGCAGGTACTGTTGGAAGCCATTGAAAAGGCTGGCTACGAGCCGGGCAAAGACGTGGCGATTGCGCTCGATCCTGCTGTGGCTGAGCTGTACAAAGACGGCAAGTACCACCTCGAATCCGAGGGGCGGGTGCTGAGTAGCGAGGAGATGGTGGAGTTCTGGGCTGATTGGGCCAGCCGCTACCCGATTGTCAGCATTGAAGACGGCCTCGGTGAAGACGACTGGGACGGCTGGAAGCTGCTGACCGACCGACTCGGCGGCCAGATACAGCTCGTCGGTGATGATCTGTTCGTGACCAATCCTGAGCGGCTCCAGCGCGGTATCGACACTGGCGTGGCCAATGCCATCCTGGTGAAAGTCAACCAGATCGGCACCCTCACCGAGTCGCTCGACGCCATCGAGCTGGCCAAGCGCAACCGCTACGGCACCATCATCAGCCACCGCAGCGGCGAATCTGAGGACGCCTTCATCGCCGATCTGGCGGTGGCCACCAACGCTGGGCAGATCAAGACCGGCTCGGCCAGCCGCTCAGACCGCATCGCCAAGTACAACCAGCTCCTGAGAATTGAAGATGAACTCGGCAGCGCGGCGCAGTTTCTGGGCCGCAAGGCGTTACGCTAAGAACTTCATCTGGCCGTCAGTGTTCAGCTCTTTATTGGCTGAATGCTGGCGGTTTACGCTTGACTTGATGCCTATTCCCTGATGTTGAACTTGCTTTTTGGAAGGGATTCCAGACTAAAAATGGAGAGCTATGAAACATTTTGACCGTGCCACCAAGATCGTCGCCACCATCGGCCCTGCCAGCCGCAGCCCTGAAGTGCTGGAAAAAATGATTGACGCGGGCCTCAATGTGGTCCGCATGAATTTCAGTCACGGCAGCAAGGAAGACCACCGCGAAACCTACAACATGGTGCGCGAACTCGCCAAGCGCAAGGGCGTGGCCATCGGCATTTTGCAGGATCTGCAAGGCCCCAAGATCCGGGTGGCCCGCTTCAAGGAAGGCGCGGTGACGCTGCATGCGGGCGACCCGTTCATCATCACCATGGACGAAGTGGAGGGTGACGAGACCCGCGTGGGCACCACCTACAAGGGTCTGCTCGGTGACGTGAAGCCGGGCATGAACCTGCTGCTCGACGACGGCAACATGGCCCTGCGCGTCGAGGGCGTGAGTGGTAACGACGTTCACACGACCGTCGTCATTGGCGGCGTTCTCAAGAACAACAAGGGCATCAACGTGCCGGAGGCCGACCTGGCCGTGCCTGCCCTGTCCGACAAGGACGTGGAGGACATGGAGTTCGGCGCGGAACTCGGCGTGGACTGGGTGGCGCTGAGCTTCGTGCGCAGCCGCGACGACCTCTTGCTGGCCCGGCACTATCTGGCGCGCTTCGGCTCCAAGGCCAAGCTGATGGCCAAAATTGAAAAGCCCCAGGCGGTGGACCGCTTCGACGACATCCTCAAGGAAGTGGACGGCATCATGGTGGCGCGCGGCGACCTCGGCGTGGAAATGCGCCCCGAGCAGGTGCCGACCATCCAGAAGCGACTGATCCGCTTGTGCCGCGAGGCGGGCAAGCCGGTGATCACGGCCACCCAGATGCTGGAGAGCATGATCAGCCTGCCGCGCCCCACCCGTGCCGAGGCCAGTGACGTGGCCAACGCCATCTACGACGGCACCGACGCGGTGATGCTGTCTGCCGAGTCGGCGGCGGGCCTGTACCCGGTAGAATCGGTGGCCATGATGGACCGGATTGCCCGCGAAGCCGAGGGCAGCGAATCTTACAACGTGATGCGCGCCAACAGCATGGATACCAGCCTGCCGCAGGACGCCATCGCCCTGTCAGCCTGCAACATCGGCGAGCGCCTGGGCGCGGCGGCCATCGTCAGCTTCACCAAGACCGGTGGCGCGGCGCTGCGGGTGGCCAAGAACCGGCCCCATCTGGCGGTGCTGGCCCTCACGCCCAACGAGCAGACCCGCTGCCAGCTGGCCCTCTCATGGGGCGTGGTGCCGATGCTCAGTGAAGACCCCCGCGACACCGACGACATGGTTCGAATCGCCAACACGGAACTGCGCAAGAGCAAGCTGGCCGATGAGGGTGACCGCTACGTGATCACGGCGGGCGTGCCGTTCGGTGTTCAGGGCACCACCAACATGGTGCGCGTCGAAACCCTCAGGCGCTGAAGTCTGACGGTCAAAGTGAGCGCTGACACGAAGCTCGGAGTTACCCATTCTAAAAACACCGTGTCAGCGCGGCGTCAGCATACAGAGCAGCGGTTTTTATCCACAGGCACGGGGTTTTATCCACACCCTCCTGTGGATAACTTTTGGTTTTGCCCGTAGTTTCAAGAAAAATTTAAGGGAAACGGTGATATGGCCGTTTCCCTTTCTCACGTTCTGGTCTTATCCAGTCAGCTTTCCGGCAGCATCCGGGCGAACTTGTCCTTGCCTTTCTGGATGACCAGTCCGCCCTCAGGAAGCGCCAGGGCTCCCTGAGGGTCCAGGAAGGTCTGGCCGTTCACCTTGAGACCTTTGCCCTGGATGGTGCGTCGTGCGGCCCCCAGGGAGGATTCCAGGCCCGCTGTGACCATCAGGCGGGCAGCGGGGTAAGTGTCTTCCGGCGTGGCATCTGATTTGAGAACGGTGAAGCTGGGAATATTCTCGGGGATGCCGCCTTTGGCGACGGACTGGAACCGCTCCAGGGCCGCATCCAGATCGGCGTCGGGGTGAAAGTCGCGGGTGACGTGGCGGGCCAGCTCACGGTGCGCCTCCACCGGATGTCCGGCCAGCAGCGCTTGAATCTGCTCGGCGGGCAGGTTGGTCAGCAAGGTGAAGTAATTCTCCAGCAGCGTATCCGGCACCTTCATCAGCTTGGAGAACATGATGTGCGGCTCATCAGTCAGGCCGATGTAGTTGTCCAGGCTCTTGGACATCTTCTCGGTGCCGTCCAGGCCCACCAGCAGCGGCAGGGTCATCACGACCTGTGGTTCCTGATCGTAGTCGCGCTGCAGGGCGCGGCCCACCAGATTGTTAAACAACTGATCGGTGCCTCCCAGTTCCACGTCGGCGTGCAGCGCCACCGAGTCGTAGCCCTGTGTCAGTGGGTAGAGCAGTTCGTGCAGGGCAATCGGCACGCCGCCTGCGAGTCGTTTGGTGAAGTCGTCGCGCTCCAGAATGCGGGCCACGGTGTAGCGGCTGGCCAGCCGGATCACGTCGGCGTAGCCCATCGGTTCGAGCCACTCGGCGTTGTAGCGCAGCTCCATGACCTCCGGCTCCTGGCGCAAAATCAGCTTGCACTGTTCCAGGTAGCTCTGGGCGTTGGCACGGGTTTCTGCCAAGGTCAGCGGCGGGCGGGTCTTGGACTTGCCGGTGGGGTCGCCGATGATGGCCGTGAAATCGCCGATCAGCATGATGACTGTGTGGCCCAGGTCCTGAAACTGCCGCATCTTGCGCAAGATGACCGCGTGCCCCAGGTGAAGGTCGGGTCGGGTCGGGTCGGCCCCCAGCTTGACCCGCAGCGGTGTGCCGGTCTCGATGCTGCGCGTGAGCTTGCGGCGCAGGTCGTCTTCCGACACCAGATCCACGACGCCGCGTTTGAGAATGTCGATCTGTTGGTCAATAGGCAAATTTCGGCGGATTTCGTTCATAAGTCTCCATGAAGCGGCGGCGCACTTTCCTGAACCTGGAAGTGCGCCGCTTTTCGGGGTGTTCGGGCTGTGTTTGACCTGACCCTGACCTCAGCGGCAGGGTGGATAGGAACGCCAGGTCAAACGCCTCATGTCCCGAGTCTAGCAGGCTCTAGCATGTGGGGATGCGAACCATGCAGGAACTGCGAAGCACCTTCCCGCGCCCCGGCCGTGTGGCGTGGCTGGGGATCCGGCCAGTACGGCGGGCCGAGCCGCTCAGCGTGAGTGAGGTGGAGGTGGTGGAGAACCTGGGCATTCTGGGTGACCACGGCAAGGTGGGTGTGCCGCGCCTGCGGGCGCTGACGGGGCAGCCCGGCGAGGACGTGGCCCAGCCGTCCGCCCAGCCCGTTCCTGGCGGCCCCGGTAGGCGGCAGGTCACGCTGATTCAGGCCGAGCATTTCCCGGTGATGGCCGCCCTCGCCGGGCTGGATGAGGTCACGCCCCAGATGCTCAGGCGCAACATCGTCATCTCGGGCATCTCGCTGCTCTCGCTCAAGGACCGGCGCTTTCAGATCGGCGAGGTCGTGCTGGAGGCGACCGGCGAGTGCCACCCCTGCTCGCGGATGGAGGAGAATCTGGGAATGGGCGGCTACAACGCGGTGCGCGGGCACGGCGGCCTGACGGCGCGGGTGGTGCGCGGCGGCGTGATCCGACTGGGCGACACCCTGGTTCCCATTGACCTGGCCCCATTATTCTGAAGGGGCTATCCTGAGCAGCGATGGCCGCACCCACCCCCAGAAAACCAGGCAGCACCTCGGCCACGGCCCTGTTCGGCTTCACCCGGCTGATTGTGGAATTCGGGGTGCTGTCGAGCTTTTTGTTCTCGCTGGTGCTGTTCGTCAACGGCACAGTCCGGACGGTGGCAGTCATCTGGGAAGCGCTGCCGCATTTTGCCGAGGAGGGCACCGGCAAGGAACTGCTCGTCGCGGCCATCGAGCAGACCGACAACCTGCTGATCGCCACGGCCCTGCTGATCATCAGCCTGGGGTTGCAGTCGCTGTTCGTGGGGCGGGTCATGAACCTTCCGGCCTGGCTGCACATCCGCACCTTCGACGACCTCAAGCAGAAGTTGTTGGGCATTGTGGTGGTGGCGCTCGCCGTCAAGTTTTTCAGTGTGGCGATCGAGTGGGAGGGTGGGAGTAGCGCCAGCATCCTGACTTTCGGGCTGGGCGTGGCTGCCGTGATGCTGGCGATCGGCGCTTACAGCTTCATCCTGGCCCGCCTCGGCGCTCACCCGCAGCAGGGCGAGGGCGACGCCCTGCCGGAACAGGAGTGACTCTGGACGCCCGCCTGAGCGCCGTGCTGGCCTTCATCCGTGCCGATACGCACGCCGACATCGGCACCGACCACGCTGCGCTGCCGCTGGCGCTGATCGAATCGGGAAGGTGCCGCAAGGTGATCGCCGCAGAACTCCACCCTGGCCCACTGCAACTCGCTCAAGTGGCGGTGCTGCGGGCGGGGCGGGGTCAGCAGATCGAGGTGCGGCAGGGCGACGGCTTCGCACCGATTGCGCCGAACGAAATTCAGAGCGCCAGCCTCACTGGCATGGGCGCACGCACCATGCTGGGCATTCTTGAACGGGCCGCGCACTTGCCCCGTGCGCTGATTCTCCAGCCCAACGCCGAGCCGGAAGCGCTGCGCCGCTGGGCCACCACTCACGGCTACCACCTCACTGCCGAGGCGCTGGTTCCCGGCTTCTGGCGCTACCCGGTTCTGAAATTCGAGCAAGCCCCCGGCGCTGATCCGGCGTATTCGGGTGTTCCGCAGGCGGCGGCACTCAGATACGGCCCGCATCTGCTGATGGCCGCCGACCCGCACCTGCACGCCGAACTCAGGGCACAGGAGCGGCGGTTCTCGGCGTTAGCGGTGTACGGGCGGCCAGGCGTGCTGGGCGAGTTGCGGGTGGTGCAAGACGCGCTGGCCTTCCTGCTGGCCGCCCCCACTTCCGCTCCTTAACGTCGCCAGATGTACGGTGTGGTCGTCGTGACCGGCGTCATCCCGCCGCGCTCCAGAATCGGGCGGGAATATTCAGTGCAGTCACTGTGCAGATAACGCACACCCCGGCTGAGCGCCGCCTGGGCGCGGGCCACCGTCAGGGCGCGGTAAAGCCCCTGACCCCGCCACTCCGGCAGCGTGCCGCCGCCCCACAGTCCGGCGAACCCAGTGCCGGGAATGATCTCCAGGCGGCCCACACAGACCACCTCCTGCGCCGTTTCCGCCACCCAGACCTCGACATGGCCCGCGCCCTTCTCGATGCGGCGCATCAGATCGTTCGCGCTGGAGGGAGCGCCGAATGCCAGCGCCTGCGCCCTAGCCGCCCGCACCACGTCCGGGGAGGGATCGGCCTGATGGTCGATCCGCCGGAGAATCACGCCGCCGGGCAGGTTCACGGGCCGGGCCAGCGCCTGCGCTTCTCCCAGCATGACCGTCTCGGGGTTCTCGGCCTGCAATCCCTGGGCGGTGAGCCGCTGCGGCAGGTCAGCGGGCGCGTCGTGGCCGCGTGTCTTCCACTCGAAGGTCTGGATGTGCAGATCGGCGGCGTAGTAGACGATGGTGTCGGCAATCAGGCGGTCGAGGGTGGAGTCGGCGTACCCGTCCAGCGAGCGGTACGAAACGAAGCCCTGGTCTCCAGACTTGCCGCGCCACAGCGGGCCGAGCCGGTCAACGCTGTCGGCGGACAGCATTTCAGCTCCTTCGCGCAACTGGGCGTCGTAAGCCTGGAGCAGTGTTTCTTTGAATTGATCAGCCATGCTTCAGCCTCATCAAGGTTGATCCGCTCTCAGCGCCCGCGCAAACCAGCTGGTGACGACATCGGGCCGGGTGATGGCGCTGCCGACCACCACCGCGTGCGCGCCGAGCTGCCGGGCCAGCACCGCCAGTTCGGGGGTGTTGAGCCGCCCCTCGGCCACAAATGTCAGGCCTGCCGCCCGGAGCTGCACCATCAGCTCGAAGTCCGGCGCGTCCTGCTGAGGACTGTGGGGCGTGTAGCCGCTCATGGTCGTGCTGACGATGTCGGCTCCGGCGGCGTAGGCGGCCTGCGCTTCCTCCAGCGTGCTGATGTCGGCCATCGCCAGCGCGCCTGCCTCGTGAATGGCCCCGGTGAGTTCGGCCACGCTGAAGGGGCGCGGCAAGTCGGTGGCGTCGAAGGCCACCAGGTCCGCGCCCGCTGCGGCGATGTCGTGGGCCTCGCCCGGCGTGGCGGTGATGTACACCGGGCTGCCCAGATGGCTCTGTTTGGTCAGCCCGATGATCGGCACGGCGGTGATGGCCCGCACTGCCGCAACATCGGGGGCTGAGCGCAGACGCAACCCTCCCGCGCCGCCGAGCAGCGCCGCCCGGCAAAGGGCCACGATTTGCTGGGTGTCGCGCAGCGGACTGCCCTCGTCAGCCTGCACGCTGACGATGAGCTGTCCGGCCAGGGTTTCAAGCATTGAAGACATGAACAGAGTATGGCCGGTTTCCGAGCTGTTCAGCGCCAGAGGAAGCGTGTCATGCTGCGCGAATGACCACCGACTGGATACCCAGGGTTCTCGTAACCGGCGCGGCGCAGGGCATTGGCCGGGCGATTGCCGAACTGTTCGTAGCGCGCGGCGCACGGGCCTTGCTGCTCGACCTCAACCTGCCCGCGCCGCTGGTGAATGCCCTGTGCCTGCAAGGCGACGTGACGAGCGCCGCCGACATCGCACGGGCCGTGCAGGTCGCCGAGGAGCAGTGGGGCGGGCTGGACGTGCTGGTCAACAACGCCGCCTACCAGGGGGCCAGTGGCTCGCTGATGGACGTGGCAGAGAACGGCTGGCAGCGCGCACTCGACGTGAACCTGACGGCCCCGCTGCGCCTTGCCAGGGCCTGCGTGCCGCTGATGCCGCCGGGAAGCGCCATCGTCAACGTCGCCAGCGTGCAGGGCCTGTTCGCCGAGCAGAACAATGTCGCTTACACGTCAAGCAAGGCCGGGCTGATCAACCTGACCCGTTCGATGTGCCTTGACCTCGCGCCGAGGGGCCTGCGCGTCAACGCCGTCGCGCCGGGGGCGATTGCCACCAAGAACCTGCTCAACTCAGTGGCGGGCAGCACCGATCCCCAGCAGACCCAGCGTGATTACGAAGACCTGCATGCCCTGCGCCGCCTCGGCACGCCGCAGGAGGTGGCCGAGCTGGTGTACTTCCTGGCCTCGCCTGCCGCCGCGTTCATCACCGGAGCAATTGTGCCCATTGACGGCGGCATGACTGCCAGCTTCATGATGGCGGGGCGGCCCGTCTAGAGAGTCAGTGCCCCCCGAAATGCCCCATCTGCGGCACGTTCGGCTTCCACTCGGGCCGCGCCACCACTTCCCCGAAGAGGTCGTACTCGTCACTCTCCTCGATACGGGCCTCCACGATGTCGCCGATCTTGACCTGTCCGGCGAATTCGCCCGCATACAGATACACCTGGCCGTCGATGCCCGGCGCGTCGCCCTTGGTCCGCCCGATCAAGCGGGTGCCGGGCGCGTCGTCCTCGTCGTCGTTGAACTCGTCGATGATGATCGGCAGAAGGCGGCCCACCTTCTGGCCTAGCTTCTCGGCGCTGATGCGCTGGGCCACTTCCATGAAGCGTGCCAGGCGCTCCTGCTTCACGTCCTCCGGCACAGGATTGGCGAGGGCGTTGGCGTCGGCTTCCTCCACGTCCGAATACGGGAAGGCACCCACCCGGTCCAGGCGGGCCTCTTCCAGAAAAGTCAGCAACTCCTGAAAGTCGGCCTCAGTCTCGCCGGGAAAGCCCACGATGAAGGTGCTGCGGATGGTGAGGTCAGGGCAGATCTCGCGCCAGCGCCTTATGGTGTCGAGCTGCTTGCCCGCACCGGGGCGGCGCATCAGCTTGAGAATCCGGGGGCTGGCGTGCTGAAGCGGCACGTCCAGATACGGCAGGATCTTGCCCGCCGCCATCAGCTCCACGACCTTCTCCACATGCGGATAGGGGTACACGTAGTGCATCCGTACCCAGGCCCCCATCTCGCCCAGCTTGACGGCCAGATCGGTCAGGTGGGCGCGCACCTGGGTTTCCTGAAACTCGCTCTCGCGGTAGCGAACATCCACCCCGTAAGCGCTGGTGTCCTGCGAGATGACCACCAGTTCCTTGGTGCCGCCCGCGATGAGCCGGTAGGCCTCGTAGAGCACCGCCCCGGCGTCTCGGCTAACCTGCTTGCCGCGCAGCTTGGGAATGATGCAAAACGAGCAGGTGTGGTTGCACCCCTCGGCGATCTTGAGGTAGGCGAAGTGGCGCGGCGTGAGTTTCACACTCGGCGCGAACACGTCGCCGTGCCGGGTGTCTTCCCTGACAGGCAGTTGACGCGAACCCGGCGCGGCGGTGGGCAGCAGATCCGTGAAGGGGTGCTGCTCCATCGGCAGCAGCTCACGCACATGCCGCATCACGTCGTCCACCGCTTCCGAGCCGGTGATGGCGGCCACCTTGGGATGCCTTGCCAGGATCTTGTCGGGCCGCTCGCCCAGGCAGCCGGTCACGATGACCTTCCCGGTGGCGTCCAGCGCCTCACCGATGGCTGACAGGCTCTCCTCCACGGCGGGCGTGATGAAGCCGCAGGTGTTGACGATCACCGTATCGGCCTCATTGTAATTGTCGGCGATCTGGTAGCCCTCGGCCCGGAGCTGGGTCAGGATACGCTCAGAATCGACCAGCGCTTTGGGGCAGCCCAGGCTGATAAAGCCCACTTTATTTTTGGTGCTGGGCGCGGTCAATTCGGTGCCCGATTCTAACAATGCAGTCATGTTGCTTTCTCTCCTCAGGGCGGCTTGGCCCAGAGGTGGGACGCCGCACATCAACCGAGGAGTATAGCGGGGCGGACAGGAAACAAAGGTGACTTTCTGTCAAATGCTGACTGAACTGCACTCAGTCCTCGCCCAGCCGCCCTCTCCCCATGATATTGCCTCCATGATGTCGTCGGGGGTCAGTTGCAGCAGTTCAGGTTCGTGAATCATGCTGCGCTCGGCCCACAGCTCTTGCAGCACGGCGTCGAGCTTGCCATGCAGCTTGCGGGTGTCTTTGTTCCGAGCGTTCTGAATCAGGAACACCATCGGAAAGGTGACGATGGTGGTGCCGGTATTGATGACCAGTTACCAGTTCTCTGAAAAGTGAATCAGCGGCCCGGTGATGGCCCAGACCAGCACGCTCGTCAGCGTCACAGCGAAGGCGGTGGGCTTGCCTGTGAAATCCGCCCGGTGAAATCCGCGATGTTCTGCGAGAAGGTCTGAAACTTGGCTTCCAGACTGGGCGGGCGGCGTCCGGGTTGAGTTGATCGGGGTCTGGCAGGTCTGAGAAAGGCATTCAATCGTGGGATGTGGACCTGCCTGCCAGGTCCAAGTCAGTAAGCTCCAGGGGGCTTGCGCCCTCCGCTCAAGCCTCACTTGAATCGCCCGCCTGCCGAATCACCTGGTGGCTGAGCGGGCGCTAGGCTGGGGCCATGACTGCCCACTCCGAAGTTGCTGTTCACATTCCCGAGCTGATCGCCAGAAAGCGCGACGGCCTGGAGCATTCCCGCCCCGAACTCGAAGCGCTGATCATGGGCTACGTGCGCGGCGAGGTGCCGGATTACCAGATCAGCGCCTGGCTGATGGCGGTTTATCTACGCGGCATGACTGCCCGCGAGGTGGCCGACCTGACGCTGGTGATGGCGGGGAGCGGCGAGCAGTTTGATCTGAGCAGCCTCAGCCACACGGTGGACAAGCACTCGACTGGCGGCGTGGGCGACAAGACCAGCCTGATCCTGACGCCGATGCTGGCCGCGCTGGGCCTGACGGTCGCCAAGATGAGCGGGCGCGGCCTGGCACACACCGGCGGCACCATTGACAAGCTGGAGAGTATTCGCGGCTGGAGCGGCGAACTCACGGACGCGGCTTTTCTCAAGCAGGCCCGTGAGATTGGCCTGGCATTGGTGGGCCAGAGCAAGGACCTCGCGCCCGCCGACGGCCTGCTGTACGCCCTGCGCGACGTGACCGCCACCGTCGACTGCCTGCCGCTGATCGCCAGCAGCATCATGTCCAAGAAACTCGCCAGCGGCGCGCAGACCATCGTGCTGGACGTGAAGGTGGGCGCGGGTGCCTTCATGAAAACGCTGGACGACGGGCGCGAACTGGCCCGCGCGATGGTGGACATCGGGACGCACGCGGGCCGCAAAGTGCGTGCCGTGCTGACCGATATGGACGCGCCGCTGGGCCACTTCGCCGGAAACAGCCTGGAGGTGCAGGAGGCCATGGCGACCCTGAACGGGCACGGCCCCCACGATCTGACCGAGCTGTGCGTGGCGCTGGCGGTGGAGGCGCTGGGCGCGTATGGCGAGGACGCGCCGTCTGCCGAGGCCCGTGCCCGGCAAACCCTCTCTGACGGCTCGGCCCTGGCCAGATTCCGCGCCTTCGTGGCGGCCCAGGGCGGCGACCCCGCCTACATCGACGATCCCCGGAAGCTGGACGTGGCTCCTGGACGCGCCGAGGTGATGGCCGAAACGGGCGGCTTCGTGCAATCGGTGGACGCCTTCTCGGTGGGCCAGGCGGTGCTGGTGCTGGGCGGCGGGCGCGAGCGCAAGGGCGAACAGATCGATCACGGTGTCGGCGTGGAGCTGGTGAAGAAGCCGGGCGACAAGGTGGCAGCGGGCGAGGTGCTGGCCCGCATCTATCACCGGGACGGGCGCGGGCTGGACACGGCGCTGACCTTGCTGCGCGGCGGCATTCGCGTGGGCCAGACTCAGCCGGACGTGCCGGAACTGATTCTGGGGCGGGTGGAATAGACCCTGGGCCGCCGGTCAAACCCAGCCGGACAACTCTGTTACCCTTAATCCATGCGTCTCATCCTGCTGATCATCGTGTTGGTGCTGCACCTGGTGTTCGGCCTGCTCAACATTTCCTCGCTGCTGGCTGTGCACGACATCAATATGGGCTTCGCCGTCTACACCGGACCGCTGGGCCTCATTCTGCTGATCACCAGCGCTCTGGTGGCGGTGCTGGCCTATGTGGCTGCCAGCTTCAGTACCCTGCGCCGTGAGGCCGACACCGCCAAACTGCTGCGCGACCTCGACTCGGTGCGCCAGAGCCTGGACAGTCAGGAAGCCAGCCGCTTCGCGCAGCTTCAGAGCAGCCTCGACAAGCGCTTCATCGGTCTGGATGCCCAGCTCACCCAGGGCCGCGCTTTGCCCAGCAGCGCCGTGAGCCTGGACAAAGATGGCGTGGTCACGTCGGCCCAGCTTAGCCAGGAAATGGGCGCCCTGAACGCCTATCTGCGCCGCAAACTGGGCGACTGAGCCGGGCCAGCACGCAGGAGTCAGCACGCCAGATCAGGAGTTTGAACCGGGTTCATTCAGGCCGCAGGCAACCTCCGCCGCGCCGCGCCGCTAGAATGCCGTGATAAAGGAGCATTGCCTTGGCCCTCGACAAGTTTTTTCGCAGGCGTCGCCCGCAGGTCAACCCGCCCAGCGAAGCCGACACCCCCGATCTGTGGGGCAAGTGTCCCCAGTGCAAGGAAAACGTCTATCTGCGCGATCTGGCGCTGAATGCCTACGTCTGCCCCAACTGCGGCTTCCACCACCGTCTGGGAGCCAGCAAGCGGGCCGAAGTGCTGCTCGACGCACCGATCTGGGCGTGGTCGGGCCGGGTGCATCCGGTGGACGCCCTGAATTTCCGCGACACTGAGAGTTACCCGGAACGCCTGGCACGTGCCCAGGCCAAGACGGGTCGCCCCGACGCCATCCTGACCGGGCGCGGCCAGATCGAGGGCGTCAGCGTGGCCGTCGCCATCATGGACTTCGAGTTTTCCGGCGGCAGCATGGGCAGCGTGGTGGGCGAGGAAATTGCCCGTGCCGCCGAGCGGGCCGGTGAGGAGGGCCTGCCGCTGGTTCTGGTGGCCGCGTCCGGCGGGGCCAGGATGCAGGAAAGTGCCCTCTCGCTGATGCAGATGGCCAAGACGACGGTAGCCCTGGAAGCCTTATCACGGCGCGGCCTGCCCTACATCAGCATCCTGACCGACCCGACCACCGGGGGCGTCACGGCCAGTTTTGCCACCATCGCCGACGTGATCGTGGCCGAGCCGGGGGCACTGATCGGGTTCGCTGGGCCGCGCGTCATCCAGCAGACCATCCGCCAGAGCTTGCCGGAGGGCTTCCAGCGCGCCGAGTTTCTGCTCGAACACGGCATGGTGGACATGATCGTGGACCGCAGGCAGCAGAGAAGCGAACTCGCCAAGCTGTTGCGGCTCCTGCACCCCGCCGCTTTTGCTCCTGCCCAGCCGGAGCGGGCTTCGTGAATCAGCCGCCCACCGCCCAGACACCCACCATGCAGACCCTGCGCGAACTCGAAGCCCGCATCCGCGATCTGGAAGGCACCGCCGTCAGTACCGGGCAAAACCTCGATACGACGCTGACGCCGCTGCGTGCCCAGTTGGCCCGGTTGCGCCAGCAGGTCACCATGACGCGCTGGGAACGGGTGCAGCTCGCCCGCATCGCCGGACGGCCCACCGCCCTGGACTACGTCGAGCGCCTGACCGAGGATTTCGTGGAACTGCACGGTGACCGGACCTACGGCGACGATCAGGCCCTGATCGGCGGTCCGGCGCGCTGGCAGGGCCGCCGGGTGATGCTGATCATGCAGCAAAAGGGCCGCGACACCAAGGACAAGATCAAGCGGCGCTTCGGCAGCTCGAACCCCGAGGGCTACCGCAAGGCTGTGCGGCTGATGGACCTTGCCGACAAGTTCGGTTTGCCGGTGGTGGCCCTGATCGACACCCAGGGCGCGTATCCGGGCCTGGAAGCCGAGGAGCGCGGGCAGGGCTGGGCGATTGCCGAGAGCATCCAGCGCATGAGCCGCCTGCGCGTGCCCGCTGTGTGCGCCGTCATTGGCGAGGGCGGCAGTGGCGGGGCACTGGCCATCGGCATCGGCAACCGGGTGCTGATCATGGAAAACGCCTGGTACTCGGTGATCTCGCCTGAAGGGGCCGCCAGCATCATCTGGAAGGACAGCGCCAAGGCCCCCGAGGCGGCGGAAGCCCTCAAACTGACTGCGCCCGACTTGCTGGAACTGGGCATCGTGGAGGAAATCATTCCCGAACCCACTGGCGGGGCGCATCTGGATGTGGACGTGGCTGCCGAGGCTCTGGGCGAGGCGGTCAGCCGCCATCTGGACGAACTGGCGCAGCAGTCGCCGGACGAGTGGGTGAGCGGGCGGGCCGAGCGCTTCCGCAAGCTGGGTGCGTACCGCGAGGATGAGAAGTAAGGAGCGCTGAGTTGCAACTGACTGGGAGGGCCACGCTGCTGGGGTGCAGCCGCTTTGCATTGTGGGGAAGATCGAAAGAATTTGAGTTTGGATAAGTTCAGAAAGTTAATCTGGGTCCGTATTGATATATCGACAGTCGGCTTACGGCTTTTCGAGTCGGTGATATTGGGCAGGACGACCCTGCTCATCCATCCAGACGATCCAACCATTTTTAGAAGCGCCAGAAATATCGTCTGCCGCCGTGCTCGGTGAAGTGTATTCCACATTTTTGAGGTAACGCAGCCGCCCATCTTCTAGCAAAGCAACTTCACCCGCGTCCAACATGGCTCGACGGCGTTTGCCTACAGATGCGGCGTACTCCTTGACCTCAGCGCTGGCAATACTTCCCGCTTGAACGACCCATTTGCCCACTGCCGGAAAATAAAAGGCGCGGGCATCCGCCTGCCCAGGCTGATACCGGAAGGCAATTTCACTCGGCGCAGGGCCTGTCAGCCCGCCTGATTTCGCCGCTGAGAACTCCGGTTTGGCCGCTTTCGTCGGTTGCGCCTTGGGTTGCCACCCGCTCTTTTGGGCTTCCGGTTGCTTGGATTGCGGTCCGTCTGGACTGAGGGGCTGACTCTGCACCGCGCCGAGGAGCACGTCGCGCTCGGCCTCGGTGATCAGACGCATTCTGACCGCCGCTGCCGCCGCCTTCTCGAAACTGGCAATGTCATATTCGCTTTGCACGTCTTCGACAATCGGGCGCTTTTCCAAATGAATTTGGGCTTCGTCACGCCGCTTTTGCTGGGCCTGCTGGACTTCCGAAAGCCGAGTCTCAAACGCACCGCTCGTCCAGCTTGCTGCGTCCAGTACGGCGGCAAGATCACTAGAAAACACCCCGGCGGCTTTCTGGACGAGTTCGAGCTTCAGGACAATGCGCTCGGAGTACGGGCCTTGCATGTGCTCGTCAATGACCACCCACACCCGACCATCGGTCAGCAGCGCCCAGCGAATCCCCTTGCCGCCCGCGTAGGCAGCGACTTGCTGATAGTCCTTGTCATGGAGGCCGACGTTCATTCCTTTAAGTTCAAGCACGAACTGATACTTGCCCGCCACGACGCGCAAATCCGGTCGAAAGCCGCCCTTGTCGGTTTCCTCGGGAATCACTTCCGCCGGATTCCAGATATCGAAGCCTGCCGCTTGCAGAAGAGGCAACACGATGGCCTGCCGCACCACAGCTTCGCCCGGACTGGGCTGGCTGGAGAGCCAGTGTTGGATGACTTTGACGACTTGGGTCACACGCTCACGTCTCATGGGAGTTTGTTCGGCGGGCATGTTTCAAAAGTTTAGCGGAAGGGCCGAACATTCTTTCAACGTTGAGCGCCCGATCGTCTACACTCTCCCCTACCATGCAACGACTTGCGACGCTCCTGACGTTCGCGCTGGCGGTTTCGGCTGCTGCCCAGAGCGCCCTGCCCGCCAACACCGCCCGCATTCATTACCAGCGTTCCGATACCCAGTACGACGCCTGGGGGCTGCACGTCTGGGAAGACACCAGCGCCACGGTGACCTGGGACAAGCCGCTCAAAGCCAGCGGTAAGGACGACTTCGGGGTCTACTGGGACGTGCCGCTCAAGCCCAATCCCGTCAAGCTCGGCCTGATCGTCCATTCCGGCGACAAGAAAGACGCGGACAAGGACCTGTTCATGAACCTGGGATTGGGTCATGAGTTGTGGCTCAAGTCGGGCAATGCGAATGTGGCCTACGCCAAGGCCGGGCCGTTCAATGTGGACGCGGCCCAGGCGGTGGTGGCGCAAGCCGCTCCTGCTGCTCCCCCCGCTGAGACTTCCTCCACCATTCCGGCTGGCAATGCCCGCATCAACTATTACCGCTCCGACGGCAAGTACGACGGCTGGGGCCTGCACGTCTGGGACGGCGCAAAAACCCCGACCGAGTGGACCAAACCGCTGACCCAGACCGGCAAAAATGAGTTCGGTGTGTACTGGGACGTGCCCACCGTGGAAGGCTGGAGCAAATTGAATTTCATCATCCACAAAGGCGACGACAAAGACCCCGGCCCCGACCAGAGCCTTCCCGCCGCTTCTGGTACCCAGGCCTGGATCATCAGCGGCAGCCCCGCCGTCAATACCACCCGGCCCGATACCAGCGTGCGGCCCATCGGCGACCTCAGTCAGCAGCAGGCCCTCTGGCTGACCCGCGACACCCTCGCCGTCAAGCCCGCGCTGCTGGCGAACGGTGCATTGCTCAACCTCTACTCCAGCACTTCGGGCGACCTCAAGCTGACCCCGGCGGGCATTACCGGCGGCGAGAGTCTGCCACTGGTCCGGGCCGATGAGGGCGATAGCCTCAGCGCGGCCCTCAAAGCCAAGTACCCGTATCTGGCCAATTATGCGGTGGTCAAGCTGCGCCCCGAGGACGTGGGCAAGGTGGCGGCGGCCCTGCGCGGGCAGCTGGCGATCAGCAGCACCGGACTGGACGACAAGCTGATGGACGCGACGGGCGTGCAACGCTGGGGCGTACTGGACGACCTCGCTGCGTACACCGGGCCGCTGGGTGTGACCTGGGCGGGCAGCATTCCGACGCTGACGGTCTGGGCACCCACCGCGCAGGATGTCAAGGTGCTGGTGACGGTAGGCGGTCAGACCAAAACCGTCCCCATGAAGGCTGGAGAGAAGGGCAGTTGGAGCGTGACCGGCGACGCGGGCTGGAAGAACGCCCCCTACCGCTATCAGGTTACGGTCTACGCGCCCACCACGGGCAAAGTGGAAACCAATGTCGTGTCCGACCCCTATTCCATTGGTCTGACCGCTGACGGGCAACAATCGCTCGTCACCGACCTCAGCGACGCATCACAAAAACCAGTGGGCTGGGACACCCTCAAGAAGCCGCCGCTGAACTCGGTGGGCGATCTGAATTTCTACGAACTTCATCTGCGCGATTTCAGCGTGGCCGACGCTACCGTTCCCGCCGCCGAGCGAGGAACGTACCTGGCCTTTACCGAGAAGAACAGCGACGGAATGAAGCACCTCAAAGCGCTGGCTGATGCGGGCCTCAAGGCCGTGCACCTGCTGCCGACCTTCGACATCGCCTCCATTCCGCCCGACAAGGCAAATTGGAAAAGCCCTGGAGATCTGAGCAAACTCCCACCTGCCAGCGAGGAGCAGCAGGCCGCCGTCAATGCCATCAAAGATCAGGACGGTTTTAACTGGGGATACGACCCCTACCATTACATGACGCCGGAAGGTACCTACGCCGCCGACCCCGACCAGCGCACCAGGGAGTACCGCCAGATGGTGATGGCGTTGAACGCGGCGGGCCTGCGTGTGGTTCAGGATGTGGTGTTCAACCACACCGCCGCCAGTGGCGAGGCCGACAAGAGCGTGCTGGACAAGGTCGTGCCGGGCTATTACCACCGCCTGGACGTCAACGGCGTGGTCGCCAATTCGACTTGCTGCTCCAACACCGCCACCGAACACACCATGATGCGCCGCCTGATGATTGACACGCTGGTGCTGGAGGCCAAACAGTACAAGGTGGACGGCTTCCGATTCGATTTGATGGGCCACCATCTGGTGTCGGACATGCAGGCCGCCCGCGCCGCGCTGGACGCCCTGACCCTGGCCAAAGACGGCGTGGACGGCAAGCAGATCTACCTCTACGGCGAGGGCTGGGACTTCGGCGAGGTGGCGGGCAACGCACGCGGTGTCAATGCCACCCAGATCAACCTCTACGGGCAGGGCATCGGTACCTTCAACGACCGCCTCCGCGACGCGGTGCGCGGCGGCAATCCCTTCGGTGGGCTGCAAGACCAGGGCTTTGCGACGGGCCTGTTTACCCTGCCCAACGGTCAGAAGCAGAACACTGACAGTGTTGAAAATAGGGCCAAATTGCTCAAGCTCACTGATCAGATCAAGGTGGCGCTGAGCGGTAATCTGCGCGACTTCAAGTTCACCGACAGCAGCGGCAAAACCGTGACCGGGGCGCAGGTTCCGTATGGCAATTCGCCCACCGGCTACGCGGCCAGCCCACGCGAGACCATCAACTATGTCTCAGCACACGACAACCAGACCCTCTGGGATGCCGTGCTGCTCAAAGCGCCGCTGAGTTCGACGACGGCCCAGCGGGTGCGGATGCAAAACCTCGCCTACAGCCTGGTGCTGCTGGGTCAGGGCATGCCGTTCATCCACGCGGGCGACGAGTTGCTGCGCTCCAAGAGCTTCGACACCGACAGCTACAACAGTGGCGACTGGTTCAACGAGATTGCCTGGACCGGAGCCGACAACGGCTTCGGGCGCGGCCTGCCGATGGCCGAGAAGAATAAGGATCAGTGGGACCTCTACCGCCCGCTGCTTTCCAACGCGGCCCTCAAGGTCACGGCGGCAGACCGGACGCGGGGCTCGGACAACCTGCGTGAGCTGCTGAGCATTCGCAACTCCACGCCGCTGTTCCGGCTGCCCACCGCCCAGGCCGTGCAAAACCAACTGACCTTCCTCAACAGTGGCCCCAATCAGACGCCCGGCGTCATCGTGATGAAGCTCAGCGGCGGGAATGCGCCTTACAAGAACGTGCTGGTGGTCTTCAACGCCACCAACACTGTCTACACCCTCAAGGATGCCAGCCTCGCGCCGCTGAAACTGGACCTGCACCCGGCGCTGAAAGCCAGCTCGGACGCGTCGGTGAAGGGAAGTAAGGCCAGCGGTGACACGGTGAGCGTGCCCGGGTTGACGACGGCGGTGTTCGTCGGGAAGTAAGACGCTCCAACCCAGCCCACTTCATCCTCATCCTCCAGAAACGCGCTATTCCTGGGGGATGAAGCCAGGCCGGGCACACACGCATGGGTGATCTGAGCGGCGAACTGGGCCGGGCCGGGTCGGGCGCGGCGCAGGCCCAGAGCCGTGATCAGGCCCAGTTCGTGCGCCGCCGGGGGTTGTACGTCGGGGCCATTCTGACCGGGGCGCTGGTGGGGCTGCTGGTCACGGCCTTCCGGTTGCTGCTCGGCATGCTGGAACTGCGGCGGGCCACCTGGACGCCCGCGCTGATCGTACTCGCGCCGATGCTCGGGGAGGTGTTCAGTGTCTGGCTGGTGCGGCGGGCCGAGCCGAGCGCATCGGGCAGCGGCATTCCGCAGCTCAAGGCGGTGCTGCACCTGCTGAGATTCTTTCCCTGGCCGCGCGTGCTGCCCATCAAGTTTGTGGGCGGGCTGGCGGCGATGGGGTCGGGGCTGCCGCTGGGCCGCGAGGGGCCGAGTGTGCAGATGGGCGGCAGCCTCGGCGCGGCAGTGGCCCAGCTCACCCACGCCCGCCCGCAGCGCCGCCTGACCCTGATCGCCGCCGGGGCCGGGGCCGGGCTGGCCGCCGCCTTCAACGCCCCGCTGGCCGGGGTCACCTTCGTGCTGGAAGAATTGCAGCGCGATTTCACGCCGATGGTGTTCACGGCGGCGCTGATCGCCTGTACTGTGGCCGACACGGTGACCCGCAGCCTGGCCGGGCAGACTCCAGTGTTCACCCTGCCGTTCTTCGCCGCGCCGCGCCTGGCAGCGCTGCCGCTCTTTTTGCTGCTGGGCCTGCTGTGCGGCCTGGCGGGCGTGGTGTTCAACAGATCGCTGCTGCGCTCGCTCGATCTGGTCGCTCGCGTCCGCTCGCCGCTGCTGCTGGCGGCCCTCTGTGGGCTCGGTGTCGGGGCGCTGGGTTACTTCGTGCCGAGCGTGCTGGGCAGCGGGCACGCGGTGGTCGAGGCGGCGGCGCAGGGGAAGGTGGCGCTGCTTACTGCCGTCTTCTGGCTGGTGCTGAGACTCCTCGTCACGCTGGCGGGCTACGCGCCCGGCACGCCCGGCGGCATCTTCGCGCCGCTGCTGGTCATGGGCGCGCTGCTGGGGGCGGCCTTCGGACACCTCGCCGCGCCGCTGGCCGGTGACACGCCCGCTGGGCTGTTTGCGGTGGTGGGGATGGCGGCCTTGTTCAGTGGGGTGGTCCGCGCCCCACTCACGGCCGTCGTGCTGATCGTGGAGATGACCGGCAGCTATCCGCTGATGCTGCCGCTGCTGGCGGCCTGCTTCGTCGCCTACGCGGTGGCTGAGCGGCTGCGCGACGCCCCGATCTACGACGCGCTGCTGTCGCGTGAGCTGCGGCTGCGCTCCCCCGACGCGGTGCTGCTGCCCGAGATCATGGACGTGAGCCTGCGCCTGCAACCTGGCGCGCCGTTCGAGGGTCGCCCGGTCCGCGACCTGGGCCTGCCCCCCGGCTGCGTCATCGTGGAGATTGAGCGGGAGGGCCGCAGCCTGCTGCCGCACGGCGACACCGAACTCCAGGCGGGCGATTTGCTCCACGTACGCCTGGCCCCCGAAGCGGCGGACGCTTACGGGCGGCTACGGGCCGGAACCGGGCACCACTCGGAGCACTGAGGCGTCCCCCGGATCAGAGTGCTTGGGCCGGGTTGTCCAGCAGCGACGATCTGGCAGCGAAATCGGTTTCGCTCCTCTGCTTTTGTGTTACCCTCAGTCCATCAACAGCGGACCTCAAACGCGGCCAAACCGCCTGGCCTGGGCGTCGTTCTTCCATCCAAAAATTCAAGTTGCTTTTGCTCGTCTCCTTCACAGACAGGTGAACCCTTGAGCCAACTTCCAGCTGCTGAATTCATCAACGTCACCAAAGCCTTTGGGCCAGTGCAAGTCCTGCACGGGGTCAGTTTCGCCATTGCTGCCGGAGAAATCCACGCCCTGATCGGTGAGAACGGCGCGGGCAAATCCACCCTGATGAAGATTCTGGGAGGCTATCAGCCGCCGACTTCCGGCGAGGTCCTGCTCTCGGGGCAGCCGGCACACTTTGGCAGCAGCCGCGACGCCGAGGAAGAAGGTGTGGTGCTGATTCATCAGGAATTCAATCTGGCCGATGACCTGACGGTGGCGCAGAATGTTTTTCTGGGCCGCGAACTCGGCGGGGCGCTGCTCAACGACGCGGCCATGAACCGTGAGGCGGCGGCGGCCCTCGCGCGGCTGGGCGTGCCGATCGCGCCGACGCGCAAGGTGCGTGAGCTGAGCGTGCCGCAAAAGCAGCTCGTCGAGATTGCCAAGGCGCTCGCGCGTGACGCGAGGCTGCTGATCATGGATGAACCCACCGCCAGTCTGACCGTGCGCGAAACCGACGTGCTGTTTGACCTCATCAGGAAGCTCAGGAGTGCGGGCGTGACCATTCTCTATATCAGCCACAAACTCGAAGAGGTCAAGGCGCTGGCCGATACGGTCACGGTGCTGCGCGACGGCGCGGTGGTGTCCAGTGGCCCGGCCGGTGAGCTGACCCCGCATGAGATGGCCAACCGGATGGTGGGGCGCGAACTGGAGGATATGTTTCCGCCGAAGGGCCAGCCGGGAGAACAGGAACTGCTGCACGTGGAGGCGCTGAGCGTGCCCGGCTGGGCGCAGGACATTTCGTTCACCCTGCACGCGGGCGAGGTGCTGGGCCTGGCCGGACTCGTCGGTTCAGGCCGCACCGAACTGTTCGAGGGGCTGCTGGGCCTGCGCCCGCGCACGCTGGGTGAAGTCCGAATCGCTGGAAAAGCCGTGCGCCTGCGCAGTCCCGGCGACGCCGCCCGCGCTGGACTGGTGTACCTGTCCGAAGACCGCAAGGGCAAGGGCCTGCTGGTTGACTTCAAGCTGCGTCCCAATCTGACCCTGACCACCTTGCAGCACTACGCCCACCCCTTCCTTGACATCGGCGCGGAGCAGGCGGCGCTGGAGCGGGCCGCCCGCGACTACAACATCCGCACTGGGCGGCTGGACGTGGAAGCCCGGCTGCTCTCCGGCGGCAACCAGCAAAAGCTGGCGCTGGCCCGCATTCTGGAAGCTGATCCGCAGGTCATCGTGCTGGACGAGCCGACTCGTGGGGTGGACGTGGGTGCCAAGCGCGAGATTTACCTGCTGATTCAGCGCCTGGCCGAGAGTGGCAAGGGCGTCATCGTGATTTCCAGCGAACTGGGTGAACTGCTGGGTCTCAGCCAGCGCCTGCTGGTGGTGCGTGAGGGCCGGATCGTGGGTGAGCTTTCAGGTGAAGAAATAAATGAGCAGGAAGTCATTCAGTACGCCACTGGTCTGAAGGTTGCTGTCCCCAAAGCCACTGGTTCGTCTATCAAGTCCCTGGAGAGCGCGTGACCACCCCCACCGGAAAATCGTCCGACAACCCGCCCGCCCCGCGCCCCTCGGTGCTGTCACGAATAGGCAGCCTGGGGCCGCTGCTGGGCCTCCTCGCCCTGATGATCGTCGCCACCGCGCTCAATCCCGATTTCCTGACCCTCTCCAACCTGTCGAACGTGCTGACCCGCGCCGCCTTCATCGGCATCATCGCGGTGGGAGCCACCTTCGTGATCATCTCGGGCGGGATTGACCTTTCAGTCGGCTCAATGGCCGCCTTGATCGCCGGTTCGATGATCCTGATCATGAATGCCATTAGTCCGGGCGTGGGCACCGTCGGCATCATCGTCATCGGGATGCTGTGTGCCCTGCTCATCGGGGCGGGGGCGGGCCTGCTCCACGGTACGGTCATTACGCGGGGACGCATCGAGCCGTTTATCGTCACGCTGGGCACGCTGGGCATCTTCCGCTCGGTGCTGACGTATCTCTCGCAGGGCGGCAGCATCTCACTGAACAACACCCTCAGCGACGCCTACAGTCCGGTCTTCTACGGCAAATTCCTGGGCATTCCGATTCCGATTCTGGTATTCACCGCCGTCGCGCTGCTGGGCGGGTTGATTCTCAACCGCACCCGCTACGGCCGCTACGTGCAGGCCACCGGCAGCAACGAGCAGGTGGCCCGCTACGCCGCCGTGGACGTGACCCGCGTCAAGATCATTACCTACGTTATCCAGGGCGTCTGCGTGGCGCTGGCGACGCTGCTGTATGTCCCCAGACTCGGCAGCGCCAGTCCCAGCACCGGCCTGCTGTGGGAGCTGGAAGCCATTGCCGCCGTTATCATCGGCGGTACGGCCCTCAAGGGCGGCTCCGGGCGCATCTGGGGCACGGTGGTGGGCGCGATTCTGCTCGTCACCATCGAGAATGTCCTCAACCTCACCTCCATCATCAGTGTGTACCTGAATGCCGCCGTGCAGGGCGTGGTCATCATCATCGTGGCGTTTATGCAGCGCGGGAAGAAGGCGGGATGAAGCTGGTCTTCAGGCCCCAGAAGCCGCCCTAGCAGGGCCTGAACGTACATTCACTGCGCCCGCCCCCGCGCCCATCCGTTTTCGTTCCAGTCCTCTCCCCCGCAAAGGGAGTCAACGACAAAAGCCGTTCTCGCCTCTCGCCGCACAAGGAGTCACCATGCAACAGCTCAAGAACCTGGCCTTCCTTTCCCTTACCCTGCTCGCCTCTGCCGCGCTGGCGCAGACCAAGCAGGTCATGGGCGTCTCGATTCCCTCTGCCGATCACGGCTGGACGGCGGGCATCGTCTACTGGGCCAACCAGACCAAGGCCGAGCTGGAAAAGCAGTACCCCGGCCTCACCGTCATCGTCAAGACCGCCAAGGATTCCAACGAGCAGGCCAATCAGATTCAGGATCTTTCCGCCGTCAACAAAATCAACGCCCTGGTGATCTTGCCGCAGGAAAGTGCGCCGCTGACCCGTCCGGTGGGCAACCTCCAGAAGAAGGGCGTATTCACGGTGGTCGTGGACCGCGCCCTGACCGACCCCACCGCCCAGAACGCCTATGTGGCGGGCGACAATCCGGGTCTGGGCAAAGTCAGCGGCGAGTACGTGGGCAAAACGCTGGGTGGCAAGGGCAATATCGTGGTGCTGCGCGGCATTGCCACTGTGATCGACAACCAGCGGGTCGACGCCTTTGACGCGGTTCTCAAGGCCAAATACCCCGATATCAAGATTCTGGACAAGCAGTACGCCAACTGGAACCGCGACGACGGCTTCAAGGTGATGCAGGATTACCTGACCCGCTTTCCCAAGATCGACGCGGTGTGGGCGCAGGACGACGACATCGCGGTGGGGGTGCTGAAGGCCATTCAGCAGGCCGGGCGCAGCGACATCAAGTTCGTGCTGGGCGGCGCGGGCATGAAGGAAATGGTCAAGAAGGTGCAGGACGGCGATCCGCTCATCACCGCCGACGTGACCTACCCGCCCACCATGATCCGCGACGCCATGCGCCTGACCGCCAAATCGCTGATGACCAAAACCGCCATGCCCAAGTCCACCATCATTCCCAGCACGCTGGTGACCAAGAGCAATGCCGCGAAGTTTTATTACCCGGATTCGCCGTTCTGAGCAGCCCTGGGCTTTGAGGAACAGCAAGTTCAAACCTTCTGCTCTGGCCGCTTGATTAAACTGTGGGGCGGGCCAATGTTGCTCGCCCTGCAGTTTGTTCTGTCACTGCTCAAGCCTGGCCCTGTTCTGGCTCACAGCTCGCAACCCGAAGTCTTTTGACCCACCCATCCCACAAAGGACACCCACCCATGCCCAGACCCGTCACCCTGTTTACCGGCCAGTGGGCCGATCTGCCCCTCGCTGAACTCGCGCCGCTCGCCAGAGAAATGGGCTTCGACGGCCTGGAACTGGCCTGCTGGGGCGACCATTTCGACGTGCAGCGGGCACTCAAGGAAGAAGGCTACGTTCAGAGCGTGCGCGACCTGCTCGCCCAGCACGGCCTCAAGGTTTACGCCATCGGCAACCACCTGGTCGGACAGGCCATCTGCGACCCTATCGACGAGCGGCACAAGTCGATTGTGCCTGCCCACGTCTGGGGCGACGGCGATCCGGAAGGCGTGCGCCAGCGCGCGGCGCAGGAGATGATGGACACTGCCCGTGCTGCCAAAAAGCTGGGCGTTGGCGTGGTCACGGGCTTCACCGGTTCGAGCGTCTGGCACAGTCTCTACGCCTTTCCGCCCACCGATCAGGCCTACTGGCAGCGCGGCTTTGACGACTTCGCCTGCCGCTTCACCCCGATTCTGGAGGTGTTTGAGGAAGTCGGCGTCAACTTCGCCCTGGAAGTTCACCCCACCGAGATTGCCTTCGACACGGCGACAGCTGAGCGGGCGCTGGAAGCTGTGGGGCGTCATAAAAGATTCGGCTTCAATTACGATCCCAGCCACCTGGCCTATCAGGGTGTGGATTACGTGGGCTTTTTGCGGCGCTTCCCCGAGCGGATTTACCACGCCCACATCAAGGATGTCTGGTGGAACCACGGCAGCGGCGAGGTGGGCGTGTTCGGCGGCCACACGACGTTTGGTGACGCCCGGCGCTTCTGGGACTTTCGCTCGGTGGGGCGCGGTGACGTGAATTTTGAGGCCATTATCGTGGCGCTGCACGACATCGGGTATTCTGGCCCGCTGAGCATCGAGTGGGAAGATGCCCGGATGGACCGCGTCTTCGGGGCGACCGAGAGCGCCGCCTACACCCGTAAGCTGGACTTCCCCGCCTCGGACGTGGTGTTCGACGCGGCCTTTGGCAAGGACGATGCGTGAATACCTATCAGCGCCGCCTCCGACTGGCGATGGTCGGCGGCGGCTTAGACGCCTTCATCGGCGCGGTTCACCGTCACGCGGCGGCACTGGATGGACGCTATGAACTGGTGGCCGGTGCCCTGTCCAGCACGCCGGAACGCTCCCGGGCGTCGGGCCAGGTGCTGGGCCTTCCCGCTGAGCGCAGTTACGGCACCTGGCAAGAACTGCTGGAAGGCGAAAAGGCGCGCGAGGACGGGGCCGAGGTCATCAGCATCGTGACGCCCAATCACCTGCATTTTCCAGTGGCGCTGGCGGCGGTGCAGGCCGGGTTTCACGTCATCTGCGACAAGCCGCTGGTGCACACATTGGCGCAGGCCCAGGAACTTGAGCAGGCTGTTGAGCAGGCGGGCAATGTCTTCGCTGTCACCTATAACTATTCTGGATACCCGCTGATCCGCCAGGCCCGCGAAATGGTGCGCGGCGGGGTGCTGGGCGAGATCCGCAAGGTGATCGTGGAGTATCACCAGGGCTGGCTGGCCACCGGGAGCGAGGGCAAGCAGGCCGAGTGGCGCACCGACCCCGCCCGCAGCGGCCCTGCTGGAGCGCTGGGCGATATCGGCACGCACGCCGAGCAGCTCGTCAGCTTCGTGACGGGCCTGGAACTCAGTGAGGTGGCCGCCGAGTTGACCCGGTTCGTGCCGGGCCGCGCCCTGGACGACGACGCCAGCATGTTGCTGCGTTTTGAAGGCGGTGCAAAGGGGCTGCTGACCATCTCGCAGATCGAGATTGGCCGCGAGAACGATCTGCGCCTGGCCGTTTTCGGCAGCAGGGGCAGTCTGAGCTGGTGTCAGGAAAACCCCAATGTCCTGATTTACGACCAGCTCGATATGCCCCGGCAACTGCTGACGCGCGGTGGGGCGGGGCTGGGCGCGGCGGCCACGGCGGCCACCCGCCTCCCCTCCGGCCACCCTGAAGCCTTCATCGAGGCATTTGCCAACATCTATGTGGGTGCCGCTGACGACATCGCGGCGCGGCAACGCGGCGAGAAGTTGGAAACGCTTTACCCCACCGTGAAAGACGGCGTGCGCGGCGTGGACTTCATGGAGAAGGTGCTGGAAAGTGCAGCGCAGAATGGGCGCTGGGCGGCGTGGGCGGGCCGATGAAAGAGCGGAGTACTTGCGAAGACATTTTGGGTGAGTTTTGGATGATCAAAACCTGTAAGACCTGTGTTATATCTTAACCTTTAGGTTTTGTCACGATGGCCCTCCTTTTCCTGCTGGCGGTGATCCACTCTTTATGCTCATAACCGAAGTGCTGGTGGTTGAATCCCAGATCGGTGTTCGCAAGGCGCTCGAGCGGCTGCTTGAGGGTCTGGGTCTGCGTTTTCGCAGCGTCGGGAGCGGCGCGCAGGCCGAGCGTGAGAGCCGTGAATGGCGGCCCGGTCTGGTCATCGCCGGGCTGACCCTGCCGGACCAGAGCGGGCTGGCGTTGTGCCGCAAGCTGTGCCAGGACTCGCTGCCGGTGGTGCTGCTCGGCGACATCGGCTGGAACGATGCCCAGGCAGCGGGCGCGGCGGGCACTTTAGGGTTGCCGCTGGAAGCCCTCGAACTCTCGAAGCTGATTCATTCGCTGCTCGGAACCCGCGCTCAGGTCGCGCCGCCGCCGGGTCTGCTGTTTGCCGAGAAGTTGATGGAGCGCTCCGGCGTGTTGGCCGTGAGCTGTTACGACGCCCAGGGTGCGCCGCAGCATAGTGTGGGCCTGCGGCTGCCTGAGGGGCTGGGGGGTCGGGCCAGAACGTCCCTGGCGGATGTCCACTGGCTGGCCGAGGGCCAGGGCACCACGCCACATGTCACCATGCCGCCGCTGCGCGGAGCGGGCCTGGCCACCAGGCCGCTCGGCGTCATTCAGGTGGAATACGGTGAGCGCTGCTTGCTGCTGTTCGAGCGGTCCGGCGGCATCGTGGCCTGCTTGCTTCGAGACAGCGCCAGTGCCAGCCTGATGAAGTACTGGCTGCGCTCGACTGGGCCGGTGGAGTCGTCGTTTTAACATTCAATCCCCTGGCCGGAGTCACCGGTTCGGGGGCTGAGCGATCAATAGTCTGCTGAATTTTTTTGAAAGGAGGCCGATTCGGAATCGGGGCTGGCCCCATACGGGTGCTGCTCATGGCGATACGCGCATGGGCATGCCTGACCGCTTTTTGTAGGGTGGAATGAAATGAAGCGGAATCAGTAGTACTGGGCCAGCCTTATTTGCTGGTTTTGCGCTTGCCGCGCGCGCGCGATTTGCCGAGCGAGTGGCCCTTGTCGTAGCTGGCCTGCATTTTCTGGCGGGTTTCGGCGGCCAGTGTCTTGAAATCAACCAGACCCGCTTCAATCGCCTCGATACTGGGCTTGATGGTGCCGCCGCGCCGGGTGGCCGCCAGTTCGCGGTTGGTGCGGTCAAACCACTCTTCGAATTTGGGCGTCACTTCGAAGATCATTTCGCGCATGGTGCGGCTGTAAGTTTCGTCGCTGTTGCGGCGACTAAATGATTTGGGCAACTGGAAGCGCTCAGTGTTCATGTACGCCGCTTCAAACTGACCTTCCCGCACCGCCGACTTGAAATCCTTAACGAAGGTATCACTGCGCTGTGGGTTGGTGAGCATCTGGACCTGTTCGCTCAATTTACGATAAGTCATGTTGTGTTGTTCCTCCTGCCTGCGAGTATGAATTGAAGACAGCTGTAAGTCAATATGAGCAGCAGCAGCCAGAAGCAAGACAGTAATTTTTCTTATAAATACCAACTCAATACCCAGCTCTCTCTGCACGACCGATCAGGTTTTACAGGGCCTGGCACAGTTTCAGACTTCCAAAGAGGGCAGGAAGTCAGTCTATATCGGCGGAAATGAACGGTGGAGGTCGCTTGCTTTCTGCACTGCGGAGCCTGTTTGGTCTCTCCGTTCACGGAAAATGTAGAAAATCCCTTCCAGCCCGCCAATACCGAGTGGGGAAATTGATGGGAAGCTGTTGGACTCGCTCCTGTGTCGGTGCGGGAGCTTCCTCAACGACGGGTGGACGATCTGGAATGACAGATTCAGGAAAGAGTCTGCCCTAGCCTGCCTGAGCGGCGGCCCGCCCGGCCACCCGTCCGCTGAACAGACAGCCGCCCAGGAAGGTGCCCTCCAGCGAGCGGTAACCGTGAAGGCCGCCGCCACCGAAGCCTGCCACCTCGCCCGCCGCATACAGGCCCGGTATCACCGCGCCGCCGGGTGCGAGAACCCGTGCGCTCAGATCGGTCTCCAGGCCGCCCAGCGACTTTCGGGTCAGGACATTCATTCGGACGGCAATGAGGGGGCCGTCCGCCGGGTCGAGGATCGGGGCGGGCCGTGCCACCCGCGTCAGGCGCTCGCTCAGCAGGGTGCGGGCTGATCTGACGAGGGCGAGTTGCGTGTCCTTGCCGACCTCGTTGACAGTCTGGGCGTCGCGGGCCTCGATCTCGCGCCGCAGCGTCTGTTCATCCACGGCGGCGTTGCCGATCAGGTCGTTCATACCGCGCACCAGGCCTTTGAGCGTCGACCGCACCACGAAGTCGGCTCCATGGTCCATGAAGGCCTGCACCGGGGCCTGCACGGCGCGGCCCACCCGCTGCAAGGTCAGGGCCAGGTCTCGGTTGGTCCAGTCGGGGTTTTGCTCGCTGCCCGACAACGCAAATTCCTTCTTGATGATGGCCCGGTTGAGCACGAACCAGGTGTGGGGGTAGCCGTGCTGGGTGATGTGACTGAGCGTGCCGAGCGTGTCGAAGCCGGGATAGTGCGGGAACGGCAGCCGCCGCCCGCTGGGGTCGAGCCACAAGCTGCTCGGCCCCGGCAGCACCCGGATGCCGTGACTGGGCCAGACCGGATTCCAGTTGCGCAGCCCTTCGGTGTAGTGCCACATCCGGTCCGGGTTGATCAGGCTGGCCCCGGCCTGCTGGGCAGCGAGCTGCATCTGGCCGTCCACATGTGCAGGCACGCCACTCAGCATGAAGTCTGGAGCCGGGCCGAGGCGCTCGGTGGGCCAGTATTGCCGCACCAGATCGTGATTGCCGCCGATACCGCCGGACGTGAGGATGACTGCCCCTGCGCTGAACTCGAACTCGCCGGTGACCACCCGTGAACTGCGCTCACCGCGCGCTTCGGACGACGCTTCGAGCACCTCGCCGTGAACGCCGCTGACCCGCCCCGCCGTGAACTTCAGACCGCGCACCCGGTGGCGAAAGGCGAACTGGATGTGCCCAGCCTGGGCGTGCTGGCGCACTCGGCGCTCGAACGGCTTGACAATACCAGGCCCGCTGCCCCAGACGATGTGAAACCTCGGCACGCTGTTGCCAGGGCCAAGTGCGCCCTGCCCGCCGCGCTCGGCCCAGCCCACCGCCGGAAAGAAGCGCACGCCCTGGGCAGTCAGCCAGCGCCGTTTCTCGCCCGCCGCGAACTCCAGATACGCCTGCGCCCACTGACGCGGCCAGTGGTCCTCGGGCCGGTCAAAGCCCGCCGTCGTCATCCAGTCGCGGCGGGCCAGTTCGGGCGAGTCACGAATGCCCAGGCGGCGCTGCTCCGGCGAATCAATCAGAAAAAGCCCGCCGAGCGACCAGAAGGCCTGCCCGCCCAGGTTCTGCTCACCTTCCTGATCGAGCAGCAACACTCGCTTGCCCGCGTCGGCCACCTCGGCAGCGGCCACCAGCCCGGCCAGTCCGGCCCCCACCACGATCACGTCGGCGTGCTGTGAATTCATGGACTGAGTTTAAGGGATACGACTCTCGGACGATCTCGAGCCAGTGGCCCGCTGTCAGGCCTGTGAGCTGTCGGTGGTGCTGTCATCGGCGTTTGGATTTTGCCCGTCGCCCTCTTCCTGGCTTGTGGCGGTATTGAGCAGCACGCTGCCGAAGCTCTCTTTCCTCTCGTGCTTGTCAGTGCGGCCCACGTCGGTTCGGCTCTGAGTATCGTCGGAGAGGCCGACCAGCGGGGTGGTGTCACTGCATTTGTCAGTTATTCTCCACAGTGACGCGCTGCTCCCAGGCCCAGGTTCGGGTCAGGTTGAGCGGCGTTTAGAAAGCAGTTTTTATGCCTGCGAGTTGTCGGTGGTGCCTTCGTCGGCGTCAGCGTCAGCGTGGCCTGCTCCGTCAACCGACTGACCCGATAGCGTTTCAATGAAACTGGTGGCGAGACTCGGCACATCGCCTCGCCGGGTGGCCGCGTCGTCTACCGGCTGCGGGTGAACCAGGCGGCCCAGCAGGGTGTTCTGGTCGGTGGGGGCTGGGCGTGAGTCGTCCTCGGTAATGCCGACCAGCGGGGTGTTGTCGTCGAGGGGGTCAGTCATGTGTGCAGCCTACCGCTGACAGGCGACGTTCAGGTCTGCGTCCACTTGAGCAATCGTTGGGTCTGCAGTGACTGGGCCATCAGGCTGTCAGACCAAAAAAAGACCGGATTGCTCCGGCCCAATGCTATTTCACTGATGACCAGCGTTACTTGTCGTCGCGGCGGCCCGAACCGCCCCAGCCCAGATCACGGCGGGCGCGGGGCCGGAATTCGCCGCCGCCCTCGCTACCGCTTCCTGGTCGGGCGCTGCGGTCGCCTTGGTAGCTGCCGCCGCCCTGACTGCTTTGACTACCCTGGGAAGCACCAGCACCCCGGTCTTCACGGGGACGGAAGCCGCCTTCACGGTTACCCTGGTAGCCGCCGCTGCTCTGCGCGCCCCGATCTTCACGCGGACGGAAGCCACCCTCGCGGTTGCCGCCTTCACGGTTACCCTGGTAGCCGCCGCTGCTCTGCGCGCCCCGATCTTCACGCGGACGGAAGCCACCCTCGCGGTTGCCGCCTTCACGGTTGCCCTGGTAGCCGCCGCTGCGCTCGCCCCGGTCCTCACGGGGCCGGAAGCTGCCTTCGCGGTTGCCCTGGTAGCCGCCGCTGCTCTGCGCGCCCCGGTCCTCACGGGGCCGGAAGCCACCCTCGCGGTTGCCCTGGTAGCCGCCGCTGCGCTCGCCACGGTCCTCGCGGGGTCGGAAGCCGCCCCGGTCATTGCCGCGTTCGCCCTGATCGCGGCTGCCCTGTTCTCTGCCGCCCTGCTCTTTGCTTGGGGCCGCGCCCTGGCCCTGGCTCTCGCGCAGTTCGCGCATCTCGCGCCGCAGCCCGCGAATTTCCTTGCTCTGCTCGTCGAGCGTGTCCTGCAACTTGCCCAGCATGGCGAACAACTGGCCCGCGTCAATGAAGTCTTCCTCGTCGCCCTCGGCCTCTTCGGCGTCGAGTTCGGCGTCCTCGTCGATTTCCTCGCCCTCCAGGTGGGGCAGAATGCTCATCACGGCTTCGGGAGCCTGCGGCGCGGCGCTGGCCTCGTGGCTCTGGGCCGATTCGCTCGGCGCTTCGGTGTGCTGTTCGGCGGCCATCTGCTCGGTCTGCGGCTCGCCCTCGGTCTGGTGCTGATCGGTCATGGTATCGTTTGTCCTTTGCCCGGCCAAGCGGGTCTACCCCTTAGCGTATCACGCGCCAGGACTTCCGGGAGACCCCTGCCCGTTAGACTGCACGGCATGACCCAGCCCCCCAGAACCTCAGCCGCCAGCAGCGCCGGAAAAGCCATTGCCCCGGAAGACCGCGCCCGACTCGATCAGGTGTTCATGCAGGTGATGCTCGACACCCAGGCACAGGTTCAGCAAAGTCGCCCGGTGCAGCCGGGGAACCTCGCCGCCATGTTTCACAAGGAGCAGGTCTCGGAAGCGCTTCAGGGCTGCGCCATGCTGATTGCGGGCTGGAACCAGAACCGCATCGATGAGGCCGGAACCCTCAGATCGCTGCGGGCGCTGCGGGCGCTGGAATTGCCGGAGCTGGCCGGGCGCATCGAGAAGTTGGCCGACATAGACGCGGCTTAAATTGAGGGCTGAGCTGAGAGCGGTAGTTCCATCACGGCCCTGAACTGCGCCGCATCCATGAACAGGTGCGCCTGCCAGCCTGCCCCGGCAGCGGCGTCCACGTTGGCCTGAACGTCGTCCCAAAACATGATCTGCGCGGGTGGGATGTTCAGACGGCGCGTGACTTCAACAAAATAAGGCGCGTCGGGCTTGCGTGCGCCGATGCTGGCACTCGAGAACTCACCGTCCACCAGCTCGCCCAGCTTCATCTCTTCCAGCAGATACCGGACGCGGTGACGTTCCTGATTGGTGGCGAGGAAGGTGGGCCAGCCCAGCGCCCGCAGTTCGCGCACGGCGGTCAGAATGGGCAGGTTGGGGTGGTTCTCGCTGCCGAACCATTCGAGGAGAAATTGCTCCAGTGTGTCCGCGTATCCGAAGCGCTCCAGGTACGGCGGCAATACGTCGCGCAGATCCAGACGGCCACAGCTGGCGTCAACGAAGGGCCCAGAGAAGAACTCGGCGGCCACTTCGGGATGGTCCCTGAACAGGCGCTGACCGAACATCTCCGGCGGCGTCACCAGCACCCCGTCCACATCCAGTAGCAGCACGCGGCCACCCGCTTCAGTCATGGGCAGGGTCACTTGCCAAGTCTGGCGCACCCGCTTCGCTGCCCCCGTGCAGCCGCCCGGCCAGCAGCACCGTCAGGACGGCCAGCGCAATGGTCAGGCTGATCTGCCAGGGCACCCCCGCCGCCGTGCCGAGGGCCGCCACCAGCGCGCCGCCCAGACCTGCGCCCAGGGCGCTGCCGAGCATGTCGGAAAGTTGCAGCGTGCCGCTGACCTGTCCCTGCTGACCCGCCGGGGCGTGCTGCATGACGACCAGGGTGTGGGCCGGAAAGGCCAGTCCCATGCCCAGCGCCGCCAGTCCCCAGCAGCCCGCCGCCAGTGCCAGCGGCAGCGCCGGAACGAGCAGCGCGGTAAGCAGGCCCGCCATGCCCAGTCCGATGGCCGCTGCGCCGAGGCGCACCACCTTCGGGCGTTGACGGCCCTGGGTGCGCTCGTCGAAGCGTGACTGCACGAAACTGGTGGCCGACCAGGTGAGCGCGCCTCCAGTCAGAAACAGCCCGGCGCTCAGCAGGCTCAGCCCGCGCAACTCCGCCAACCCCAGCGGCAGCAGCGACTCGGTGCCGAAAAAGGCGAAGGCCAGCAGAAAACGGGTGGCGTACCCGGCGCTCAGTGGGGTGCCGGTCCGCCAGACCCGTGCCGGAAAGAGCCGCCCCAGCGCCGGAACCGCGATCAGCGCGCCCAGGAGCAGCCCCAGGCTGCCCAGCCCCAACGCTCCGAGAGAGCGCCCCTGCCCCAGTTCGGTGAGGCCCGTCAGCCCCAGTGAGGTGCCCAGGGCCGCCAGCACCACCGCGCCCAGGCGTGAGCGGTCGAGCGGGGTGCCTGCGCCGCGCAGCTTGACGAGTTGCGGCAGCATCAGCGCCCCGGCCAGGCCGACCAGCGGCAGCAGGCCCAGAAAGACCCCGCGCCACGACCACTGCTGCGTAATGAAGCTCGACAGCGCCGGGCCGAGCAGCGCGGGCAGCACCCAGGCGCTGCTGAGCAGGGCCAGCATGCGGGCGCGCATGGCGTCGGGGTAGGCGGTGTTGATGACCAGATAGGCCGCCGCCAGCAGCCCGCCGCCGCCCAGCCCCTGCACCACCCGCCCGCCGATCAGCACCGCCATGCTCGGCGCGAGGCCTGCCACCACCAGACCGGCGGCAAACAGCAGCAGCGCGATCAGTGCGGGCCGGGCCGGGCCGTCGCGGTCGGCCAGCGCGCCCAGCCCCACCGTGCCGACCATGAAGCCCATGAAAAAGGCGCTCAGCGGCCAGCCGTAGAGCTTCAGGCCATTCAGCTCGCGGGCCACGGCGGGCAGGGCGGTGGCCACCGCCAGCGACTCGAAGGCGATGATCAGTACGCCCAGTAGCAGGCCGGTGCTCAGCGGACGCCGCGCCGGGGAAAAGGGGCTGAGCGACTCCGGCGCGCTGGCGAGCGGGGAAGCGCTCAAGGCTGCGCCGTCTGGGCATTGGCGGGGTCGGGGTCCGGCTCAGACTCCAGCAGCGCCCGCAGCGCCGCCTCGATGCCGCGCCCGCGCCAGCCACTCTCCAGCTCCGCCACTTCTGGACAATCGGCGCTTCCGGCGGGCCATCGCAGCGCCGCGCCAATGATCTTGCCGCCCGCCACCGCTACCGCACCCGCCTTCAGGTCAGCGAGGTGGTGGGTTACGAGCTGGGCGGCGAACAGAGACTTGAGACGGGCTTCCACCGACGGGGCGGGCGGCAGGGGCAAGCGCGAGACGCGCACGCGGGCGGGCAGGGGAGGTGCGGAGGAAGGAGCAGACATGATCCGAGTGTAGGTCAGGGGCAGCCCAGTACTGCAAGGCACGTTCCCAAATTTCTCCCGGCAGGTGTACGTGGTTTCACCGCGCGGTAGGTGACTCCCGCTAGAATGCCGGTCATGATCGCCGAGAAGTCAATCGGCTGGCGGGTGCTGAGCGTCCTGCTGCGGACCCTGCTGTGGCTGCTGGGCGCTGTGCTGGCTGCCCTGGCCCTGGGGGCGTTCGCCAGCCTCAATCCGGCTGCGCCGACCTGGATGCGGACCCTCAGCGCCCTGGAAGGCGTACTGCAAGGTCGCCTGTTTCACGGCGCTGGCCTGCTGGGAGCCTACCCGCGTGGCCTGACCGAAGCGCTGCTCGCGGCCCTGGCCGTTTTCCTGGCCGCTCTACCGGAAGCGCGCCGAAGCGTGCCGAAGCACCTGTGAATTCCACTCCCGCCACCAGGCCAGGAACCGCCGAGTCAGGAACCATCGGTCTGGCCCAGACCCGCAAGGCCCGGCCAGCCGACGAGTGGGCCGCCGAGCGGGTCTTCCGGCCACTGGCGCAGCTTCTGGTGGCTCCAGCGGCGCGCCTGAAGTTCAAGCCCACCCAGATCGTGCTGTTTCACACTGGGCTGGTGCTGCTCTCAGCCTGGCAGGTGCGGCGCGGCAATGTTCTCGCGCCTGCCGCGCTGCTGCAACTCAAGACTGTGCTCGACAACCTCGATGGCCAGCTGGCCCGCGCCACCGACCAGACCACCCTGACTGGGCGCTACCTCGACAGTGAGCTGGACGTGCTGGGCAATCTGGTGCTACTGAGCGCCGTTCACGGTCCGCTGCTGGGGGCCAGCGCCAATGTGCTGCTGAGCCTGATTCTGAGTACCGATTACCTGTGGGAGCGCGACTACCGGGCGGCCAGGGGCGAAACCTTCCGCGCTCCGGCGGCCCAGGGCGGCGACAATCCCAGGCTACTGAGCGCACTCGAAGCGGTCTACAACGGCTATTTCGTGCCGCAGGAACACGGGCTCAACCGGGTGTTCGAGGCGCGGCTGAGGCGGGCGGCGGGCGGCGACCCTGGCCCGCTTGACCGCCAGCGCTACACGCCGCTGCCCGCGCTGACGCTCAGCGCCAACCTGGGCCTCAGTAGCCAGCTGGCACTGTTCGGGGGGCTACTGCTTCTCAAGCGTCCGCACTGGTACGGGCCGTCGCTGCTGCTGCAAGCCGCCGCTTTGATGGGCGCTCAGCTCTGGCGCGAGGAGCAGGTGCGGGCTGGGCGGGTCGCTGACCTCGGCATCTCCAGCCCCAGCACATCCGGTTTCACACCTCCGGGTACACCTTCAGCTCGGTGAAGTGCGCCCTGGCCGGACGGGTGATGGCGTGGGCCAGCGTCTGGGCCAGGGCGCGTGGATCGATGGTGGCTTCCCAGGTCAGGCCCGCCTCGCGGTTGGCGGGCGTGTCGATGGCCCCCATCGGATAGAGCGTCAACGTGGTCACGCCCTTGACCTGGAGTTCGGCGTGCAGGCTGAGCAGGTAGGCAGCCACGGCGGCCTTGCTGGCGGTATACAGGGCCGCCTTCGGGCCGCTCATCTGGGCCGCCTGTCCTGCCGAGACGCCCAGGATCATGCCTTCCTTTTGCTTGAGCATGTGCGGCAAGACGCCCTGCACCGCGTGAAAGAGGGTCTGCATATTGGCCCCGAACAGCGACTGGTAATCCTTCTCGCTGGCTTTCTGGGCGTCCTGGGCGCTGAAGCGGCCAGCCGTGTGAATCAGCACGTCGGCGCGCTGCTTTTTGAGGGTGTCCACGCAGTCGGGGTCGGTCAGATCGAGATCGAGCACTTTCTTGGCCGGAAAACGGTCCTCGGCGCGGGCCAGGGCCTCGCCGCGCCCCACCAGAATGAGTTCCGCACCCGCGTCGATCAGTTCCTGGGCCACGGCGGTGGCGAGCGCGCCGCCTGCGCCGGTGAGCATCACTGTGGTCCCGCTGAGCTTAGCCATGCTCTATAGCCTACCCTCAAATCCGCCCTCGGAGGGTGCGGCAACGTTCAGAAAACAGCCTGAGCGCCGCCGATCACACATCCGCTGGGCCGCTTTGCCGCTAAGCTCCGGGGCATGACTGACGCTTCTCCCCAATTCCCGGCTGCTCAGTTCCCAGCTGCGCCGCCCTCCACCGTTCAGCGGCCCCTGGTCTGCGTGGGCGCACTAGTGCGCGGCCCCGCCGGATACCTGATCGTCCAGACCACCAAATGGCGCGGCTCCTGGGGTGTGCCGGGCGGCAAAGTCGAGTACGGTGAGACGCTGGTAGAAGCTCTGGTGCGTGAATTCCGGGAGGAAACCGGCCTGACCATTACCGGCAGCCGCTGGGTGCAGACCCAGGAAGCGGTGCGTTCGCCCGAGTTTCACAAGGACTCACACATGCTGCTGTTCGACTATCTGGCCGACACTGACGCCCAGGACGTGATGCCCAATGAGGAGATCGTGCAGTGGGCCTGGGTCAGCCTGGAAGAAGCGTTGACCTACCCGCTCAACAGCTTCACCCGCACCTTGGTTGAAGCGGCGCAGACCACAGGTGAGGGGTGAAGCCCTACGCGGCCCTCGTTACTGGCAGCGCTCGCGGCATTGGGCGCGGGGTGGCGCTGGCGCTGGCGCAGGCCGGGTACAGCGTGGCGGTGCATTACCTGTCCAGTGCCGAGGACGCCGCCGAGACCGTGCGGCTGTGCCGGGCAGCGGGTGGGCGGGCCGACGCCTTCCAGGCCGACCTGACTTCGGCAGACGAGGCTGCCGCGCTGGTGGCGTGGGCCGACACCCATTTCGATCTGCCGCTGGGCGTGCTGGTGAACGTGGTCGGCAACTACGTGCACCGCCGCTGGGACGAGACGACGCTGGCCGAGTGGCGCGACATGTTTGACAGTAACCTCAACGCTGCCTTCTACACCTGCCGGGTGGCCGCGCCGCTGATGCGCCGGAACACGGCCTCGACACCGGGGGGATTTGGGCGCATCGTCAACTTCGGTTACGCGGGCGCGGAGCACTTGCTGGCCCGCCCCGGCGTGGTGCCCTACGCGGTGTCCAAGGCGGGCGTCATCGCGCTGACCAAAGCTGTTGCCCGCACGGAAGCGCAGTACGGCGTCAGCGCCAACGTCGTCTCGCCCGGCGTGATTGAAACCTCCGTCAGCCAGCCCTTGACCGAGATTCCGGCGGGGCGGCTGGGTACGGTGGCCGAGGTGGTCGGCGCGGTGATGGTGTTCGTGGAGGGCAGCGCCTACCTCACCGGGCAGGTGCTGGAAGTGGCAGGTGGCTGGAACCTGTAGGCCCGATGTCGGACAGGCTTTACGGGGTGGCCGTCACCCGCACGTCGGCCAGAATGCGCTTGGCCGCCGGGTTGATGCGCTGCTGGGTGGTGGAGGTGTAGATCATTTTTCCGGTGGCGTCCTTGATGCTGACCCGCACCAGATAGACGCCGACGCTGGTAAAACGGCGCGGGCTGGAGACGAGCTGGTAGCTGACCGGCAGTGAGGCGCTGGGGAAGGTGGTCGTGGCCAGGATGGTGGCGGCCATATCCGTCCGGCTGGCGTCTTGCAGGCTGACCGTGACCCGGCTTCCGGCAGGCAGATCGGTGCGCCCTGTCCCACCTGCGCTGATGCGGCCCCGGACGTCGATCCAGTCGGCGGGTATGGTGCTGTCAACGAAGGCCGGAACCACCCGGCGGGGTGCGGCTGGCTGGGGCTGACCCGGCTTGGTGATGGTCACGCCGTTGATGACGGTCTGGGCCAGCGCGGCGGGCCAGCTGACGAGCAACAGAAGGGCAAAAAATGAGAACTTCTTCATCCTTACAGGGTAACAAGCGCCAGGGAGAGAAAAGTCCACCACCTTTCAATGCCGTCAGGAAATGATCAGGGGTCCGTCTGCTCTGGTCGGTGGTGGCGTTCAGCGGCCCGGCCCCGGCTACGGCTCCAGTCCCGGCCCTGCCATACTGCGGCCATGTCCAGCCAGCCTGCCGCCCACCGAGACCTGGCCCGCGACCCGGTGCTGCGTCCGCTGCTGGAGGCGGGCCCACTGCCCGAACTGCTGCCCGCTGCCGACCCCTTCGCGTCGCTGATTCGCAGTGTGACCGGCCAGCAGCTCTCGGTGAAGGCGGCGGCGGCCATCAACGGGCGGCTGGCGGCGGCCACCGACAATTTTGCGCCTGCTGCGCTGCTCTCGGCCCCGCCGCAGAGCCTGCGTGACCTGGGCCTGTCGTGGGCTAAGGTTCGCACCGTGCAGGCCATCGCTGCCGCCGCGAACAGCGGCCAGATTGACTTTGCCGAGCTGGTTGGTATGAGCGACGAGGCTGTCACCCAGGCGCTGCTGCCGCTGCCGGGCATCGGGCGCTGGACGGCGGAGATGTTTCTGATCTTCGGGCTGGGCCGCCCCGACGTGTTCAGTTTCGGTGATCTGGCGCTCAGGAAGGCCCTCAATCTGTATTACCCCGGTCAGGACCACGCAAGCATTGTGCTGGGCTGGCAGCCGCACCGCAGCTCCGCCGCCCGGCTGCTGTGGCGGACCTTCCACGTCACGCCCGTCATCACCCCGGCAGACTGAGCGCTGCCCTGTCAGGCGGTCCAACATGTCCGCTTTGGTCGTTTCTGGGCTGGGTGGGTTATCCTGGGCGCAATCATGAATTATCCCAGTCTGGTCTGGCACCTCAAACGCACGGAGCTGTTCGCCGACCTCGAACTGACCGAGCTGGAGCGCGTGGCCGCCTCGACGCCCTACCGTTCCTACCAGGCGGGCGAAGTGATCTACCGCATGGACGATCTGTCAGACGCCCTATATTTCGTCAGATCGGGGCTGGTGAAGATCAGTAAGCTCTTTCCCAACGGCAAGGAAGCCATCCTGAGCGTGGTGGGGCAGCACGACACTTTCGGGGAACTGCTGCTGCAACCCGAGGAGCGCCGCCCCACCCAGGCCGAGGCACTGGAGCGCACCACCCTGATCGTGCTGCCGCGCGGCGAGTTGCAAAAACTCCTCAACGCCAAGCCCGACCTCGCCATGAAGTTGATCCGGCTGATGGCCGCCCGGCTGTTCGAGGCCCAGGCCTGGAGCGCCGAGGTCAGTGCCTATAGCGCTCCCGAGCGGGTGGCGAGCCTGCTCTACCGGCTGGCCCGCGAGTTTGGCCGCCCGCACCCACAGGGCGTGGAACTCAGCCTCAAGCTCAACCAGGAAGACATCGCCCGGATGGTTGGGGCCACCCGCGAAACGGTCAGCCACAGCCTGAGCAAGCTCAAGCACGAGGGAGCCATCGTGCGGCCCCGCACGCCGATCATCGTGCGGATGGACGCCCTCAAGCGCTACATCGAATCGGGCGGATAAGTGCTGAGCGTGAGGAGAAATGACCGGTGAGTCAGCGCCGCTTCGTTCATTACATGGAAGGCAGGGGAGCAGACGCTGAGCAGACGCTGAGTGACCTGCTCAGTGGATTGCCGGGCTGGGCCGGACTGGTGGACGCCTGCCTGCTCACCTCGCCCGACCAGCCGGGGTTGTGGCTCCTGGAAAGCCGCTGGGCAAATGCCGTACCGCTGCTGGACGTGCCGGAGGGCTGCAAGAGCTGGAGCTTCGAGGTGCAGCGGCTGGTGTCGGGCAGCCGCTGAACACCTTCTCTATCAGCGTTTAATCACCAAAGAACAGGCCGCCGAGCATCTTCGCTCGGCGGCCTGTTTCATCTAGCGTTCTCTACTCAGCGGCGACGGCGGGCCGGTTGCGGCCCCACACGCCCGCCACCGATGTCGTTTCCGGCGGGGCGGCTGGGGCGCTGGCCCTGGCCGCTGCTGCTTGACTGACCACTCCTCGGCTGACTGGCACGCGCCTGGCTCTGTCCACCGCTCGACTGACCACCTGAATGGCCACCCGATTGCCCGCCGCGACCACCCTGCTGGCTCCGGCCACCGCGTCCGCCCTGGGCGGGACGGGGCTGCTCCAGCTTGCCTTCCACCTTGGCGTGGTAGTCGAAGCCCTCCAGGTTGCGGCGACTAAGGGTGCGCTTGGTAAAGCGCTCGATGCTGCGGATCTCGTCCTCTTCCTGCGGGCTAACCAGGGTAAAGGCGGTGCCGCTCTTGCCTGCACGGGCGGTGCGTCCGGCACGGTGGACATAGTCCTCGGCGGCCACCGGCACGTCGAAGTTGACGACGTGGCCCAGCGAGTCGATGTCGATGCCGCGCGCGGCGATGTCGGTGGCGACCAGCACCCGGTATTTGCCGCTCTTGAAGCCGGAGAGCGCCTCGGTGCGGGCGTTCTGCGAGCGGTTGCCGTGAATGCGCTCGGCGCTGATGCCGGCGTTGACGAGTTGCTCGGTGAGGCGGTTGGCGCGGTGCTTGGTGCGGGTAAACACCAGCACGCTGTCCATGTTGATCTCAGCGTCGGCCAGCAGGCCGATCAAGAGCTTGGACTTGAGTTCGCCGTGGACCGGGTACAGCGCCTCGGCGATCATGTCATTGGTGCGCCCTCCGTGCTTGACGCCCACACGCACCGGATTCTGCTGAAATTCCCCGGCCAGCTTGAGGATGCTGTCGGGCATGGTGGCCGAGAACAGCAGCGTCTGGCGCTGGGCGGGAATGGCCCGCAGCACCCGGCGGATGTCGGGCAAGAAGCCCAGGTCGAGCATCCGGTCAGCCTCGTCGAGGACCAGCACCTCCAGCGCCGAGAAGTTGATATTGCCCTGGCCGATGTGGTCGAGGAGTCGTCCCGGCGTGGCGATCACGATGTCAGTTCCGGCCCTCAGGGCTTTTTGCTGCGGTCCCTGCGAGACGCCGCCGAAGATGCTGACGACCTTGAGGTGGGTATTGTCGATCAAAACGCGGGCCACTTCCTCGATCTGGGCGGCCAGTTCGCGGGTGGGGGCCAGCACCAGGGCGCGGGTGCCGCGTGCGCGCTGGGTCAGCAGCCGCTCGATGACCGGCAGCAAAAAGGCCACGGTCTTGCCGGAGCCGGTGGCGGCGGTGCCCAGCACGTCCTTGCCCTGGCGGGCGGGCGGCAGTGCCAGGCCCTGAATCTCGGTGGGGGTGGTGTAGTTCAGGGCGTCGATGGCGGCCCGGAGCGGGGCGGGCAACTGCATTTCCTGAAAGGTGAAGACAGGAGCGCTGTCGGTGGGGCGGGGTGCGTCGAGTACAGTCATCAAACAACCTCACGGACGTCTGCCTGCTGGCAATGTCCGGTCTTTTTAAGAAAGCGGCAAAAATTCGCCAGCCCTGCGGCGAAGGGGGTGTGCCAGGTGGTCAACACGATGAACGTCTGAGGTTCATCTGGCCGCAGTGTTGTGTCAGTAAAACTCGGGGAAGATCAGGGCAGCGGCCCGCTTGAACCGAGTCTAACGCATGGCGAGGACTAGAGGGCCCTGCTGAGACCCTGACGTCGTATCTGGAGTGCCACTGCCACGGGAACACCCCGCCGCTGCGGAGGACGTTTGGCCCGGCTTGCACGCCCACAAAGGCAGTGCTACACTGTTGAAGCTTCTGGAACGGCCCGCTCAGGCGGCGCACGATTTGGGCAAGGGTTCTTAGCTCAGTTGGTAGAGCATCGGTCTCCAAAACCGAGGGTCGTAGGTTCAAGTCCTGCAGGGCCCGCCAGAATAAACCTCGTCACCAGACGGGGTTTTTCTTTTTGGCTTGCCTAGAGGGCCTTGCTGTGCGGTACTCAGCCCTCTTTGGCCGGTACGTTGTCGCCGGACATGTCTTCGGCGGACATATTTTCTTTTGGCAGGCTGCGGCCCAGCCCCCAGACGGTCAGGAGCCCCACCATCAGCAGGGTCAGCCAGGTCAGGGCGGGCCAGGCCAGCGACTTCCCCAGGTCGACCAGCACGCCCCCGAGCACGCTGCCCAGCGCTCCGCCCAGCCCCAGCGACAATGCGCCGAGTCCGAAGTAACTGCCCATCAGCTGCGGCGGGGCCATCCGGGCGGTGATGGTCTGCTGGGTCGGAAACACCACCATGCCGCCCAGGCTCAGGAGGGCAGTGCAGGCCAGCAGCGCCGCGAAGGAGTGGGCCAGGGCCATGCTGCCCAGACCGAGGGCGGCCAGCCCCACGCCGCCCATCAGAATCTGTCGGCCTGTGAAGTGTCGTCCGGCCAACAGCACCACCGGGTACTGCAACAAGACGGCCAGCCCCGCCTGGAGGGCGTAGAGCGGCCCGGTTGCCGTTGGCCCGGCCAGCTCCACGGCCCGCAGCGTAACCGCCACATTGATCTGGGTCGATAAGACGAAATAGCCGCTCAGCGTCAGGGTAAAGAGTACGAAGCGCCGGTCGCGCACCACCGTGAGCAGGCCGCCCAGGCCGCTACCGGTCTTCTGGGTGCCGGGGATTGGCGGCACGGCCAGCATCAGGATGCCCAGCGACACCAGATACGCGCATGCCGAGGTCAGTGCCACGGTGCGGAAGGCCAGGTTTGAAAGCGCCGCTCCGATCAGGGGGCCGATGACCATGCCGAGGTTACCGGCCATGCTCATCAGGGAAAAGACCCGCACCCGGTTTTCTGGCGTGCTCAGCGCTGTCACCGCCGCGTTCTTGGGCGCGTCGAACAGGCCGCCGCCCACCCCCGCCAGAATGCTTGAGGCCAGCAGCGCCGGAAAGCTGGTACTCAGGCCCATCGCCGCGAAACCCAGCGCCCTGGTCAGCAGGCCCAGGGCAATCAGCGGGCGGGGGCCGGTGCGGTCGGAGAGTGCGCCGCCGAACACCGTCAGGCCCTGCTGGGTCAGCTGACGGGTGCCGAGCACTGCGCCGACGCTCAGGGCGCTCCAGCCCAGGCCGAACCCGAAATGCACCGTGATGAGCGGAATCACCATGAAAAACCCGCCCCACATCAGGAAGTTGTTGACCATCAGGGCCACCAGGCCGCCGGGCAGACTCAACCGGGTCATCGCAAAACGGGCAGACACGGGGACCAGTCTGCCCGTTTTGCGCCAGCCGTGTGGCGACTTCCTTCAGGGGAGCTTAGAGCCTATCCGGAAAGTCCGGGCATTGAGAGCCGAAAGGCTGCCCACAACGTGATTTTTAGCTTTATCACTTCCGAATGAGCAGCGAAGTGCGAGTAAAGCGTCCCAGAGCGGCTTTCTAGACATTGTCTCGTTATTTTCCGGATAGGCTCTTAGTCCTGGCCCGAGTTTTCCCCGGCGTCCTGCTGGCCCTCCAACTCGGCCACCCGCGCTTCCAGGACCATCACCCGGCGCAGCAGCGCGGCCAGCGGCAGGGCGTAGTGGTCGTAGAGCTTGGGGCGCTCCATCTTCAACGTTCCGGCCATCCAGCCGGAGAGCAGGCGCTCGGCCCCGCTCAGCACCTCGTCGTCGTGGACCTCGGCCGCAGAGCGGCCCTGGAGCAGTTCACGGGCAAAATTGAGTTCACGGTCTTCCATCTGCTCAGTCTGCCGCGTCTGGCGGGGTTTAGACTGTCGCCATGACTCTAGGCAGCCCCCGTCCCACCGCCGCCGAACATGGCCCCCTGCGGGTCGCCAGCCTCGCCACCGGACCCTTGCAGGAAAATGCCGTGCTGGTCTGGGACGCCGCCAGCGCCGAGGGCTTCTTGATCGATCCCGGCGATGAGGCCGGGCGCGTCCTGAGCTGGATCATGACGCTGGGCGTCAAGGTCAAGGCCATCTTGCTCACCCACGCCCACTTCGACCATATCGGCGCGGTGCAGCCGCTACGGGAAGCGCTGAACGTGCCGGTCTGGCTGCACGAGCGCGATCTGGACCTCTACCGCGCTGGGGCGAGCAGCGCCGCCCGCTGGAACCTGCCGTTCGTGCAGCCCGCCGACCCCGAGCACTTTATTCGCCAGGATCAGGTGTTCACGGCAGGCAAACTCAACCTCACCGCCCGCGAACTGCCGGGGCATGCGCCGGGCCACGTGGTACTGCTCGGCGAGGGGCTGGCGGTGGTGGGCGACACGCTGTTTCAGGGCGGCATCGGGCGCACCGATCTGCCGGGCGGCAACCATCCCCAGCTGATGCAGGGCATTGCCGCTGAGCTGCTGAGCCTGCCGCCCGATACGGCCATTTACCCCGGCCACGGCGAGAGCAGCAGCATCGGCGTGGAGCGGGCCAGCAATCCGTTCTTGCTGTAGGGCTCCAGTGATCCGGCGCGGCTGACATCCCCCTGACCTGGGCTGCCAGAATAAGCAGTGTGAGCCATGTGGTGGTCATCGAAGACGAGGGCACGGTGCAGAGCGTGCTGAAATTTCACCTGGAGCGGGCCGGACTGCAGGTGTCGGCCTTCGCAGCGGTGGAAGAGGCCCTGCCGAGCCTCGACAGGGCCGACGCCCTGGTGCTCGACTGGATGCTACCGGGCGAGAGCGGGCTGAGTTTCCTACGGCGGCTGCGCGCCGACCCGGAGCTGCGAAAACTGCCGGTGCTGATGCTCACCGCCCGCGCCGCCGAGGCCGAGCGGGTCGAGGGCCTGGAATCGGGCGCGGACGACTATCTCACCAAGCCGTTTTCCGCCGCCGAACTGGTGGCGCGGGTGCGGGCGCTCTTGAGGCGCACCCAGGCGAGTGTGCCGCAGGTTGTCACGCTGGGGCCGCTGACGATCGACGTGCCCGCCGCCGAGGCCCGCAAGGATACGCTGAGCCTCAATCTGACCCGCCGCGAATTCGATCTGCTGACGTTTCTGGCGCTCAACGCCGGGCGGGTCTACTCGCGCACCGAACTGCTCGACAAGGTCTGGGGCGCGGACTTCCTGGGCGGCGAGCGCACCGTCGATCAGCACGTCACGCAGCTTCGCGCCCACCTCGGCGACGATCCATCCAGCCCGCGTTTTCTGGAAACGGTGCGCGGCAAGGGCTACCGGATGCGGACATGGACCCCCTGAGCGCTGGGCGGCTGCCCCTGCCCGAGACGCCGCAGGCCTGGCAGGACACCCTGCCGCAGGCGGTGGTGCTGTTCGAGGAAGGCCGCATCACCCATCTCAACGCCGCCGCCGCCCGGCTGTGGGGGGTCAGCAGCGAGCGGGCGGCGGGGCGGCCCCTGCTGGAAGTGCTGCGCCGCCACACCCTGGAGGCCCTGGCCGAGCGCGGCGGCGAACTCGAACTCGACGTGTCGGGCCGCACCCTGCGCTGCCAGGCGGTGCCGGGAGCCTTGATCGTCGAGGACGTGACCGACCACCGCCGCCGCGAGGCCGAGCTGCGGGAAGCCACCGCCATTCTCTCGCACGAGTTCCGCACCCCCGTCACCGGGCTACGCGGCGTGCTGGAAGCGCTGGAATATGCCATGCCCAGCGAGATGCAGCAGGTGTTCGTCAAGCAGGGCCTTCAGGAAGTCGAGCGCCTGGCGCGGCTGGTGGAAGACCTGGCGGTGGGATTCCGGCCTACCCGCGCCCGCACCGTGCCGCTGAGCGAGGTGTTCGCCCGCGCCGAGCGGCTGCTGTCCAGTGAACTGGGCGCACACGCTGCCCGGCTGCACTTCGGAGACGACCATCTGGTGCGCGTCGATCCCGATAAATTACTGCAAATTCTGCTCAACCTTATCGAGAACGCCCTCAAATACGGCCCACGCGGCGGCGCGGTGGAGGTGCGGGCCTGCGCGCGCGGCGCGTGGATCGAGGTCTCGGTCAGTGACGAGGGCGAGGCGCTGAGCGGCACCGAGCATCTCTTCCAGGCCCACACGCGCGGTGAGGGTGTGCTGGGTCTGGGCAGCGGCATGGGCCTTTATATTGTCCGCAGCATCGTGCAGGGCTGGGGCGGTCAGGCCTGGGCGGAGCGGCGGGGCGGGCGAAACGCCTTTCTCTTCACCCTGCCGGGGGTCGCTGGACTGACCTGAACCCTGAAGCGTGGCCGGGCAGCAGACCGGGACCTGACAGTCGGCTCCTACGGTCAGACCGAGACGGTGAGAGAGACGGGCTGCCAGCGACCATAGATCACCACCCAAGGAGTCGGAAGATGCGCGAAGTGCTGGAACAAGATTTGCAAAAAGTCCTCAGTGACGCCCTGGAGATGCTCGGTACGGTGGAGCGGATGCTGCCGATGGCCGCCGATGTGCTGCTGCACCAGAATGTCAAGCGGCTGCCGGAAATCCGCGCAGTGGACCGTGAGGTGGACGCGCTGGAAGCCAAGATTGAGGCCGAGTGCCTGAGAATCATCGCCCTGCACCAGCCGGTGGCCCGCGATCTGCGGCTGGTGGCGCTCGTCCTCAAGAGCTTGTCGGACATCGAGCGGATGGGTGACTACGCCGTGCACGTCGCTGCCGACGGCGCGGAACTGGCGCAGGCCGCGCCCCTCAAGCGCTACGTCAACCTGGGCCGGATGCTGGAACGCCTTCAGGAAATGAGTGTGCAGCTGCGCGCCGCCATCACCGAACGCGACCTCGCCAAGGCCAGCGACGCCCTCCAGATGGACGACGAGGTGGACGACCTCTACGAGCAGATTCAGCGCGAATTGGTCACATACATGCTCGAAGACCCCCGCAATATCTCCAAGAGCCTGACCCTGATGCGGGTGGGCCGCAGCCTGGAGCGCATCGGCGACCACATGGAGAACGTGGCCGAGCGGCTGCCTTACTGGCTCACCGGCCAGCGCGAGGGACAAATCAGAGACTGAGTTGGGTTGGGTTGGGTTCGCCCGGCGGCCTCTCCCTGACTGAATTTCCCGCTCCTATTCCCACAATTCAACTCCTGATGAGCGCAGCCCGCCCCGTGAGCTGCGCTTCGTGCTGCCGCGCCTGGGCGGGCAACTTCCAGCTGCCCCGCCGCGTATTCAGAGGCAGTCTCCCCCACCGCCCCGACACCCCACCTGGGAACAGTCGCGCCCCGACTTTGTACTCGGTTTAAATATTTGCTAGACTGGGTTCAAAATCTTTCCGTACCCTCTTCACACAGCGCCGCTGCGCCCACTTCCCGGCGCAGGCCAAAGGAGTTTCACTGATGCAAAGGCCCTGGCTCGAGCACTACGAACAAGGCGTGCCCCACGAATTCACGGGCGAGATGCTGACGCTGCCGCAACTGCTGGAGCGCGCCTCGGAGACGTTCGCCGCCCGGCCCGCGCTGGAGTTTCTGGGCCACCGGCAGACCTACCGCCAGCTGTGGGCCAACGTGCAGCACTTCGCGGCGGCCCTGCAACACCTCGGCGTGCAGCAGGGAGACCGGGTGGCCGTGATGCTGCCCAACACCCCGCAGTTCGTGGTGGCCTTTTTCGGAGCGTCGCTGGCGGGCGCGGTGGTGGTCAACACCTCGCCGCTCTCCACCGCCCAGGAACTCGAACACCATCTCACCGACTGCGGCGCGAGCGTGCTGGTGATGCTCGACAGCTTCTACCCGCGTTTCGCCGAGATCGAGCACAGCCCGGCCCTGGGCGTGCGGCGGGTCATCGTCACCGGTATTCAGGACGCTCTGCCGTTTCCCAAGAATTTGCTCTACCCTTTGCTCGAAAAGCGCAAGGGCACCTGGGTCGACGTGAAGGAGAGCGGCAAAGTGGTTGGCTTCGTGCACCTCTTCGAGCGCCACTTTGCCGCGCCGACGCCGAGCAGTCTTCAGCCGGACGACGTGGCGCTGCTCCAGTACACCGGCGGCACCACCGGGATGCCCAAGGGCGCGATGCTGACCCATCGTAACCTGGTCGCCAACGCCCAGCAGGCCGTCAGTTGGATGCCGGGTCTGCGGGAAGGTCAGGAGGTGACGCTGGGGGCCATCCCGTTCTTCCACGTCTACGGCATGACCGTGGCCATGAATCTGAGCCTGCTGATCGGCGCGAACATCGTCCTGATTCCCAATCCGCGCGATCTCAAGACGCTGCTGAGCGCCATCGAGAAGAGCGGCGTGACCCTCTTTCCCGGCGTGCCGACCCTGTACAACGCCATCAACAACTCGCCGCTGACCTCCGGGTACGACCTCAAGACGGTGCGGGCCTGCATCTCCGGCAGTGCGCCGCTGCCCGCCGAGACGGCCCGGCAATTTCGGGAGATCACCGGCGGAGCCAATCTGGTGGAAGGTTACGGCCTGACCGAGGCCAGCCCGATCACCCACACCAACCCGGTGGGCGGCGAGCAGAGAGAGGGCATCGGGCTGCCGCTGCCGGGTATCGACGCCAGCATCCGGGACGATCAGGGGCAGGCCGTGCCCACCGGCGAGATCGGCGAGCTGTGGGTGGCCGGGCCCAACATCATGGCCGGGTACTGGCAACGCCCCGAGGCCACTGCCCAGACCATCCGCGAGGAGAATGGGCTGCGCTGGCTGCTGACCGGCGATCTGGCGACCATGGACGGGGGCGGCTATTTCAAGATCGTGGACCGCAAGAAGGAACTGATTCTGGTGGGCGGACACAATGTCTACCCGCGTGAGGTGGAGGAAGTGCTCTACCAGCATCCCGCCGTGCTGGAAGCCGCCGTGATCGGCGTGCCCGACGAGTACCGGGGTGAGAGTGTCAAGGCGTTCGTGGTGCTCAAGCCGGAGCGGAGCGCCGCAGAGGCCGAGATCATCACCTTTTGCCGGGGGCAACTCAGCGCCTACAAAGCGCCGCGTCAGGTCGAATTTCGCTCAGCCCTGCCCCTCTCGGCGGCGGGCAAGGTGCTGCGCCGGGTGCTGGCCGACGAGGAGAGGGCCGGGCGGATGGCCGCTGAAAAAGCAGAGAAAAACGACCTGGCGGGGGCAGCGGCGAAACCGGTCTAGCCTGCGCCTCTCTCTCACCCGACTTCGCAGTTGCGGCCCCGGCGCTGCACTATGATGAATCAATATGTCGTATACCATCCTCGTCGCAGACGATGAACCGGCCATCCGCACCATGCTGGAAGTCATCCTGTCGGCAGATGGGCACCAAATCGTGGCGGTTTCCGATGGCAAGTCCGCGCTGGAATACCTCCAGACCCACACCCCCGACGTGATGCTCCTGGACATCCACATGCCGTACATGGACGGTTTTGAAATCTGCTCGCGGGTCAAGCGCATCAAGCGGCTGCGCAACACCCCGGTGGTGCTACTGACTGCCATGGACGACGACCAGACCCGCGACCACGCCAAGCTGGTCGGTGCGGACGACATCGTGTCCAAGCCGCTGTCGGGCAAGAATCTGCGCGGACGCATCACGCACCTGATCAACGCCCGCCAGCCCTGAGAGAGCGGGCCAGCAGGCCACCCTATCAAGGCCGGGTGAAAGGCCGGGAGAAAGAGACATGTTCGTGAGGTTGCTCCTTCAGTTTCTGAAATTTATCGGCGGGCTGATCGTCGCCGTCCTGTTTGTGGGGGTGGGAGTGGCGGCCACCTACGGCACCACCTGGGCGCGCGACCTCCCCGACTTTCGCCAGCTCGACAACCTCAATCTGGGGGCCATCACCCGCGTCTACGCCCGCGACAACACCCCGCTGGGCACGCTGGTGACGCGCATCGGCGACCAGAAGGTGAGCCGCACGCTGGTCAAGCTCGATGAGATCAGTCCGTTCATGACGGCGGCCATCATCACCAACGAGGACCGGCGCTTTTTCCAGCATTACGGCCTGGACCCCTACGGGATTTTCCGCCAGTTTCGCCGCATCTCGAAGAGTGAAAGTGTGCAGGGCGGCAGCACGCTGACCAACCAGTTGGTCCGCAACACGCTGCTGCTCAAGGAATACAACCTGGCCCGCACCCCGGACCGCAAAATCAAGGAGTGGATGCTCAGTGTGCAGGTTGAGCGCGCCTTTACCAAAGAGGAGATCTTGCAGGATTACCTCAACGTCATCTACTGGGGTGACGGCGGCCCGGTGGAACTCTACGGCATCTATGCGGCCTCGCAGGCGTACTTCGGCAAGCCCCCGCGCGACCTCGATCTGGCCCAGAGCGTCTACCTCACCACATTGGTACCGAGTCCGCGTGGGCGCTACAACAATTACGCCGCTCAGCGCGGCTACATGCGCTCGCTGCTGACCCGCATGGTGCAGGACGGCTGGGTGACGCAGGAGCAGGCCAACGCCGCCTGGAAGGAAAAACTGGTGCCGCGCGGCTGGCAGGTGGCCTACGACGACGCGGGCAAACTGACCAGCGCCACGCTCGTCGACAAGACGGCGGTGTACCAGAAGGCCGTCAACACCGTTCGCTTTCCCGATTTTGTGCAGCAGGTCGAGCAGGAACTGGTGCGCCGCCTGGGCCGCGACAAGGTTTACGGCTCCGGGGGGCTGCGGGTCTACACCACCCTCGATCCCCGCATTCAACTCGGGATCGAGAAGGCCAGCCTGAATGCCAGTATTCCGCCCCGGACCACCCTGGCCGCCGTGATCAGTGACCCCTTCAACGGCGACGTGCTGGGCATGGTGGGCCAGAAACTGCGCCCCGGCGTGACCCCGCCGGAGTGGAACAACGCCGCGCAGGGCCAGCGCCAGATCGGCTCGACCATCAAGCCGCTCTTGTACACCACTGCCCTCTCGACGGGCAAATTCAATCAGCTCACCGAGCGTGACGACAAGCCGATCAGCTTTCCCTGCTCCAGTTGCGCGGGCGGCGTCTACGCGCCCAAGGACTTCGAGGGCGAGATGACCAACCGGTCCATGACCCTGCGCGAGGCCCTTGACCGCTCGCTGAATCTGCCCACCGTGCGCCTCGCCAATGATGTTGGGTTGCCGACCTTCTTCGGCAAGCTCAACGAACTCGGTCTCCCGCCAAACGACGGCACCGGGCTGGCCGCGGCGCTGGGAGCCGTCGAGACCACCCCGGTCAAGATGGCGGCAGCCTACGCGCCGTTTGCCAACGGAGGTCTGTACCATCCGCCGCGCTACATCACCCGCGTGACCACCGCGCGCGGCGAGGTGCTCTACGACGTGGCCAACAACGTGGAGCGCCCCCACCGGGTCTGGTCGCCGCAGGTCGCCTACCTGGGCCTGGACATGATTCAGGGCGTGGTTAACGACCTCACCACCCGTCAGGGCGGCTTCTCCGAACCGGCGCGCATTGTGGGCTGGCCGGTGGGCGGCAAGACCGGCACCAGCAACGGCCCCAAGGATCTGTGGTTCGTCGGCGTCAACCCGTACTACGTGGGGGCCGTCTGGATCGGCATCCAGCAGGGCGGCAACATGGCCACCAACATCTACTCGGGGGTCTGGGCACCGCCGATCTGGCACGACATGATGGTAAGCGCCCTGAATGGCAAGGCGGCCCGCAGCTTCGGACCGCCGCCGCCCGGCATTCTCAGCGTGCCGCTGCCGCCCATCGGCCCGCTGCAAACCGTTCAGGTCGCCCTGCTCGACCCCGCCTTCAAGGACGCGGCCAACACCTTCACTGATCAATTGCCCACGCGGCCCCAGTACCGCGAGGCCTCGGTGGGCACCCCCGACCCTGCCACCACCGTCATTTATGTGGACAGGAACACCGGACGGCTGGCCACCGAATTTACCAGCCCCGACGACATCGCCCCGCGCCGCATCTACACCTCACAGCTCGGCGACTACGCTCCTGACAGCAACGTGACGCCGCTGCCCGACGAGAGTGCCGACCCCGCCGCCGTCAAGGCGTTTAACCAGCCCGGCGGCAGCCTGCCCGCTACCGCGCCGCCCAGTTCCAGTCCCGCCACTCCGGCGACTCCCCCCGCGCCGGGCAGCAAGGCACCCAAGACGGGAGGCTGATTCCCACCGCTCCCAGCTGACATCGGTGGTTTACCCGCCCACAACGCCCTGGCCCCGAGCGCCGGGGCGTTTTCATCCGCTTGCCACGCGCAGGCGGCAAGATGCGGGCTATGAACCGCACCGCCGCGCCGCTGCTCTCGCTCCTGCTGGTCCTGGGCGCAGGCAACCTGACCCCGGCCCGCGCCCTGGTACGCCTGGGCGACGCGCTGCCTGCCCACCCCTGGGCCAGCAGCGCCAACGACGACGAGCGCGAGATCGTGGTGCTCTACTCGCACGACTGCGGCGATCTGGGGGAGTTGTGGAGCGCCCTGCTGCGTTCGGGGCTGCCGATCCGGGCCGTCAATGCCGAGGATGTGGCCTCCCCTGCCCCGGCGGGCCTGAGTGTCTGGCACGGCCCGGACGCCACCGCCTTTGCCCGTGCCCTGGCGGTCAGTGCTTACCCGACAGTGCTGCTGGTCCGTGGTGAGCGGGTGCTGAACGCCTGGGAGGGCACCTTCAGCGGCAAGCTATAGGCCCGACTCCGATTGAGAGGTGTTCAAAACACCTGAAAATCCGACCAACGGGAGTAAGAGTAAGACGGGTGACTGTAAGAACAGGCGGGGTGAGACAGGCCCTTCTTGCGTTAGCCCTGGACCACCTGCGCGTCGATGCTGGCCCAGAAGTTCTCGTCTGCCGGGCGGGGGCGCGCGAACAGGTAGCCCTGGCCCAGCCCGCAGCCGAGCGCCTTGAGCACTTTGAGTTCTTCCGGCGTCTCGATGCCCTCGGCGACGGCGACGAGTTGCAGGCTCTCGGCCAGGCCCAGGATCGCCTTGACCACCGGGTAATTGACCGAATTGGGCTGCAAACCGAACACAAAGGAGCGGTCCACTTTGAGGACGCTGATCGGCAGCCGCGACAGGTAGCTCAGGCTCGAAAACCCGGTGCCGAAGTCGTCAATCGAGATGGACACGCCCAGCGTGCCGAGCTGCTGCATCCGGCGCACCGACGCCTCGACGTCGCGCATCACCAATCTCTCGGTGAGTTCGAGTTCAAGGGACTGGCCGGGAAAGCCAGTTTCGTTCAGGCACCGCTCCACCATGCCCACGAAGTCCTCGCGCTCGAACTGGAGGGCCGAGACGTTGACGGCCAGCCGGACCGGGGCGCGGCCCTGACTGAGCCACTGCGCGCCCTGACGGCACACCTCGCGCAGTACCCAGGCCCCAATCGAGACGATCAGACCGGTCTCCTCGGCCACCGGAATAAACTGGGCGGGCGGCACCAGACCCAGGTGCGGATGCTTCCAGCGCAGCAGCGCTTCCAGGCCCACCACCACCTGATCCTTGAGCCTCACCTGCGGCTGGTAATGCACTTCCAGTTCGTTTTTCTCAGCGGCCCTGCGCAGGTAGGCGGCCAGTTGAAAGCGCTGGTAGGAGTGGCGGTTGAGCGAAGGCTCGAACATTGCCCAGCCCGACTTGCGGCTCTTGGCGTGGTACATCGCCAGATCGGCGCTGCGCCGCAGGGTCTCGGCGTCGTGGCCGCCCTCCGGCGTCACACTGATGCCAATCGAGGCCGTCAGGTACACCTCGCGCTCCTGCTCCTCAGCGATGAACGGCAGTTCCAGCGCCTTCAGGCAGCGCTGGGCGATCTGCACGGCGTGTTCGTTGCCAGTACCGGGCAAGATCACTGTGAATTCGTCGCCGCTGATGCGCGCCAGCAGGTCGCCCTGGCGCACGCAGCTTTGTAGCCGGACAGCGAACTCGCGCAGCATCTGGTCGCCCACCGAATGCCCCAGCGAGTCGTTGAGGCCCTTGAAATCGTCGAGGTCAATAAACAGCAGCGCCACTGGCAGCCCACCCAGCCGGGAGGTGGCGAGTGCCGACTGCAACTGCTCGATGAAGAGTGAGCGGTTGGCCAGCCCGGTGAGCGAATCATGGGTCGCCTGAAGGATCAGCCGCCGGGTCAACTGGTGGTGCTCGATGGCGACGGCGGCGAGGTGACCGGCCTTCTTCAGATCGGCCAGCAGTTCGTCGGGAAACGGACCGGGCTGCCGGGCGTAGATCGCCAGGGTGCCCAGCACCATCGCCGAGCCGTCGATGATCGGATGCGAGGCGCAGGCCCACAGCTCATTGGTCAGCAGCAGATCGAGAAAGTCGGTGCAGTTGGGGTCCCGGGTCACGTCCTCGACCACCACCAGTTCCTGACGGCTGGCCGCCGTGCCGCAGACGCCCGCGCCCTCACGCATCTCCAGGCCGTCCACGGCGCGCTGGAACGAGGGCGGCAGGCTGGGAGCCGAGCGGGTGTAGAGCCGCCCGCCCTCGTTGAGCAGGATGGTGCAGACGTAGCCGGGCCACTGGCGCTCGGTCATGGCCGTCACCTGCTCGAGCACCTCCGCCAGGGCCCGACCCTTCACGGTCATTTCCAGAATGGTGTTGCGCTCATGCTGGGCCTGCTCCTCGCGTTTGCGGGGATCGATATCCTGAAAGTACACTGCCAGGCCGCCCGCATAGGGAAAGAGCCGCATCTCCAGCCAGCGCCCGAACTGCGCCGAGAAATATTCCAGTATGCTGCTGCGCTGCTCGCTCGCGGCCCGCCGCATCTCGGCGGCGGCCTGGCTGTCCAGCGCTTCCGGAAAGAGGTCCCAGAGGTTCTGACTCAGCAACTCCGAGGCCTGGCGACCCAGCATCCGCTCGGCCTGGCGGTTGAGAAAGACGAAGCGCCACTCGCTGTCGAGTGAAACGAAGGCCTCCCGAATGCTGCTCAGCACCCGGATCACCTGGGCGTTCATCTCGCTGGCCTGCCGCTGGGCGGCCCGCAGGGTGGTGAGGTCGCGCGAACTGACCATTAGCTGAATTGGCTGCCCCGCCGCGTCGCGGACCGGCATCACGGCCATATCCCAGAACTTGCGCTGGCCTCCGGCGGTGTCACGCTCGCCCTGAAAATGACCGCGTCCCCCGGCTCCGGCGGTTGCGAGCGCTTCTCGGGCCAGTACCTGGTCCTCCACCGACCACAGCCCCAGCCAGTCCATGCCGCGCAGCGTGCTGAATTCGCTGAGTTCCAGCAGCGATTGCCCGCCCCGGTTCATCCACAGCAGCTCGTGGTTCAGACTCAGCAACTCGATGCAGTTGGGGCTACTGTCCACCAGGCTCTGGGCGAAGTCGTACTGCTGGCGCACGTCTTCCTCGGCCTGCTTGAGCAGCGTGATGTCCTCGTGAACCACCAGCAGGTACGGCGCGTCCGCAAACGGCGTGACCCGGAGCTGAAACCACCGCTCGCGCTGGGCGGTGTGGCAGGCATAGACCTGCCGGAACTCGCGGAGCTGCCCGGCCAGCACCTGCTGTATCCCCTGACCCGCCTGCCCGCGCAGGTTCGGATCACCCCCGCAGATATCCAGGTAGCGTCTTCCGATCACGCCTTGTGGAAAGGACAGGGCATACTCGGTGCCCGCCTCGGTCCAGGCCCGGTTGACAGCCACGATCAGCCCAGCCTGATTGAGCACCAGCAGCGGCGCGGGCAGGGCGTCCAGTGCTGACCGGTAAAATTGAAATGGTAATTCGGAAGTTTGCACGTCACTCATGGGGGCCTCGGAACACTTCAAGTAAAATCGACATGAGACGCCGTCTGATTTTGATTCCTCAGCATAAGGGTTGCGGGCGGCGGTACAAAATCTGAAGGAACGTTCAGGCTGACCCCCGGCGTGCCCGCTACACTCTGACGATGTTGCCTTACCGCGTCGGTTACGGAGAAGATGCCCACCGCCTGCAAGCGGGTCTGCGCCTGGTGCTGGGCGGCCTGGAGATCGTGGACGCGCCGCGCGGCGCGGTGGCCCACAGTGACGGTGACGCAGCCCTGCACACCGTTGCCGACGCGCTGCTCTCGGGCCTGGCGCTGGGCGACATCGGCCAGTATTTCCCCGACACCGATCCCGCCTGGCGGCAGCTTGACTCGGCGGATATCGTGCGGCGCTGCCTGGCCCTGGTCGGTGAGCGCGGTTACCGGCCCGCCAACCTGGCGATCGTTATCACGCTCGATCAGCCCAAGCTGGGTACGCGCCGGGCCGAGATTGCCGGACGCATCGCCGCGCTGATGCAACTCGACGCCTCGGCAGTGGGAGTCAGCTTCAAGACCAGCGAGGGCCTGGCCCCCGACCATGTGCAGGCCCGCGCGACGGTGCTGCTGGAGCGAATATGAGTGCCGATGTGCTTGAAGCAACGGCGCTGCCGCTGTGCCGGGTGGTGCTCTACTCGCCGGAGAAGGCCGGGAACGTCGGCAACGTGGCCCGCACCTGCGCCGTACTGGGGGCCGAGTTGCACCTGATCCGCCCCTACGGCTTTCATCTGCAGGACCGCGAGTTTGCCCGCGCCGTGATGGATTACCTGGAGGGTGTGACCCTCATCGAGCACGATTCCTGGACGGCACTGCAAGCGACCCTGACGCCGGAGGCGCGGGTGTGGGCCTTCTCTACCCATGCCAGTCAGCTCTACACCGACGCCGAATATCAGCGGGGCGATTACCTGCTGTTCGGGCCAGAGTCGCGCGGGCTGCCAGTGTGGTTGCGCGGGGCGCTGCCCAGCCTCAAGTTGCCGCAGCCCGGCGGGGGCCGCAGTCTGAATCTGGCGGTGGCGGCGGGCGCAGCGGCCTTCGAGGTGCAGCGGCAGCTCGGTTGAATCGTGTGGATGCATGAATGTTGGCTGAAGCTGACGCGACATGAGCCGCGCTTTCAGGCTTCTTGAACTGCGGCCCGGCACACCCGTGCCCGGAACAGCTCAAACTGAGAGGATGAAGCGATTTCCCCGGTCTGCCCTGCTGAGTGCTGGTCTGCTGCTGAGTGCCTGCTCGATCACGCCCACGCCCGGTGGGGTCTACACCGTCAGCGGCAATGTGCTCGTACCGGGGGCCGGGAGCGCCGAAGGCGGCGGGCTGGCGACGCTGGCGGTCTCTGCGCCGGCCGACTGGAGCGCGTCCCACGTGCGTGGCCAGGTGCTGCTGTCCGGCCTGAATGAAGCGGGACTCAGTGCCCAGACCCTCACGGCGCTCTCGGACGTTCGCACCCAGCGCCTGCCCTCGGCGGGCCTGACCGTGGCGTACACCCCGGCGGGTCAGAGTGACGCCGCCTTCGCCGCGCGGCTGACGGCCAGTGGTCTGATGGCCCAGCCCAATTACCGCTACCAGGCGCTCGACGTGCCGAACGACCCCGGCTTTCCCGGCAACGCGGGCATCCAGATCGGCGGGGCGGCCTATGACCAGGATTACCTGACCCGCATCAATGCCCAGGCCGCCTGGGACGAACTGGCCGCACTCGGCAGGACACCGCTGGGCGCGCGGGTGGCGGTGCTGGATACCGGTGTGAACGCCAGCCACGAGGACCTGGTCGGACGGGTGCTGCCGGGGCGCGACTTCTGCGCGGCGCTCGTCAACGGTGACTGTGTCGGCGAGGATGCGGACCCCAGTGACCTGACCACCGGCAGCGAGGCCGGGCACGGCACCTCCAGCGCGGGCCTGATCGGGGCGGCCACCAACAACGGCGAGGGGCTGGCGGGCCTGACCTGGAGCGGCCAGAACATCCTGCCGGTCAAGGTCTTCGGGGCCAGCGGTGCGGTGTCGGGGGCCACGACGGTCAGCCTCACGGCGGGCCTGAAGTACGCCGTCGCCCAGAGCGCCCAGATCATCAACCTGAGCCTGGGTTTTGCAGGCAGCAACGCCGGGCCGAACGGTGACCCGGCCCTCTCGGCGGCACTGGCAGCGGCGGCAGCGGCCAACGTGCTGGTGGTGGCAGCGGCAGGCAACACTCCAGGCGACGGCCTGTATTACCCGGCCAGCGACCCCAACGTACTGGCAGTGGGCGCGCTGGGCCGCAGCGACGCGCTGGCCTGCTACAGCGCCCGGCCCGTCAGTGGGCAAAAGGCGCTCGACCTGGTGGCCCCCGGCGGCAACGCGGGCAGCGGCACGTCGGACTGCTACCAGACCAGCCCCGACGATCTGCTGCTGCTGACCAGCGCGCCTGGCCCGGGTAGCTCTGGCACGGGCAACTCGCTCTACCGCCTCGACGCCGGAACCAGTTTCGCTGCTCCCCAGGTCAGCGGCGCGGCGTCCTTGATCCGTGCCCTGCGGCCCGATCTGACGGCAGACCAGGTGAAAAGCATCCTGATCGGCAGCGCCAGAACCGTGACGGGCGGCAGGTTGCTGGACGTGGGTGCGGCCATCACGGCGGCCTCGGCCTTCGGGAGCGGCACGGGCGGCGGCACCGTGGTTGTTCCGCCGCCCGACCCCAATCCCCTGACGTCCTACCGCCTCACGGTGAATGCCTTTCAGGGCACGGTGATGGTGTCCAAGTTCAGCAGCTCCGGAAAAATGCAGGCCGCGACCCAGCGCCTGCCCTACCGCCTCAACAACCTTTCGGCGGGAACCTACACCCTCGATGCCAGCCTGACCGTCAATGGTGTGGTGAGTCAGGGTCAGGTGCAGGTGACGGTGGGCGGCGACACCCAGCAGGATATTTCGACCCAGTAACCCCGGTTGGTTTTGCGCTACCGCTCTCTCAGCGCTGCCGCCAGCGCGCGCAGGTTGGCGGGCCGGAAGCCGTGGGTGACGACGGCAGGCAGGTCCAGCGCCGCCACGTCTTCCGGGTTCCAGAGGGCCAGGTGCAGCGCTGCCCGTCTGCGCACGGCGTCGGCCAGGCGGCGCGTCACTTCGGTCAGGCCCCAGCGTCCGGTGGTCGCCAGCAGGACTGGCACGTCCGGGAAGCGGGCCAGCAGCGCCAGGGCGGGCGCGGGGTCGTCTTCGTGGACGGCAGCCTGGAGTTGTGGGAACACCTGCCGCAGCTCCTGGGCGATGGCCTCGCCGCTGACAAAGTCGCCGTAGGGACCGCCCACCTTCGCCGTGCGCGGCGCGAGCAGCAAGACGGGCCGCTCAGGGTCGAGGCGCGGCGGTGTGCCCACCCACTGAAGCGACTGCCGCGCCCAGGTTGCCACACTGGCCTCGTCGGCCTCGCGCTGCGGCCCGGTGTAGGGTCGGGGCTGGCCGGGAAACCTCAGCGCGGCCGCGCTCAGCCGGGCCTGGGCCTCGTGTAAGCGCTCTGGAGAGAGTTGGCCCGATTTGAGTGCGCGCTCGATGGCCCCGGCGTGCTCGGCGTGGGTGGTCAGGTCGCCGTGTCCGCAGCTCAGCACCGCGTCGGCTCCGGCGTGGAGGGCCAGTGGGGCCGCCTCACCGTGAGGGTGGGCGTCGGCAATCGCCTTCATGTCGGTGGCGTCGGTGACGATGATGCCGCTGTAGCCCCAGTCTTCCCTGAGTAGACCGGTCAGCACCCGGCGTGAGAGCGTAGCAGGCTCAAAAGGGGCGAGCGCCGGGTAGACGATGTGGGCAGTCATGATGCTGCCGACGCCTGCCCGCACCGCCGCCCGGAACGGCAGCCACTCGGTCCGCTCCAGCTCACTGCGCGGCTTGTCCACCGTCGGCAGCGCCAGGTGGCTATCTAAGGCCGTGTCGCCGTGACCAGGAAAGTGCTTGACCGAACCCATTACCCCGGCGGCCTCGCTGCCCAGCGCCCAGGCCACCCCCAGCCGGGCCACCTCGCCGGGGTCAGCGCCGAAGGCCCGATCACCGATCACTGGGTTGAGCGGATTGATGTTCACGTCGAGGCTGGGCGCGAAGTTCCAGTTGAGGCCCAGCTCAATCAGCCCGCGCGCGGCGACGGCCCCGGCCTCCCGCGCTGCGTCCTCGCTGCCGATCACGCCCAGGGCCTGCGGGGTCGGCGGCATCGGTACGTCCAGCCGCCGCAGCACCGCGCCGCCCTCCTGGTCGGTAGCGATCAGGGCGTCGTGGCCCAGCGCGTCGCGGATGTCGCGGATCAGGCGGGCAGTGCGCTCCGGTGCCGAGAAGTTGCGGGCGAACAGACACACCCCGCCGAAGCCGTACTGGGCCAGGAAGCGGCCCTGCTTCGGTGTCAGGTCAGGGCCGGGCAGGTCAATGATCAGGGTGCGGGCGGCAGGCAGGGTCATGTAGCAACCTCTTTTTGCGAGGCTGGGCAGACGGGTGGGCAGTCAACAAACACCGTCACTTCACCGCCCCTTCCATGCCGCGCATGAACAGCTTCTGCGCCGACAGAAAGACCAGCAGCACCGGAATCATCATGATCAGCGCCCCGGCAGCGATGTTGAAGGGATCGTAGTTGAACTGGCCTTTGAGCTTGAGGACCGCCACGCTCAGCGGTACGCTGTCGGGCGCACCCGAGAGTGCCAGCATCGGCCAGAAGTAGGCGTTCCAGGTGCCGACCAGCGTGAAGATGCCCAGCGCGGCCAGTGAGGGCTTGGTCAGCGGCAGCATGATGCGGGTCAGGATGGTGAATTCACCCGCACCGTCGATGCGGGCGGCCTCGATCAGCGCCTGCGGAATCCCCAGAAACGCCTGGCGCATCAAGAAGATGCCGAAGGCTCCTGCGATGGTGGGCAGCACCACGCCGACGTGGGTCCCGAGCAGGCCGAGTTCCTTGAGGGTCAGCGTGTTGACGATGAAGGTGGTCTCGCTGGGCAGCACCAGCGTCGCGATGATGACACCGAAAATCAAATCGCGCCCTGGAAAGCGGAAGCGGGCCAGCGGGTAGGCCGCCAGCGCTGATACCACCAGCGTGCCGAAAATGGTCATGGAGGTAATGGAAATACTGTTCCAGATGTACTTGCCGAGGCTGAAGGTGGTGTAGACCTCCACGAAGTTCCGCAGGGTCAGGACGCGCGGAAAGAGGCTGGCTGGAAAGTCGTAGATGCTGCCGCCGCCGTGTTTGTCGGTGAGGGCAATCGCCAGGGTCCACAGAAAGGGAAACACCGCGAACAGCAGCACGGCAGTGAGAATGACGTAGCGCAGCACCACCCGCCCCAGCTTGCGGTACTTGCGCGGCGTGGAGGCGGTTCGGGCGGGGGTGGCCCGCGACACCAGGCTCACGCGCCTTCCCCGGAACTGTCACGAAACAGCCGGAAGTTGACGGCGGAGAGCAGCAGTGCCACCACCGCCACCACCAGCCCGGCGGCGCTCGCCAGCCCGTAGTTGAAGTCGAAGCCCTGGAACGCCTTGGAATAGACGTACATCAGCGCGGTGTAGGTGCTGTTGAGCGGCCCACCGTTGGTCAGCACCAGCACCTCTTCCAGCACCCGCAGCGCCGCAATCGTGGAGAGCAGGCTACACAGCAGGATGGTGGGCTTCATCATCGGCACCGTGATGCTCCAGAAGCGCTTCCAGCTGCTGGCCCCGTCGAGCACGGCGGCCTCCTCGAGTTCCTGGGGGATGCCCTGGAGTCCGGCCAGATACAGCACCATGTAGTAGCCGAAGCCGCGCCAGAACGTCACCAGCATCACGGCCCAGAAGGCGCTGTACTCGTTGTTGAGCCAGCCGAACATGTGGTCTTTGGAGATCAGGTGCAGCGATCCCAGCGCCCAGTTGAGGGTGCCGTCCTTGTTGTAGACCCAGTCCCACATCACGGCGGCCAGCGAGATGCTGGTGACCACCGGCACGTAGTAGGCCGCCCGGAAAAAGGCCATGCCCGGCAGGTTTTTGTTGACCAGCACGGCCACCGCCAGCGAGGCGAGCTGCAGTATTGGCACGATCACCAGGTACTTGACGCTGTTGACCATCGATTTGAGAAACAGCGGGTCGGCCATCAGGGTGCGGAAGTTGTCCAGCCCGATCCACTTGGGCGGCAGGCCCTGACCGAAGCGCGCCCCGCCGTACTCGGTGAAGCCCAGATACGAGCCGTAGGCCAGCGGGTAGAAAGTGAACACCGCCAGCAGAATCAGGGCCGGGGCCAGAAAGCCGTAGGACAGCAGACTGTCGCGCAGAGAATACTTCGGCTTACCAGGGATGGGGGGGTTGCCAGGCGTGGGGCGCTGGGAGCGGATCATCTTGCACCTCCTTTGGGGCAGCGGCAGAAAGCTAGAAAAGTGCGGAGGCCCGCCCAGACCGAATGTAGGGGCGGGCCACCAGGGGAGAAGCGGGCGGGAAAGCTCTCTGCCTGCCCCCCGCTCCGACTCACTTCTTCATGTTGGCGTTCCAGTAGGTCACCGAGTCGCTCAGCGCGGCCTGGGCGGTTTTCTTGCCGAGCAGGGCGGCCTCGATGTTGTCGCTGAAGTTCTTGTAGAGGTCGTCGCTGTTGCCGGGGGCCTTGAAGCCGGGGTTGATGTAGCGGCCCGACGCGCCGACCAGGCTGGTGGCCTTGGCAATCGGATCGGTGCTGACCTTCTTGAAGTAGGGATCGCTCTGGGCAGCGGCGGTGGTCGGCACAATCGGCACGATCTTGGCGAAGGCCATCTGGTTGGTGTTGTTGGTAAAGAAGGCGGCCAGCTTGGCGGCTTCTGCCGGGTGCTTGCTGGCAGTCGGAATCACCATGCCCATGCTGGTGCCGGTCTGGACCTTGGCGCTGCCCAGCGGCGCAGTCGTGACCACCGTCTTGGCGTACAGCGCGGGGTTGGTGTCCTTGATGCGGTTGAGCGCTTGCGGCCCGCCCACGATCATGGCGACCTTGTTCTGCGGGTAGAGTTCGGTGGCGAGCTGGAAGGCTTCCTTACGCAGGGCGTCTTCCGGGAAGTACCCGGCCTTGAACAGATCGATGTACTTTTGCAGCAGCGCCACGTGCGCCGGGCGGTCGAAGGCCGCCTTGCCGCTGGCGTCGTAGATCGGCAGGCCGTCCGAGAAGAAGTAGCCCAGAAACGACGCGCCGCTGGGGTCCTTGAGCGCCGGAACCCAGGCGTAGGCCCCGGTCTTGTCTTTGATGGTCTTGACCATGCCCAGAAGCTCGGTCATGTTGCGCGGCGCTTTGACCCCGGCTTTCTTCAGCAGATCAGGGTTGTAGAGCAGCACGCCCTCATTAAGGGAGCCGTACCAGGGATAGGCGTAGACCTTGCCGCCGATGGTGAAGTTGGCGAGCGTCTGCGGATAGAAGGTCGACTTGAGGCTGGCCATCGGCGTCAGGCTGTCCACGTTCTTCAGAAAGCCGTTCTGGGCGGCCTTGGCGGTCTCGTCGATGTTGAGGTTCACCACGTCCGGGGCGCTGCCCAGGTTCACGCTGGCAATGAAGTCCTGCACCATGCTGTCCTGCTTATCGAACCACTTGACGGTGATGCCGGGGTTGGCCTTCTCGAAGTCGCTGATGGTGGACTTGATGTAGTTGTCGAACTTGGGGCTGAGATACCAGGTCCAGAACTGCACCTCCACCGGACTCTGGGCGGCGGCGGTGCCGAGAGCGAGCGAGAGGCCGAGGGTCAGCAATCGGGCAGCGGTCTTCTTGGACATGACGACTCCTTGTGGTGGGGCGGTTCCCACCGGGACAGGGGAAGCGGGATGGGGAAGGCGGCGCGTCAGTTCAGTACTTTTTTTCGACCACCGATTCGGCGGTGACGCGCAGCATGGCGTGGGCCTCGGGGCGGCGGGTCAGCACGGCGCGGTAGAGCATTTCCAGCGCCAGCGCCTGCGAGGTGAGGGTGCCCAGCACGCTGTCGCTGAGCGGGTCTTCCTGGGTGGACGTGAACAGCACGGCGCTGGCGTAGCGGGTCACTGGGCTGCGGGCGCGGTGGGTCAGGGCCACGGTGTAGTGCCCCTGCGACTGGGCCAGCTTGAGGTGCTGCACGGTGTCGATGGTGCTGCCCGAACTGCTCAGGCCGATGACCACGCCGCCCCTGGGCAGACCGCTGATGGCCACCGCCGCCATGTGCGGGTCCGAGTGAACGACCGCCGTGATACCGATGCGCATCAGCCGGTGGGCAAAGTAGATGGCCAGGAGGCCGCTGTTGCCCTGCCCGGTCAGGTCCACGCGGGGCGCGCGGGCCAGGCGGTCGGCCACCTGGTCGAGTACGCCCGCGTCGAGCAGTTGGGCGGTGTCCTCGAGCGTCTGGGCAGTCTGCCGGGCGAGGTGGCTGGCCTGGGCCTTGAGGCTGCCGTCCTGGGGGGGCAACTGATTCCCCCGGCCCAGCACATCGGCGGCCAGCGCGATCTTGAAGGCGTGGAACCCGGCGAAATCCAGCTTGCGGCACAGCCGGGTGATGGTGGCCTCGCCCACGCCCACAGCCGTGGCGAGTTCGGTGATGGTCTGGTGCACCACGTTGTCGGCGTCTTGCAGCACGTGGTCGGCCACCCGGCGCAGGCTCGGCGAGAAGTTGCCCATCTGGAGCCGGATGCGGCCCAGTGCGCCGCCGGGCACGGCTGGACGGGAAGCGAGAAGCGGGGTCATGCGGGGGAAACCTCCTAAAGCAGCGCTGGAATAGGGTCAAACACCGCAGCGGACAACAGTGGGAGGCCGGACGCAGCTCTGGGGGAGCCGTGTCTGAATCGCCACCGGGCCGCAAATGCAGGGCCGGAAAACACCTGAACCAGCGTGCCGAACTTCACAGGAAACTGTGAGAGCATTGTGGAGGTAAAAATTATTTTTGTCAAGACGGAGCCAGTTTCTGAAAATTTCTTCCAGAATCAACGATTGGCTCAATTCGCTGGGCAGTCGCCTTTGGGCAGGACGTAGCGGTCGGCCAGTTTGGTGTTCACGCGGTAGCCAAGGTCTTCGAGCGCGCCCAGCGTGATGGGGCTGATGGGATTGACCCTGTCGGTCACGTCTCCGGCGCTGCCCGAGAGAATTTCCGAGCAGACCACCGCACCGGCCCAGTGGCCCGCGTCGGGGTCGAGGAGAATGCCTGCACCTTTGCCGCCCAGCGCCCGGTAAGCGGCCAGCGCGCGCGGCCCGGTGTAGTACCACTGGCCGCGCTCCTTTTGCGCCAGATTCTTCTCGTCGCCGCCGCCGTCCAGCGATACGCGCTCGTCGGCTGTCCAGAGGGTGCCGACGCCCAGCGCGTGCAGCAACTCGTGGATGACGGTGTCGAGCAGTTCCGGCTGGGCCAGGTCGTTCAGGCCCCGCGAGTTGAGGTCCACCGAGCCGTAGATCGGCAGGTAGGACTTGTCGTGCAGGTCGCAGGGCGAGGAATCGCCGTACACGTCGTCGCCCAGATCCTTGACCACCACGAAGGCGACGAAGTGATTGAAGCGCTCGTGCAGGGCGGGTAGCCCCTTGTCGCAGGCGTTGGCGGGCAGATCGAGCCGCACCGGCTGGAATTTGGAGCCGATCAGCCCGGCGACCCGGTTGGCGGCGGCCTGCAAGGTGGCCCGTTGCCCGGCGCTCAGCGCCTTGCCGCGCAGCCGCAACTCGATGACAAACGGCGCGTCCTGGCGGCTGAAGACCGTGCTGGCGGCTGGCCGGGTCGCGGCGAAGGCGGTTCCCGGCCCCCACCACCCCGGCGCTGACAGGCCGAGGGTCAGGCTGAGCGCCCACACTGTCCGAACGAGAGCCAATCGAAACCGCTTTCCCTGCTGCCTGTGGTCCATTTACGCTCCGGTCCCGCCTCTGAAGTGTGGGCAGCTTAGCGCCTTGCACAGGCTGGGGCGTGCAGCCTGCTGCCTGGCCATCTGGGAGCCTGGGCCATCTGGCTGGGGTCGCCACCGTGCCGCCCCGTTATCCTGCGGGTATGTCTCTGCCTGTCAGCCGGATCATCCTGCTCAACGGCGCGTCGAGTGCTGGGAAGTCCACCCTTTGCCGGGCGCTGCAAGCCCAGTTACCAGAGCCGTTTCTGTATTTTGCGCTCGATCTGCTGCTGTTTAGCAAGGAAGTCGTACCGCAGCGGCCCGGCGTGGTGGCCTTCGAGTGGTCGCGGCAGCGACCCAGATTGTTCGGTGGCTACCACCGTTCGCTGGCCGCCTTCGCCTCGGCGGGCAACAATCTGATTGTTGATTACGTGCTGGAGACGCAGGAAACCCTCAGCGACCTGGTGCGGCTCCTGGCTCCCTTCGACGTGTTTTTCGTGGGCGTACACTGTCCCCTGCCGGAGTTGGAGCGGCGTGAGCGGGCACGGGGAGACCGGCGCATCGGCGACGCCCGGATGGACTTTGGGCGGGTACATACCTTCAGCGGCTACGACTTCGAGCTGGACTCGCTGGGAGCGCAGGAAGAAAACGCGGCCAGAGTTGTGGCGGCCTGGCAAAACCGCACGCGGCCCGGCGTCTTCAATCAACTGGGCGGGGAGCGACTGGGGGGCAGATAAAGGGCGCTTGGGGGAGGCTTGAAGCCCGCTTAAAAAAGCGTCGGCGCGTGCAGTGCGGCCTCTTGTCGTCACGGAAGATGATCCCTGAAACAGACCCCACCCACTCAGGAGGAATGACCATGCCGACCAGGATTCAGCCCACCATCACCGCCCTTCAGGGCAATCTCGCCGACGTGACGCCCAAGCGCGGTGCGGAGCTCATCGGGCGTTGGACCAGCGATCTTGAGAGTGTCGACTGGCGCGGGGCCAAGACCATCCACGCCGATCTGGTGGCGTTGCAGCACCAGCTCGGGGGCGGCTCGCCCGATGGGGCCAGAATCAAGGCGCTGCTGACCAAGCTGGGCGAGTCCACCGAACGCGCCGCCGCCCACGTCGAGGGCCGCACCGGAGAGCAGCTCAAGGAACTGGCTGGGGTGCTCCAGCAGGCGGGGAAAAGTTTGTAAGTCGTTCCGAGTGTTCAGCAAAAACCCCCGCTGCATGCGGGGGCGTTTGTTTGGCTTCAAGCGCTCAGATCAGGCTCAAGCCGTCCTCGGCGCTGAGATGACCCAGGTGGGCGGGCATCCCGCGCGGGTGATCCATCAAGATCTGCTCGGCCTTGTAGCTGCTTCTGACCAGCGGGCCCGAAACCACTTCCAGAAATCCCAGTGTGAGGCCGATCTCACGGAACTCGTCGAACTCAGCGGGCGTGACGTATCGCTCAACCGGCAGGTGGTGCATGGTGGGGCGCAGGTACTGGCCGAACGTCACCACATCCACATTCGCGGCCCGCAAATCGCGCATGGTCTCGATGACTTCCTCGTGCGTTTCACCGAGGCCCAGCATCACGCTGGTCTTGGTGATTACGTCGGGGCGGCTGGCCTTGGCGTGCTTCAGCACCTTCAAGGTCTGATCGTAGCCGGCGCGGATGTCGCGCACCGGGTGGGTCAGGCGGCGCACCGTCTCGATGTTCTGGGCGTACACGTCCACACCGCTGCCGAGCACCAGATCCACGCAGGCGGTGTTGCCGCTAAAATCCGGCGTCAGCGACTCCACGCGGGTTTCGGGGTTGACTTTCTTGATGGCCGTCACCGTCTTGGCGAAGTGGTACGCGCCGCCGTCCGGCAGATCGTCGCGGTCCACCGAGGTCAGCACCACGTACTTGAGGCCCATCAGGCGCACGCTGTCGGCCACGCCCGCCGGTTCGTCCAGATCAAGCTTGCCCATCGGATTGCCGGTGTCGACGGCGCAGAAGCGGCAGCCCCGCGTGCAGATATGGCCCATCAGCATGAAGGTGGCCGTACCCCGGCTCCAGCACTCGCCGATGTTGGGGCACATGGCCTCCTCGCAGACGGTGTGCAGGCGGTGTTCCTTGACAATGGAGCGCACTTCCTTGAACGTCTCCCCTGTCGGGATGCTGACCTTCAGCCAGGCCGGTTTCTGCTCGCGCACCGGAGTGCTGTCCTTACGGTAGATGCCGTTCTTGATGAACTTGGGTTCTGGCGTGGTGTTCTGGGTCATGCGGGGCCTCCGGCGCTCGGGATGGGTTGGATTGGAAGGGTCTGGAAGGGCAGGGCGGGCAGGGTCCAGTCGTAGTTGCGGAAGGTTTCGGCAAAGGCCTCGGCCACGGCGCTTTTCACAGCGTCCATACCGGGAGCTTCACCCAGGCCGCGCCACTGATATTCACGTTCGATGCTGGTCATCTGGGTATCGGTCAGGCCACACGGCACGATCAGATCGAAGTGGTCGAGGTTGGTGCTGACGTTCAGGCCCACGCCATGCAGCGCCACGTGCCGCTTGATCGCCACGCCAATGCTGGCGATCTTCTGATGACGACTCAGGCCGTTGATCTCCCGGTCCGGCACGTAAATGCCCGCGTAGCCGGGGTTGGGGCGGGTATCGCGCAGGTTCAGTGCTGCCAGCGCCTTGAGGGTGGCCTCTTCGAGCAGGCGCAGAAAGTCGCGGACCTTGCGGCCCACCGGGAAAATAGCGTACATCACCAGTTGGCCGGGGCCGTGGTAGGTCACGTCGCCGCCGCGCTCGATCTGGTAGACGCCGATCTGCTGCGCGGCCAGATACTCGCGGGTCACGACGATATTGTCGCCCGCCGCCGCCTTGCGCCCCAGCGTCAGCACGGCGGGATGCTCGGCCAGTAGCAAAGTGGGCCGCCCGCCTGCCGCCACCCGGGCGTGGTGCTCCTTCTGGGCGTCCCAGGCCGCCTGGTAGGCGATCAGGCCGAGGTCGATCACCTCGAAGGCCAGGGTGGAGGGTAGGGTGGGGAAAGCGCCGCTCATAACCCGCAGTTTACGCCCGGCCCCGGTGCACCGAAGGTTGGAAGCACACGGTTTGCTCCGTGATTGACCACTCGAATGTGTGGGTGCTGGGAGTCGGTGCGGTTCAGCCGAACGGCAGCGCGGCCAAACCCAGCCGCTAGACTCAGGACGTGTGTGCTGAATGGGCGGGCGAGGAGGCAGGGCAGCGTCAGTATCGCCCGCCGGACGGCTGGGTCCGCTGGCGAATGACCCTGAGCTGGCACGGCGCGGGCTTCGTCGGCTGGCAATCGCAACCCGGCGCTCGGAGTGTGCAGGACACCCTGCGCGACGCCTGGCTGCCGCTGGTGGGCCACCCTGCCGATGTCGCCCGTCCGGTGGCGGCAGGGCGTACCGATGCGGGAGTTCATGCCGAGACGATGACGGCGCACCTCGATGTCCGCCTCGGCAGTCTCAAACCCGGCACTGAGCAACTTGCCCGCGCCATCAACGCCCACCTGCCGCCCGATCTGGCCGTCACCGGAATCGAACCCGCCGCGCCGGGCTTTCACGCCCGGTTTTCCTGTCTCGGGCGGGCCTACGTCTACCGGGTGATCAACGTGCCGCAGCGCCGCCCGCTGTGGGAGGGCCGGGCACTGCACCGCAGCGGGCCGCTGGACATGGCCGCCATGCGCCGGGCCGCCGCGCAGCTGATCGGCCCGCACGATTTTGCCGCTTTCGCCACCCAGGAGGAGCGCCAGACAGTGCGTGAGCTGCGGCGGCTGGACGTGCAGCGGCTGGGCGAGCTGACCGAGTTTCACGTCGCGGGCGAGAGCTTTCTGCGCCACATGGTGCGCGGCCTGGTGGGTACCTTGCTCAGTGTGGGCGAGGGCCGCCTCAGCCCCGAGCAGATGGAAGCCATTCTGACCTCGAAGCAGCGGGCGCAGGCTGGAGCCAACATGCCGCCGCACGGGTTGTATTTCACCTGGGCGGAGTACGGCGAGCGCTGCCAGGAGTAGACAGCAAACAAAACAGGAAGTAAAAAGCCCCACGCCGAGACGGGGGCTGTTCTGGTGCCGAGAACGGGACTTGAACCCGTATGCCGTGAAGCGTTCGATTTTAAGTCGAGTGCGTTCAGAGGCTCTGCAAAAACAACGTCCAGCATAGTATATTCCTCATATTGAGTGGTGTCAAAGTCTCTACAGAACAAACGATTACAGATACTCTTCAAGTAGTGCTTCAGTCACTCTCTCAGCCTCCACAGAACCTTTGCACTCTCCCACTGCACCGTTCAAACTGAAGATATATTTCACCCACTAAAAATTATTCAGAGGTATCCCAACCATGCAAGAATCCAAACTCAAAAAGCTTCAGGCCATCCACAGTTCCCTCTTGGCACTCTCCAAGGAGCTAGACGAGGTTCGGCAATTGGTCACCGCTACCCCTGACACGAGAAAAGCAGTTGAGGGGCAACCCGTCATTCCCCACTACACCGCTATTCATCGTGAAGACCTCGGACAAGGCCGCAGCAGAAGCTATACGGTTTCCTATCAGGTCAATCCAAACGGAGAAATGCAGATTATCGGTGTATCTGTGACCGATGCTGACGCCGCGTAAGCTTCAGCCACCTATCTCCTACCCTAGATAGTTCGAGCTACGACAGCACTTAACAGCTCTCATGCCGCCGTTGCCGGTATCCTAGATTGTGCCTAAAAAGACCATCAAGTGTCCTGTGAGTACTCACCTGAGGACAGGATGAATGTTCCCAAGTACCACGAGTTTTTCAACCCTCTGTTGGCGGCAATGCATCAGCTCGGCGGCAGCGCCAGTCTCGTTGAGTTGGATGAGGAAGCAGTGCGACAAATGCAGTTGCCCTCAGAAGTCACTGATGTTCTCCATGGCGATACGGGGAAAACAGAGGTACAATACAGGTTGGCTTGGGCAAGAACTTATTTGAAGAAGTATGGACTCATCACCAACAGCTCTCGTGGGGTGTGGGCGCTGACAGCGGCGGGGCAAACAACTAGAACGGTCCAGTCCCGAAAGGTACAGGGTGCTGTCCGCGTTCAGAGACAACAGGCACCCACTGATACAACATCAAACGAAGAAGTATTAGATGACAGTGTGTCAATCGATGAGCAGCCGAAGTGGGAAGACCATCTACGAGAAACTGTTCTTGCCTTGACGCCGGGAGGGTTCGAACGTCTCTGTCAGCGCATCCTTCGAGAGTCTGGCTTCATCCAGGTTGAGGTAACAGGTAGGTCTGGAGATGGTGGAATTGATGGTCACGGAATCGTGCGACTTGCGGGGTTGCTGAGCTTCCCAATTATCTTCCAGGCCAAGAAATATAGAGGCTCGGTAGGTGCTCCGGAGATAAGGAACTTCCGGGGCGCAATGGTCGGTAGAGCCGACAAGGGCTTATTCATCACAACTGGAAATTTCACTCCTGCCGCCAGTGCTGAGGCCACACGAGACGGCGCTCCACCAATTGACTTGATAGATGGAAGCGCCTTAGTTACTAAGCTTAAAGAACTCAAGCTTGGGGTCAGCACACGTATGGTGGAAGTCACAGAGGTAGATGAAGACTGGTTTAATTCCTTATAGCCAGTAGTTCTGAGCCTCTTATTCATTTTTTCGCTAGCGGATTGGAGGATTCGGAATCTGGTCCGAAGGCCTATTAGCACTCAAAAAATTGAAGCTGCCTCTCTCTGGACGCGCTCCTTAGGGGCGGATAAAGCTCAAGTATCTGCTCCAGTAATAGCCACGAAATCACGGCAATGTTGCTGCGGACTCCGCAAAGAACTGACCATAGAAAATCCATAATATTTATTTTATTAAGTTCTTACTTTATTCACACATAGCCCTCTTCACTATTCGGATGACGGATATGGTCTTCTGATGTTACCCCGTTCTTCCAGTTGTGATACTTGGAAGCACACCGCGCCAGACAATATCGCCCTGATTTTTCATCACAGCCTTTTTTTACTCTTCTCTCTACTCGTCTATAGAACTAGGGAGTCTAAGTCCTCATTGAATCTTTATTCCACCTGAGGAGGTGGCCCCGCTTTGAATTACCGTATCTGATTAGCGAGTTGTCCTGGTTCAACAGCGCAGGGACATCAGCATACCAACGGGATCCTGACCACGCAGGCGGGCGGTTTCCACCGTCGACTTGATGCGCATGTACGTGGTGGCTCCCCGTGCATTTTTACTGCACTGCGAGACTTTCCTGGCCATGACCACGGTTCTGAGACTGCGTTCGGCAGCATTGTTGGTCGGTGGAATTTCCGGATCCGACAGGAACAGCAGCACCCTTTCACGAAGGTGCTGTTCTAGAATCCCCAGGCGCAGCCGCTCGTTGGCCTTGGTCTTCAAGGGTGCACGCATCAGCACCTTTTCCAGGCGCAGGGTGAGGGACTCACCCTGCTGCCGATATTCTTCCCGGGTACACCATCCCTCGTCATAGCGCCGATGGAGCTTGATCCCGTCGCGGAACACCTGCGCCAGTCGGAGGCCGTATTCGTGTCCTCGACCGGGCCGCTGTTGTTCTCCGGCAGCGACCTCATCCGCGTTGCGGATGAGATGCGCCAGGCACTTCTGCTGCCTGACCTGATCGAGGTTCTTGCTGTCATAAACCTTGAATCGGTCGCAGACCAGTATGCCTTGGAAGGCGTCGCCCAGGACCTTTCGAAGCTCGATGTTGGTGTGCTGGTGGTTGGCGGTGAACAGCACGGTCTGGGCGCAACGGAAGGTGCTGACCCAGGCTTGACTGGTGCTGATCCGCCAGCCGGTATCGTCATGATGCACAAACGCGGCCGCGCGCAGATCAGCTTCCAGGGTCTGAACATGGGCTGCCAGGGGGCCTGCATCCTCAGCCAGCCGCTGTGCGTCCTGGGTCACTGCGCCCTGCGTGATGCGAATTCCGGTCGTCAACTGGAGCACCCGTGGCAACCGGCGCTGTGGGAGGCCGATTTCATGGTGCAGCACCTGAAGGCTGGCCTTCAGGCGTGGTCCGCAGCGGTGAGCCGTTGCCCCATATTGATCTGCTGCCAGGTCAGGATGCACGCCGCGCACCGTGCCACCACACGCAGGACACACCATCACCGGAACGTGATATTCCGTGAGCTGCTGAGCGCGCTCAGCAGCGAGTTCGGTGATCCAAGCTTTGTCCTGGCGCTTGAAGAGCAATTTGCCGCTGAATCCGCAAGCAGCGCAGGTATTTGGCGCACTGACCTCGATCACTTGAGTGATCTGTTCGGGTGTCGGTGCCTGCTTGTACGTGAAAAGCCCCTCTCCCGCACGGCGTCCTGGGGGTTTGGGATCAGCTTTACGGGTTTCACGACTGTGCGGTGCCGCGTACTTGCGGCTCTTACGCTCAAGGTCTTCAAGGCGCTTCTTCAGGCGTGCATTCTCAGCTTTGAGCGCGCGGTTTTCGGCTTCCAGCCGCTCGAACCGCTGAGCCTGCTGGCGGATAATCTCCAGCAGCTCCTGCTCCCTCAACGTCCCAGTCATCCACCACAGCTTAACGGCAGCACCCCCGTCCTTGGACGGGGGTGCTGGGGGCCGCTAATCAAATACGAATTACCTACCCCTTACCCCTGAGGGTTTGGATGTCCTTGTCTCCAAATCCTTCCGAGAAGCCCTCCGCTCTGAGTTCCAAATCTGTACCCCTGAGGATTGGTTCTTCCTCGCTTACCTCCTGTTCGGTTCCTTCCGAGATGAAGATAACGGGGCGGCAGTTGTGGATAGAACCTCTGTGGCCGACCTGTTTAGAGTTGACCGAAAGTTCATTCCTCAAGGTCTCTTTAAGTCAAAATTTTTAATGGATGGATTTGCGGTCCGAACGGGTTTGCGACTTCACCTCACTGCTTCTGATTCCCGTACGGGCACAGCTCGCACCGGAAGAATTGTATTCAGCGAACAACTTCAGACTCTTTTCGAGCAGTGCCAAATTCAGCAAGATGAAATGGTCTACTTCATCTCTGGGAAGCTATTCTCCGAGCGTGAGGAACAACGCCGCCGACTACTCCGTGCTGAGACTCGTGCTGGCTTTCCCTTGCTTTCTCGGCCAAACGCTGAAATTGGAAAAGCGCTAAACCATACACCACCAAAGAGTTTCGCGCCCTTTGCAAATCGTCTTCCACAGGCTCAAGCTTTTGTTCAGGCTGAGATGAGTGCTGCCAAGCTAAGGGCCGACAAGAAGGGTGTCGAAAAATGGACTTCTCAACTCCGAATTCTCTCCTCGCTCTCCACCTTCTTCCCTCCCACGTACAAGCAGGTACGTAACTCCGAGCGTCTCTTCACGGTGGGTGACTCTGCCGCCTACCTCTCCTCAGATGTCCGCGACATCCTTTTCTCGGGTACTTGGTCAGCGGATTTGAGTAACGCGCATCTCGTGATTGCGGCGCGACTGTGGGGACTGGATGACCTGTTGAACCTTATCGAAGAAGAGGGAAGTATATGGCCTCATCTGATGGGAGAACTTCAGCTCCCAATCGAGAAAAAACCCGAATTAAAAAAAGTTATCTATGCGACGGTATATGGGAAACCAGTCACTCAACTGAAGGGGCAAATCACCCGTGATTTGGGGAAAGAGGTCACAGGGCGTTATATGGCACTGCCCATGACGGCAACCCTACTCGAAGGAAGGGAGCGCCATATGGAGGGCATTCGCACCTGCGGAGGTATCACGGATGCTTATGGCAACTTCTATGACCTAGACAGTACAGGCATAAAGGCGAGAAAGGGAAGGAAGGGGCAAGAGCCGAGAAAGGTAGAGGGGGAAAAGGCAGTGGGAGAAAGAGCAGTCCGTACACTTCTTTCTCATGAAGTCGGCAGCTATGAATTCAGAGTGATGTCCGCCGCCGCAGATGTCATTCACGGGTCAAATGGACAGGCGTGGATACCACTTTGGCTTCACGACGGTATCTATGTGAAATTCCGAGATACGGGGCGGGTAGAAAGTTGGAAACTCAAAATTACTGAAGCCGTATCTCTTGAGGCTGCCAAACACAGAATGCCTCTGAAGCTGGTCTGGGAAGAAGTCTGAGCAGAGGTCTTTACCTCTACTCTATTTCGGATTAGTTATTTATAGTCTGTCAACTGGGGAGAATCGAAGATGTGCTGTCTTGAGATCATCATCTAGGAACGTCACGTAGCGCCGCGTCATCTCCAAGTTGGTATGCCCCATGATCTGCTGCAAGGTGAACACATCACCACCGTTCCTGAGAAACTCAACGGCAAATCCTCTACGGAAGGCGTGTGGGGCGGTATCTTCTCGCTTCATCCCCTGAGACTTCCCAAGCTTCATCAATCGAATTCCAACTCCACTTTTCGTAAGTTGTTGTCCAGTGCGGCTGAGGAAGACATGTCTCACTCCAGCATGATTAGGCTTCCTCTCCTTACGGAGATAGTTAGTAATAGTCTGCATAGTTTTGGCTCCAATTGGCACGAACCTTTCCTTACTCCCCTTACCCATCACCCTGAGCAAACCTCTATCGAAGAGCAAATCCTCAAGTCTCAGCTCTGTGAGTTCCTGAAGGCGTATCCCAGTGTCAAATAGGGTGAGGACTAAGGCAATGTCTCTGCTCGGCTGCTCTGATGTCTTACAGGAGGAAAGGAACTGCTTCACTCTCTCGTTTGTGACCGTAGGGTGTCGCTCTCTGGGCAGGGAAGGTAAGCCAAGACGTTTCGCTGGATTATTCGTGATGAGTTCCTCGTCTGAGGCCCAATTGAACAATGCTCGTACGGCCCTCCCGTGTCCATGAATCCCACCCGGAGCTAACCCTTTTTCTTCAAGGGAAAGCAGGAATCCACGCAGGTGGAGGACAGAGAGAGTGGAATGCTCCAATCTATGCTCAGCGAGGTAGCGCCCAAAAACCCGCTGGGTACACTCGTAATACTTCATCGTGGCCTTGCTTCTGCGCTTGACTTTGAGGTGGTAGAAAAACTGCTGCCAGAGTTCATCGGTGGTCATCACACGACTCCTTTTGGCGTTGCTTTGGCTACTTGGAGAGCGAACGACTACAGCGTAGTGCGTTCAAAGTCCGATCAGCAGACTCATGCCCAAAAAGAAAAAACCCCGCCCTGAGACGAGGTTGTTTGCCTGTTCTGGTGCCGAGAACGGGACTTGAACCCGTATGCCGTGAAGCGTTCGATTTTAAGTCGAGTGCGTCTACCGATTCCGCCATCCCGGCCTAACCAGAGGCGCAGTATAGCGCGGCCTGGGCAGCGGCGAAACGCTGCCTTGAGCCGCCATTCATTTTTGCAGATGCTGTGAAGATGCCTGGCTTTCAACTGGTCAGAAAGGCGTCAGACAGCGGGTTTTCGGCGCTGAGGTGCGGGCGGGTGGGCTGCACCGAATCTCCATTCTTCCTGCACCGGGCCTGCGAGGACGCGGCGCATTCTTTGTTCAAGGCCGGGGAGCAGGAAGCCCGCCCAGAACGAAAGTCCAACTCTACTCGCCCCCGATTCCTCCAAGGAGAACCACCATGCGTAAGTCCCTGTTGACCGCCCTGACCCTGAGCGCTGCCCTGAGCTTCGCGCCCGCTGCCTTCGCCTCGGCCCAGATGATCACCCAAGCGCCGATCAGCGCTGCCGCCTACAGCCCGCTCTACACCGAGTCGGACTGGATGACCCTGAGTGTACCGGTAGGCGCACTGGGCGGCACCATTCCCAGCGATCTGGCCCTCAGCGCTTCCGGGTTGCCGGACGGCACCAGTATCACCCTCTCCGGCGTCTCGCAGGTCGGCAACGAGGCCGTGCTGACCGTCTCGGTGGCGCGCAGCGACACGACCCAGGCCGTGAACGCGACGGCCCTGATCAAACTGACCTCCGGCGACAAGACCCTGACCAGCTTTAACGTGCCGGTGGTGGGTGTGGCCTACGCTGGCAGCTTCTGAGCGCTGGACAGCAAAACATAAGCGAGAGGGGCAGGGAGACAAGATTCTCCTGCCCCTCTTTTTCTTCAATTGGCTTCAATTGGGTTGAATTGGCACCGTATTCTCAGCGCCCTCGCCGCCGCTGCACCGCGCGCTCGGCCCAGGTGACGGCGCTGTACAAGGCCACGCCCAGCAGCACCAGCAGGGCAATTGCGGCAAACACTCGCGGCGTCTGATACTGCTGTCGCGCCTGGTTGATGGCAAAGCCCAGCCCTGGCTGGTTGCTGGTAAATTCCCAGACCACCGCCCCGATCAGCGCCAGGCTCAGTGACAGCCGCAACCCGCCCAGCAGCACCGGCAGTGCGCCCGGCAGCTCCAGATGCAGGAGGCGCTGCACCGGGGTCGCCCGCACGGCGCTGAAGAGTTCCTGATAGGTGGCGTCCACCTCGCGCACGCCCACCAGGGTGGACACCAGCACCGGGTAGAAGGCGGTCAGGGCGCTGACCAGAATGCCTGGCCAGACATCGAAGCCCAGCCACAGCAGCAGCAGCGGAGCCAGCACCACCGTCGGGGTGCTCTGGCTGGCGATCAGCAGTGGGCTGAGAAAACGCTCCAGCCATCTGAGTCGCGCCATCGGGTAGCCGATGATCAGCCCGGTGAAGCTGCCCAGCAGCGCACCCAGCAGCGCCACCTTGGCGGTGTAGCCGAGCTGGGGCAGCAATTCCGAGCGATTGTCCCAGAACACCTGCCAGACCCGCAGCGGGGTGGGCAGCAGGTAATCGGCGTTGATGTGCAGGGCCAGCAGTTGCCAGCCGAGCAGCCCCAGCCCCAGCGCCAGCAGCGGCAACCACTCGGACTTGCTGCGCCGGGGCTTCGGCGGCGACCAGTTCTGGGTGCTGTCGCCAGCGCCCAGCAGGGCGCGCAACTCGGCTTCGATGCCCTCAGTGTAGGCGCTCAGCCGCCCCTGGCCGCGCGTTTCGAGCACCGAGACGATCTGCCCGCCGCGCAGCACCGCCACCCTATCGGCCAGCAGCACCGCCTCACGGATCGAGTGGGTAACCATCAGCGTGGTCTGCCCGGTCTTCTCGTGCAGGTGGCGCAGTTCATCGTTGAAGCGTTCGCGCACCAGGGCGTCGAGCGCCGCAAACGGCTCGTCGAGCAGCAGGATGTCACCCGACTGTGCCAGGGCGCGGGCCAGCCCCACCCGCGCCCGCATCCCGCCGGAGAGCTGGGCGGGCAGATACTGGGCATAGGCCGCCATGCCGACCAGTGAGAGCGCCTCGGCGGGCGTCATGGCCCCGCCGGACCCCAGTTCACACGGCAGGGCCACGTTGCGGATGGCGGTGCGCCAGGGCAGCAGCCGGTCATCTTGGAACACATAGGCGGGCCGTCCACGCACCGTCACCTGGCCCGCGTCCACCCTCAGCAAACCGGAAATGATCCGCAGCAGGGTACTTTTGCCGCCGCCCGATGGGCCGATGACCGCCAGAAATTCACCCCGGCGCACCTCCAGATTCACCCCGCTCAGCACCGCGCGTCCGCCGAGTCTCAGCTCCACGTCGGCGAGTTCGATCACCGGGCGCTCAGGAACCGGGTGGGGCACAGTCCCGGCCAGTGGCGCGCTCAGACTGGTCATGAAGAGGGAGCGCCGGAATCGGTGCGGCCTGGCTGGGCAGCAGGTGTCTGCCGGGCCGGGCGGCCCAGGGTATTGACCAGCAACACGCCGAGCAGTGCCACCCCCCCTCCGATCAGCGAGATCTGCCCCGGCACCTCGCGCAGCCACAGCCAGGCGATCAGGGTGGCCAGCACCGGGCTGACGAACAGAAAACTGGTGGTCGTGCTGGCGCTCACCCGGGAGAGGGCCACCGTCCAGGTCAGATAGGCGAGCGCCGAGGGAAAGATACCCAGGTAAATGACTGCCAGGTGGGCGCTGAGCGGTGCGGCCCGCAGTTCGCCGACAAAGCCTGGCAGAAAGATCAGCATGGGAAGGCTGCCCAGCAGCAGACTCCAGACCGTGAAGTCCAGCGGTTTCATCCGTCTCAGAAGGGGCCGCTGAAACACGAAATAGATGCTGGTGAACACGGCGGCCAGCAGGATCAGCACGGCCCCGCCGGTAAACGCCACGCCCTGTCCGCGCCCCAGCACGATCAGCAGCACGCCGCCCAGACTGACGAAGGTGCCGAGCCAGCCCAGCTGGGTCAGTCGTTCTCCGGCAAAGCGGGTGGCGATCAGCGCCGTGATGACTGGCCCCGCCGCGATGATCAGACTGGCCGTCCCGGCGGGCACGCTCTGCTCGCCGTAATTGAGCAGTGTGTGATACAGGGTGATGCCGCACAGCGACAGCCCGAAAATCCGCAGGGCGTCGGCCCGGCTGGGCAGCGGCAACCGGACCTTCAGGGCGTAGACGCCCAGCACCAGGGAGGCCACCAGAAAGCGGTAGAGCGTCAGGTGTCCCGGCGAAAACGCTTCCAGCCCGGCCCGGATGCCTGCGAACGCTGAGGCCCAGAACACCAGCGTCAGGCCGATGGCTCCCAGGCTAA
>NZ_CP104213.1:1372500-1385000 GCF_025244745.1 Deinococcus rubellus
GTGTTTGCGGTGCTTGACTTGGTTCTTTTTGAGGCGGGCCATGAGGCAGTGTAGCGGCAGAGTCAGACAGCTTAAAAGTCGCCCACGCCGCTGAGGCTCTGCATGATCAGAAGGGCGTCGCCGCTAGTCTTGACTTGCGTGAGGCTCTGGACGGCTCCAGCTATGCCCTGGGTGAACTTCTGGGCTTTGAGCACATCTTGAAAGTCACTGGGAATGGTGAAGCTGCCGTCGTCGCGTGCGGTGCAAAAGAAAAAGGGCATATTGCCCTGCTTGACGAAAAACAAGACCACTGCCGCAGGATCGTTGCTGGCTCCCGTCCAGGTAAAGTTGGTGGTCGAGGTAATGGTCTTGAGATCAGTGGGCTTCGTGAGACTGAACGCCGGATTGGGCACAGGGAAGGAAACGTCGGTAAAGGCTGGGAAACCGCCGGTCGCGCCAGGGACGCTCAGTGTCAGGTCACTCAGGCCGCTCAGCACCAGATTTCGGGCCTGGTAGACATAATTCGGTAGAGCCTGGGGCTGCATATCCATGCGCGAAATAGTAGCAAAGGCCATTCCGTTCTTCTTGAAGGTGATGGCGTCACCAGCGTCCAGCGGTCCATAAGAAGAATTTATGACCGGAGTAGTGAGCTGGATAAGGGCATTAACGCCGTCGCCGAGCTGGCAGGTGTCCAGCGTGCTGGGATCCGGCGATTTGGGCAGGGCCGTAGGGCTGAGAGTTCCAAACTCGGCCATTACGCCGCTGTTGGAGTCGAACTTGATGGCCTGCACCAGTCCCACTTTGGTATACAGCTTTTCAGTAGGTGGGTTCTGGCCGCCGGGAGGCGTGGTCGTTTTCTGCCCGCAGGCGGCGAGTACGAGGGCGGCTAAGGGGAGGGCCAGCAGCAGATGCTTTTTCATTCCGGCTCCTTGATCACGCGCGGCGGGCGCGGTGAGACGAGTCTAAGCATGGGGCGTTAAAACAGCGTCAAAAAGCTGGTGGCTCCACTAACCGGAGCACGCTGCACGCCGCTCCTATTTGCCGACCCCTTTCCTCCGCTAGACTGGAGGGATGCAGGTTCGGAACTTCTCCATTATCGCCCACGTTGATCACGGCAAGAGCACCCTGGCCGATAGAATCCTGGAACACCTCGGCGCGATGGGCGAGCGCGACAAGCGCGCCCAGACGCTCGACACCCTGGAGCTGGAGCGCGAGCGCGGCATCACTATCAAGTCCACCCCGGTCCGGCTCAATTACACCCGCCCCAACGGCGAGCAGTACATTCTCAACCTGATCGACACCCCCGGCCACGTGGATTTCAATTACGAGGTCTCACGCTCGCTGGCCGCCTGCGAGGGCGTGCTGCTGCTGGTGGACGCTTCGCAGGGTGTGGAAGCCCAGACTATCGTCAACGCTTATCTGGCCATCGATTCGGGGCTGGACATCATTCCGGTGGTCAACAAGATCGACCTGCCCGCCGCCGACCCGGAAGGTGCGGCGCAGGAACTCGAAGAAGTGGTGGGCATTCCTGCCGCAGACGCCATCTTCGCGTCCGGTAAGACAGGCCAGGGCGTGCCGGAGATTCTGGAAGCCATCGTGGAGCGTATTCCCTCGCCGCCCGGCGACCCCGACGCGCCGCTCAAGGCCCTGATCTTCGACTCGGTGTTCGACGCCTACCAGGGTGTGATCGTGTTCGTTCGCGTACTCGACGGCACCATCAAACCCAAGGACAAGATCACCCTGTTCTCGACGGGCAAACACTTCGAGGTGGACAAAGTGGGCACCTTCAGCCCCGGCCTGGTGGTCGGCGACTCGCTCACAGCGGGCGACGTGGGCTGGGTGGCGGCAGGCGTGAGGGACATTCACGACGCCCAGGTGGGCGACACCCTGATGGAGCGCGAGCGGCCCATCACCGACCCGTTTCCCGGCTTCAAGCCCGCCCAGCCGGTCGTGTTCTCGGGCCTGTATCCCACCGACACCGAGATGTACCGCAAGCTGCGCGAGGCGCTGGAAAAGCTCAAGCTCAACGACGCGGCCTTTTCCTTCGAGCCGGAAACCAGTGAGGCACTGGGCTTCGGCTTTCGCTGCGGCTTCCTGGGTCTGCTGCACGCCGAGATCATTCAGGAACGGCTGGAGCGCGAGTACGACCTCGATCTGATCGCCACCGCGCCTGCCGTCATCTACCGCATCACTTTGAATAACGGTGAGATCTTCGAGACGCAGAACCCGGCCCAGTTCCCGACCCGTGACCGGGTCAACCTGATCGAGGAGCCGTATATCCGGCTCTCGGTGATGTTGCCGGAAGAGCATGTCGGCCCGGTGATGCAGCTTCTTCAGGAAAGGCGCGGCAGTATGGTCACCATGAATTACCTCGGCAAGCGCGTCGAGCTGGTGTACGAGGTGCCGTTCGCCGAGATCCTCTACGATTTCCATGACCGCCTCAAGTCCATCTCGCGCGGCTACGCCAGCATGGACTACAGCATCACCGGCTACCGCGAGGGCGAACTGGTGAAGGTGGACATCTACGTGAACAACGAGATCGTGGACGCGCTGGCCGTCATCGTCCACGAGGACCGGGCCTACCCGCTGGGCCGCAAGATCGTGGACAAGATGGCCGAGGTCATTCCGCGCCAGATGTGGCCGGTGCCGATTCAGGCCATGATCGGCGGCAAGATCATCGCCCGCTCCACCGTCAAGGCGTTTCGCAAGGATGTGCTGGCCAAGTGCTACGGCGGCGACATCAGCCGCAAGAAAAAGCTGCTGAACAAGCAGAAGAAGGGCAAGGCCCGCATGAAGCAGATCGGCACCGTGGAAGTGCCGCAGGAAGCTTTCCTGGCCGTGCTCAGTACTGAGGACTAAAGTAGCCTGAACGCCCACTGGGAACATGCAATGGGCCGTTGCCGAAAGAGAGCCTACGAGCCGTCCCCACCCCCGGTGAATCCGCCCATCGGGGGGCTTGACATGTCAGGTGAAACCCGTCCGAATGTGAGGTTTCTGTCATACAGAGATTTTTAGACTGCCTTTAGATGACCGCCTCTCAGTTCTCGTTTCAACCTGAACGCTGGAACACCCTGCGGGCACAGTTCGCGGCGGTCATCTTCGCGCTGGCCTTTTTGCCGAACCTCACCCTGACCCTGATCGTGAGTGGTGGCAACTGGAGTCTGGGGCTGACGCTCTGGACGCTGGGAGTGGGGGTGCTGTCCGCCGTCATCGGGTATGTGCTGGCGGCGGCGATGCTGGGGCCACTGATTCGGCTGCGGGCCGAAGTCGAGCAGGACGATGTGGAAGTGGACGGTCCGGCGGGCGATCCGGGCGAGGTCCGGGCGCTGCGTTCAGCGTTCACTGGTCTGCTGCTGCGCCTCGGCACCGAGCAGGCGCGGCGCGGCGCATTTATGGCGACCCTGGTTCACGACCTCAAGACACCGCTGATCGCCACCGGCCACCTGACGCGGCTGCTGATCGGCACCCACCTCAGCGAACCCGAGCGGCTGGACGTGGGCGGGCAGATGCTGGCTGAGAACGCCCGCTTGCTGGCACTGGTGCAGCAGATGGCCGATGCCCACCGTTTCGAGCGCGACGCGGTGCAACTCTCGAAGCGGCCCACCGAACTGCGCCCGTTGCTCGACGTGCTGGCCGCCCGGCTGAGTGCTGCGGCTGCCGCGCGCGGCGTCATGATCCGGGTGGGCGGTCAGGCGCTGGCCGAAGTGGACGCGGCGGTGCTGGAACGCGCCCTGCTCAACCTGACTGATAACGCCCTGCGCTACGCCGCTACTGAGGTCCGTCTGGAAGTACGGCAGGTGGGCACTGCGGCGGAGCTGAGCGTCAGTGACGACGGCCCCGGCCTGAGTGGGGCGCTCGACGAGCTGGCCCAGCCGTTCAACGCCCAGCCAACCACCATCGCCGGGCAGCAGTACACCGCCGGAACCGCTGGTCTGGGGCTCTTCATTGCCCGCCGCATCGCCCAGGCCCACGGCGGCGACCTCCATTACCACCGTCAACCCGCTCCGGACCTCCTGACCGGGCTCCCTGACTCTCCACCTTCCGCCCGCCTTGCCGCTCCCGCCCAGGACCTCAGCGTCCTGACCCTGATTCTTCCGGAGGTTTCCCATGAAACTCGTGATTGCTGACGACCACCCGCTGTTTCGTATCGGCCTGAAGTACGCGCTGCGTGATCAGGGCTTCGAGGTCCTGGCCGAGGCCAGTGACGGCCTGGAAGCGCTTGAAGTCATCCGGCAGTTTCGGCCCGACGCGGCGCTGCTCGATGTCAAGATGCCCGGCCTGACCGGCATCGAGGTCTGCGAGAAGTTGCGCGCCACCAATCCCGATGTGGTGAGCGTGCTGATCACGACCTTTGCCGAACCGGCCATCGTGCAGGCAGCCCGCTCGGCAGGGGCACGCGGCTACCTCAGCAAGGAAACCGCTCCCGCCGAACTGGCCCGCCAGCTGCGCGAGATCGTGGCGCATCCGGAAATCGACCGCCTGCCCAAAGTCGAGGTGCCGCGCCTGACACCGCGCGAGGGCGACGTGCTGCCGCTGCTGGCCAAGGGCTACAGCAACAAGGAGATCGCCCGCAGCCTGGGCGTCAGCCCCGATACCATCAAGGACCATCTGGCCCGCCTGTATACCAAGCTGGGTGCCCGTGACCGCACCGACTGCGTCAGCCGTGCCCGCGCCCTGGGATTGATCGGCTAAAGCGCCCGGTCTTCGCCCGCTGCCTGGCCCTTCCTCCTCTCCAGAACACCACTGCACTTCAACGCACGGGGCCGCCCCCATCCATTATTGGCTGCCCCCAGAGACAAAAAACAAAGAGCTGCGGGGAACAGACTTCGGTGCTGTTTCCCGCGTTTGTTTGGGCCGTTCACCAACCTGAAGTACCCAGGCGCGACAATGCCGGACATGCTCAAGTCTGCCCTGGCAAGTCTGGCGCTGCTGGCCTGCCCACCCGCTACACTGGCCCTGATGATGCGAAACGCCGCGTCCACCACCACCGTTCTGGAGTCTGCCGACTTCGGCGTGGCCACGATGCAGGGTCTGGTGTTGCAGCAGGGCCGACTGACGCTCGTGCCGGGAAGTAAGCTGGGCACCCTCTCCGGCAGCGTGGCAAGTCTGGGCGCTTACGACGAGCTGATTCCCTCGTGGAACGGCCTGACACCCCCTGGAAGCAGCCTCACGCTGGAAGTCAAGCCCGCTGGGGCCAGCCGCTTCTACTCGTTCGGTACCTGGCAGAGCGCGGCGGGACGCACGAGTCTGAACGGGCAAAAAGACAGCTTCGGGCAGATCATGACCGATACCTTGCGCCTGTCGAGAAAAGCCAGCGGCTTCGAGTACCGACTGACCTTGCGGGCCAGCGGCGCGGGTCCCAGTCTGAGCTTGCTGGCCTTCAACACCTCGGACCGCTCTCAGCGGATGGCGTCGGCAGGCGCAGCGGGCGATAAGGTACGCTGGAACAAGGTGCTGAACGTGCCACAACGCTCGCAGATGCTCTACAAGGACGGCGGCGAAGTGTGGTGCAGCCCGACCAGCACCAGTATGATTCTGGCCTACTACAGCGTGAACATCAGCGTGCCGGACGCGGCCAGAGCGACCTACGACGCGGCCTACGACGGCACCGGCAACTGGCCTTTCAACACTGCCTTCGCTGCCGAGCACGGCTTGCGTGCCCTGGTGACCCGGCTTCCCAATCTGCGCGAGGCTGAGCGCTACATTGCTGCTGGCATTCCGCTGGGCGTCAGCCTGGGCTGGAAGGCGGGCGAGTTGCCGGGGGCCGCCGTGCCGTCGAGCAGCGGGCACCTGATGGTGCTGGTGGGCTTCGATGCGCAGGGAAATCCGGTACTGAACGACCCCGCCGCGCCGACTGATGCGGGCGTGCAGCGCAGCTACCCCCGCGCCGCCTTCGAGCGGCTGTGGCTCTCGCACTCCGGCGGGCTGGTGTACCTGATCAGTAGACCCGGCCAGGCGCTGCCGCAGTAACGGATACAGAAGGTGCGTTTTCCTGCCGCCTGCCCGCACTGCCGCCGAGAGATGCAGGCCGAGTACACCGATTCCGGTATTCACGATCTGAGCTGCCCGCACTGCGCCGGGAAATTTACCATTTACCTGCGCAAGCACAAGTTCGAGATGCTGTTTGACCTCGGCACACGGGCACTGATGGACGGCTACGCCCGTGAAGCGGTGGCGAGCTTTGCGGGCAGTCTGGAGCGCTTCTTCGAGTTCTATACCCGCGCCGCCACCCTGGAGCGGGCCGCCGGGAAAGGTGAGGACTTTGCCGCCGCCGCCGCCCGCCTGGACACGGCCTGGAAGCTGCTCTCGGCCCAGAGCGAGCGCCAGATGGGGGCCTTTGCGCTGGCTTATTTGTGGCGCGAGGGCGCAGCGCCCGATTTCCTGAGTACCCAGGCGCTCGGCTCCGACTTTCGCAACCGGGTGATTCACCGGGGCTACCTGCCGCAGAGAACCGAGGTGGACGCGTACGCCGCCCGTGTGTTTGCCCTGATTGACCGCCTGCTGACCCAGCTGGGCGAGGCCGCCGCCCATGCCCAGTTGGAGCAGGAACTGACCTACGCCGCGCATCTGGCTGCGCAGCCGAGCGAGGTGATTGCCGTCTTCGAGGAGCATCCCGGCATGTTCCGGGTGAGGCGCTTCGGCGGACAGGTGGCTGCCAAAACTGGGCAGGCCAAGAATCTGCCGAGCGGCCCGGCCAACGACGCGGCGGCTTTTCAGGCCGCTTTGCAGGAAAGGGGAGAGTTACTTGGAAAGGTGTTCGGGAAGGGGTGAGCGAGGAGTTCAGCTCTTTAAAAACCCTTCCACCAGATCCAGCAGGCGCTTCGGTTCCTCCACATTCGGCAGGTGGCCCGATTGCTCCAGAATTTCTAGCCGTGCGTTCGGAATCAGCTCCGCGATAAGTTCCCCCTCGGCCACCAGGTTGAGGATGTCGTGCCTCCCGCTGATGACGAGCGTCTGGGCGGTGATCTGAGGCAGCACCGGCCTGAAATCGAAACCTGCCAGGGCCTGACTGGCGGCGTCGGCCTGCTGGGCGTCGAGGGTCAAACCCTGCTCTGCTTGTTTGCGGCTCCATTCTGCCTGCGCCGACCTGATACTTTCCGGCGTGGACGGTGCGAAGATGTGCGAGAGCACCAGGGCCTGAATCTCGTCGTGGCTGAGGCCACGCACTTCCTCCGCGTGCTCGGCGATGAAGCGCGCCACCGAGGACGTTTTGCCGTTGGATTTCGGCACCACCAGTACCAGTTTGTGAACCCGCCCAGGTTGCTGTGAGGCGACGCCCTGCGCGATGTAACTGCCCGCCGACGTGCCTATCAGAAAGACGCCCGGCAAGTTTAAGGCGTCCATCACGCCCAGCACGTCGTCAATGTGGTCTTGCAGCGTGTAGTGGGATGGCTTGTCCGAGCGGCCATGTCCCCGGCTGTCGATGGCGATCACTTCAAACGACTGGCTCAGCTGCTCCATTTCCGGTTGCAGCGCCGTGAGGTTGCTGGTCAGGCCGTGCAGCATGATGACGGGTTGGCCCTTACCTGTGCGCTGAACGTTCAGATTGACGCCGTTGATCTGCATGAATGAGGGTATCCCGCCGCGTCCAGACCGAAGTGAACCGCGTCCCTGGAAGCGTAAACTCTTCCCATGACTGCCGCTCCCACCATCCGCCAGGTGCTGCTGACCTGCCCGCTCGACTGTCCCGACGCTTGCCGATTGAAGATCACCATTGAGCGCGGCGCAGACGGCCTGGAGAAAGCGGTGAAGCTGACTGGCGACCCTGACCACCCGATCACGCGGGGCTTTGCCTGCGCCAAGACGGTGCATTACCCGGCCCGTCAGAACCACCCGGAGCGCCCCCTCTACCCTATGAAGCGCGTGAACGGAGAGCTGACGCGCGTCAGTTGGGAGCAGGCACTGGACGAGATCGCCGCCCACCTGCGCGACGTGCTGGCAAGGCGCGGCCCCGACGCTGTTTTGCGCTACCACTACGCTGGAACGATGGGCCTGATGGAGGGCCACCATATTCACGGGTTTTTCCGCGCCCTGGGAGCGCCGGAGCTGGACGAGACCATCTGCTCCACCGCTGGCACCGAAGCCTGGCGGCTCGGCTACGGCCCGCGCTACGGCGTGCTGCCCGAGGATGTGGCGCACGCCCGAACCATCGTGCTGTGGGGCATCAACAGCCTGAGTACCAACAGTCACCTGACGCCCTTCATGACCCAGGCCCGCAAGAACGGCGCGAAGATCATTCACGTCGATCCCTACCTCAACAAGACCGGGCGCTACGCCGACACCCATCTCAAGCTGCGCCCGGGCACCGACACGGTGCTGGTGCTGGGTGTGGCCCGTGAGATCATGGCGCAGGGCTGGGCTGACGAAACGTACATCCGCGAGGCCACTCAGGGGTTTGAAGAGTTCCGTGCCGAGGCTGAAGGCTGGACGCTGGAGCGCACCGCCGAAACCACCGGCCTGAGCGCCGAGCAGGTCGCTGAACTGGCCCGCGCCATCTCGCAGGACAGCCCCACCTACATCCGCGTCGGCTACGGCATGACCCGGCACGAGGGCGGCGGCACGGCCCTCAGGGCGGTCACGCTGCTGCCCGCGATCACCGGCGACTGGCGGCGCAGGGGCGGCGGCTGCACCCTTAGTACCTCGGGAGTGTTCCACCTCAACCGCTCACGGCTGGGCGCAGCCCACCTGATCAGGGAGGATGCGAAGCACGTCAACATGAACGAGCTGGCGGGCGCGCTGGAACCATCTGCCGGGTTCGAGGCGGCCTTCATCTATAACTGCAACCCGGCGGTGGTGGCCCCCGACTCGGCGCAGGTTATTGCCGGACTCCAGCGCCCAGACCTCAAAGTGATTGTGCTCGAGCAGGCCATGACCGAGACGGCGCGGCTGGCTGATTATGTTTTGCCCGCCACCACCTTCATGGAACATGCCGACATCTACACCAGTTACGGCCACTCATGGCTTGGTTACAACCCCGCCGAACTGGACGCGCCCGGCGAGACGCGGCCCAATTCCTGGGTGTTCCAGCAACTCGGCGAGCGGCTGGGCCTCACTGAGCCGTCACTCTTCTGGACGGTGGACGACCTGCTGACGGAAGTGCTCGACACCGGACACCCGTTTCTGGAAGGCATCACGCCGGAAGCGCTCAAGGCTGCCGGAACACTGCCGCTCAAGCTGCCGGACGGCTGGCTGCCCTACGCCGATGGTGCGCCGACGCCCAGCGGCAAGGTGATGTTCACGCCCGCCCCGGTCTACTGTCCGGCCGCCGAACTGAACGCCGAGTATCCGCTGCGGTTGCTGACGCCGCCTGCCCACCATTTCCTCAACAGTACCTACGGCATGCTCGGCAACCTGACCAGAGCCGAGGGCACTGAGCCGCACATCCTGGTGCATCCCGCTGATCAGGGTGAACTTGTCGGCGGTCAGCTGGCCCGTATTGTCAGCGAGACGGGCCAGGCCGTGCGCCGGGTCCGCATCACGGACGAGGTGCAGCCGGGTGTGGCGGTGGTGGAGGGCAGCTGGTGGGGCCTGAGCGCTCCCGACGGCCAGAGCATCAATGCCGTGACCGCCCAGACGCTGACTGACCTGGGCGGCGGGAGTACCTTCCACAACACGCGGGTGCGGCTGGAGCGGGCCGAATAAAACAACACCCCTCTCAACCAAATGGAGGGGTGGACACGAGCGGAGGCGTTACAGTGCCCGGACCAGCGTCCCCTGCGTGTCGATCGGCAGGTCCAGAATCCGCCCCTCCAGCCCGTTGCGCTTCATCACGCTGCCGAGGAAGCTGTGCAGCCGCGCCGTGTCATGCCTTGTGTCGTGGAAGCACAGCACGGTTGGTCCCGCGCCGGAGAGGGCCGCGCCGAGTGCGCCGTGCTTGTGGGCTTCCTCCAGAATATCGCTGAGGCCCGGCACCAGCGGCGCGCGCCAGATCTGGTGGATGTAGTCCTGCATGGCGTGCTGCAACAGGTCCAGTCGTCCGGTAGCGAGTGCCGCCGCCAGCAGTGCCGAGTGGGATAAGGCGTGCACCGCGTCGGCGCGCGAGTACTCGGTGGGCAGCACGGCGCGGGCCTTGCTGGTGCTGAGTTCAAAGTCGGGGATCAGCACTGTGACGCCCAGGTGGTCAGGTGGTTCTAGCCGGACATGGTGGGTGCCGAGCTTGTCCAGGGTCGCCACCACGATGCCGCCGTAGAGCGCCGGAGCCACGTTGTCAGGGTGGCCCTCCTCGCGGGCAGCCACGTCTAGCAGGGTCTCGTCGCCCAGCGGCTTGCCCAGCAGGATGTTTCCGGCCACGATGCCTGCCACCAATGCTGCCGCGCTGCTGCCCAGGCCGCGTGCCAGCGGCACTTCAGTTTCGATTTCTACCCTGGCAGGCGGCAGGGTCAGCCCCGCCCGTCTGGCACTCAGCAGCATCGCCCGGTACACATAATTGCTCTCGTCAGCAGGGGTGCCCTCCAGCTCAGCTCCCAGCGGCACGACCTCGGTGCGGGCCTGCGGCGTCACCCGCAGGGTGGTGTAGAGCGGCACGCTCAGGCCCAGGCTGTCGAAACCGGGGCCGAGGTTGGCGCTGCTGGCCGGGGAGCGCACCTCGAACGGCTGGCCGAAATCCGCCATTAGCGCAGGGCCGAGAGCACCGAAGCCAGGTCGGCGCTGGCCTGCGTCGGCTGCACCTTCACGGCTTGCAGGGCGATGTTGGGGTCTTTCAGGCCGTTGCCGGTCAGCACCGCGACCACCTGAAGGCCTGCTGCGAGCTTGCCTGCCGCATGCAGCTTGATCAGCCCGGCAATCGGCGCGGCGCTGGCCGGTTCGCAGAACACCCCATCCTGGGCGACCTTGCGGTAGGCGTCCAGAATCTCATCGTCAGTCACCATGTCGAACAGGCCCGCACTTTCGTTCACTGCTTGTCGGGCCAGGATGGCGCTGGCGGGTGCGCCGATACGAATGGCCGTCGCCAGCGTCTCGGGTTCGTCCACCCGTGCCAGGCCGCGTGCCAGCGGGGCCGCGCCCGCCGCCTGAATGCCCCACATGCGCGGCAGCGTGTCCATTTTGCCGTGCGAACGGTACTCCCGGAAGCCCTTCCAGTACGCACTGATGTTGCCCGCGTTGCCCACCGGCAGGCACAGGATGTCCGGCGCTTTGCCCAGCGTATCTACCACTTCAAAGGCCGCCGTCTTCTGGCCTTCCAGCCGGTAGGGATTGACGCTGTTGACCAGCGCGATGCCCTCGCTGGCCGAGATCTCTCGCACCAGTTTCAGCGCCTCGTCGAAGTTGCCGTCAATGGAGATGATTTTCGCGCCGTACATCACCGCCTGCGCCAGTTTGCCCAGCGCGATGCGTCCATCGGGAATCAGTACGTAGCACTGCATGTCCATGCGGGCAGCGTAAGCGGCAGCAGCGGCGGAGGTGTTGCCGGTCGAGGCGCAGATGACGCTGCGTGCGCCTTCCTCGGCGGCTTTGGCCACTGCCATCACCATGCCCCGGTCCTTGAAGGAGCCGGTGGGATTGAGGCCCTCAAATTTGAGGTGCAATTCGATACCCAGTTCACGGCTGAGCTTGGGCGCATGAATCAGCGGGGTGTCACCCTCGTGCAGGCTCAGGGTGGGCGTCTTGTCGGTGACCGGCAGATAACTGCGGTAAGCGTCGATGATTCCAGGCATAACTTCCTCCGTGTCCGCACGTCTTTTCCGGGCAGCCACTGGTGTTTGTACCAGGGCCCGCACGTCACGGCAGCTCAGGACATGCTACACGGCGGCAACGTGACGGCTCAAGTTAAAGTCGAGACAAGTCCGTGCTGCGGGGAGGGCCGTTCAGCTTGGCGTCAGCTTCGCGGTCATTTTCCGACCTCCCCTTTAAGTGAAGTTGACCCACTCCTTATGCGGTCTTCAAGCAGTCTTCAAAAGGTACGCTGCCTTACACTGAAACCGGGTGCGTCGCCTCATTCTCAGTTCACAACGAAAGCGGCGCACCATAAAGGTGCTGAAGCCGAACTCATCAATCGTTGGAAACAACGCTCAAGGAGGAAAAGAACATGGGTTGGATTATTACGATTCTGGTGGGTGCTCTGTGCGGTTGGCTGGCCAGCATGATCATGAATACAAATCAGCAGCAGGGTGCAATCGCCAACATTCTGATCGGCATTGTCGGCGCGTTGCTGGCCCAGTGGGTTTTTGCCAATCTTCTGCACATCGGCGGCGCGAATGTCGCGGGCAGCGGGTTTAGCTTCTGGAGCATCGTCTGGGGTGTGGTCGGTTCCGTGATCCTGATTGCCATCCTCAAGGCCGTCAAGGTTCTGCGCTAACAGCATTTCCTCTCACTACCCGGCCAAGTGCCGGGTTTTTTGTTGGCGCTTCCTTTTCCTTCCAGGCGGCGGTGTGCTACACTCTCAAGGCTTGCCTGCCGACAAGGCCGGGCTGAATAAGGAGTTTTCATTATGTCTAAAGTGTGTGAACTGTGCGGTAAGGGGCCGATTGTCGTCAACTCGGTGACCCGCCGGGGCAAAGCTCGGGCGGCAGGCGGCGTGGGCC
>NZ_CP104213.1:2290000-2482500 GCF_025244745.1 Deinococcus rubellus
GGCTTCAACCTCAACGGCGCGACGCTCGCCAAGACGAGTATTTCCGCGACTTACGGGCGCTGAACCCCGATAAGCTAAGCCCCGGCAAGCTGAACACAGGCAACCCGCTCCGGCCCAGGCCCGTCTATTCCAGGCGGCACCCCTGGGCCACTGTGTTGCCGTGAAAGATCAGTGTTCCCATCTGGCCCCCGGTCAGCCAGGTCCACTCGCTGTTCTGGTACTGGACCCCGCTGGCCGAACGGATTCGGGGCAACAGTCCAGCGATGTCGGGGCGCTGCCCAGCCTGGAACGAGGTCACGGCCACCGCTTCCGGAAACGGCACGACGGCCAGGCTGACGGCGTTCGAGCAGCGGTAATTCTGAATGCCCCCAGGAACCAGCGCCGCATCTCGTGAAGTGGTACTGCGGCAGATCAGCGGCACGGACTGGCCCAGTGTCAGCCTGTAGCTCTGATTTGCGCCCGCCTTCCAGAGAACCTGCCCATTTGAATACACTTCCCCACGCCGGGTGAGCCGCAGTGTGTCGCCCACCTGCTCAGTAAACCCCACCTGCTCAATAAACACAGTCGAGCCGTCCTGGCAGACGAACACGCCGTCCGGGTCGCCCGCAGAGAAGTTCATGACGATGACTGGCACGGTGCGCGGCCCCGGCACTGGCGGCAGCGCACCGGCTCCGCCCGCCCGGACTACCCCGAGACCCAGCCCGAACACAAGTGCCCAGAACACCGACCTCCAGAACCGCTGCATGGCGAGAAGTCTAGCCTGGGTTCCAGACCAATCTTCCAACCCGCCGCCTCCGCCCTGGCTCGCAATCCGGCCCGGCCCATTTGCTACCCTGAAGCCTATGAGCGCCGCCGCCTCCCCTGCGCCCCGCCCCAAGGGCACCCGTCAGCGCGGGGTGATCAGCCGCCTGCTGATCGCTGCCGAGGGGCCACTGAGCGTGCCGGAACTGCACAGCCGGGCGCTGACGGAGTTGCCCAGCCTGGGGGTCGCCACCGTCTACCGCACCCTCAAGCTCTTGCAGGAGCAGGGCGCGGCCCACATCGTCACGCTCGACGGCGAGAACCTGTACGAGGCCAGTGGGCGCGGCCACCACCACCATTTTGCCTGCCGCAGTTGCGGGCGGGTGTTTACCCTGAGCACCTGCCCGGTGGCGCTACCGCCCGGCACCGTCTACCCTGGCGGCTTCGTCGTGGAGGCCCACGAGGTCACGCTCTACGGCCAGTGCCCGGCCTGTGCGGCGGCTCAGGGCTGAGCTCGGAGCTTTCAAGAGGCCAGGCAAAAGGTCTGGGGAACCGGGGAAGCATGTCTTCCCCGGTTCCCCAGACCTTTTACGACTTCATCGCCTGCGAGATGTAGTCCCACATCGCCTGCATCTCCGGCGGCATCCGGCGTTGATAGGCGGTGTTCAGGTTGGCCTTGATGTCCTGGCGGCCTCCGGTAAATTCCGCCACCAGGCCCTGCCAGCGCTCAGCCAGCGCCTTCACCCTGGAATCACCAGGGTCGGTGCCGCGCTCCATTTCTACCAGAACCGCCGCCATCAGTTCGGGCCAGGCATTTTGAACTTCCTCGATGCGCCCCTGTCCGACGGTCTCGGCCCGCTCCTTGAGATAGGTCGTCTGCTCGGCGTCGAAGGGGTCTTCGCTGCTGTCGCCCACGCTGCGGGCCACGTCCATCATCCTGTCCACCTTCTGCTTGATCTCTTCGGTCATTCTGATCACCTCTAAAAGTTCCGCGCCGCTGGCGTGCTGCACACTTTTAAGTTGCCGCAGCCGGGCCAGCAGGCGGGTGTGTTCACTCAGTTGCTGCTCCACGAACCGGATGTGGCGCTCGATAATCTGCTCCGGCGACTGCGCCGGGTCGTCGAGCACCACCCGGATGTCGTTCAGGCTCAGGCCCAGTGCCTTGAGGCTCTGAATCTGGAGCAACCGGGCCAGATCGGTCTGAGAATACAGGCGGTAATCGCTCTCGGTGCGCTGGCCCGGCGAGAGCAGACCCACGGCGTCGTAGTGGCGCAGCGTCCGGATGGTCAGCCCGGTGGCCCTGGCGAGTTCACCGATCTTGAGTTTCATACGGCCTTGTCCTCCCGAACCACACGCTAAACCGTGACGCTGCGTCAGGGTCAAGCCCAGATGGCCCCACCGCGTTTATCTGCCGCGCTCACGCCGCTCCTGCTGGCGCATCGGCATGGCGTCCACCGTGCCCAACACCGCGCTGAGGGCGGGTGGCGCAGGGTAGCGGGCCTTGACGCCCTTGTCCTTGCCGATCAATGCGGCGGGGCCGTACTGGGCCGCCACCTTGCCGCCGGGGTCGGCCAGCAGGGTCAGCATCAGGGTAACGGGGCCGTTCAGCCCCGCGTCGCTGGGCGGCAGCAGCGCCACCACCCGCAGGTCGCGGACCTGAAGCGCCGCGTCCTGAAGCCGCACTTCGGCCAGATACGCCGCTGAGGGGCGCGAGACGATCAGCAGGCGCTCGCGGCCCAGGTGACTTTGCAGCGCCCACTCTCTGCCCGCCGCGTCCCTGAGCACGAAGGCGGGGGACGACGCCGCTGCGCCGGACAGCGCCGCCGCCAGCAGCACGGTTTTGAGGTGGGTCATCTGCCCAGACTGCCGCATGGCTGCGCCCGCGCCCGTCAGCGCCGCTACCGTTCGTTGTCAGGCCTCGCTCTCCGGCAACTCCGAGAGCAGCCACAGCGCCTTGCCTGCGCCCGCCAGGGCTTTCTGGGCGTCAAGCAGCACTTTCCGGAGGTCCTCGGCCAGGCGGGCGTGGCGGCGCTCGAAATCAGGATAGTCGCACAGCACCAGCGCCAGGCGCGGCGGGGCGATGGCGGGGTCGCTCAGCACGTCGTAGAGGGCGTCCCAGTTGCGCCCGAAGCTGGCGCTGAGGGCCAGATCGTTGGCAAAAGCCAGCATCAAATCATCTTTATCCTGCACGCCGCTGAGCGTCACCTCGCGCAGCCGCACCTGCGCGCCCGCCGCCACCAGACGCGGCTCGGCGGGCGCAGGCTGGATGCCCTGCGGGAGATCATCAAAAATGCTCACGGGGAAATCCTTTTGAAGCTGGCGTAGTGGTCGGCAGTGTAGTAACACTCGGCGGTGCTGCGAAGCGGCGGGCCGCAGACGATCCGCCGAGCGCCCCGGTCCGACGCGCCGGGCGTGGGCACAGTGTACTCGCGGTAAGTGCCACCCGGCCTGGGCGGCAGCAGGCGCTCGCGGTTGCCGAACACCACCCCGTCGCGGCTGGCAGGAAAGGGGCCACCGCGCACGATCAGGCTGAGGGTACGCTGGCCCTCCGGCGGCAGATCGGCGCGGGGCAACATCGGCAGGCCACCTGTGCGGGTGCTGGGCTGGGCCGCCCGTGAGGACTGTTTCGTTTGCGTCGTCTGGGTGATTGACGGTGTCTGAGTTATTGACGGTGTCTGAGTTGTTTGCGTCGTCTGGGCTGCTCCACCCGACTTGCCGGAAGGCGAACAGGCCACCAGGGCACAGAGCAGGGCCGAGCACAGCCAGCGGAGGGTCATGCCGCTCAGAATAGCGTTTCGACCTCCGAAGACGCTCCGGACCTCACAGGTTCTTCTTGAAAAACGCCACGCTGCGGTCCAGCACCGTGCGGAGGTTGCCGCTGAGGTTGTGGTTGTCGCCGGGATAGACGTAACTCTGGACCGTTTTGCCCACCGCCTTGAGTTGCCCCACCAGGGTGGCGTGGAAGGCAGGCGGCACTTCCTCATCTACCGAGCCGATGTGCAGTTGCAGCGGGCTGCTGAGGTCTTTGAGAGAGCTGTTGGCGCTCAGTGAATTCCAGAATTTGGGGTTCTCGGCGGGCGTGCCGTACCTGGCCACCGCGTCGCGGCGCAAGTTCAGCACCCGGCGGGGAATGCTGGCGGGTGCTTTGCGGGGCCAGCGGTTCATCAGGTCGTCGTAGTTGGCGACCACCCCGCCCCAGATCACCCCGGCCTTGATGCTGGGGTCAATGACCATCGCCCGCAGGGTCAGGAAGCCGCCCATGCTGTGCCCCCACATCCCGATGCGCCCGGCATTGACCCGGTTGTCGCGCTTGAGGCTGCCCAGCGCATTCATCACGTCGTCGGTGTAACCCGGCGCGTAGTATCCGCCCAGCGCCACCCCCTGCGAACTGCCGTGCCCCCGGTAATCGCTCTTGAGGGTCACGAAGCCCGCGCGCGCGAAGGCGTCCTGGTAGGCCACGTAGCGCTCGGTGGTGCGGTACACGTTCGGCAGAATGTAGCCGTGATTGAACACGACGGCGGGCCAGCCTCCCTTCGGCGGCATGCCGCTGGGCACCGTCAGCAGCCCGTGGATGCTCAGGCCGTCTGACTGATACGAGACGACCTGGCGGGAAGAGTTGCCGCCCGCCCTGAGCGTTTGCAGCACCTTCAAATCGCTGCCCGGATATGCCCTCTTACGGGCGACGGCAATGCTCATGTCGGCGGCGTCCACCCTGGCCACAGCAGCGGCGAAGGCGGCGTCCGACTGCGGCCTGGCCTGGGAGAGGGCCGCCTGAAGGGTCAGCAGGACGAGCAGCGGCAGGGCCGGTTTCATCCGCCCAGGGTAGAGGGACGCGCCAGCCCGGAAAGCGGCGGGGCAAATGTTCCCACCGGGCAGCAGGTCTGGGCGTTGACCCGTCTTCTCCCCAACTCTTCTCTCAATGAGACTGCTTGCAACAACGCTGCCCCCGGCCACGACCCTGAGACAGGCTTGAGGCGTTCTTGACCCAGGGCGAACCTGGTCACGCCGACGCCTAGACTTAATGAACCCCCTCAACATTCGAAGAAACTCTCAAGGAGGCCAGCGACATGGACGACAAGACCAGCAGTGACCGCAGCAAACCGACTCCGGACCAGCACCACCCGCACGGCGGCGACAAGGACACCAACGATCTTCACGACATCAAAGGGGTACAGCAAACCGGCATGGAGGAAAAGGCCAAGCAGGTTGCCGACCTGCCCGACAGTGTGAAAGGCAGCGCCAAGAACATCTGGCCCCAGAAACGCTGAGCGGGTCTCACAGCGGCAACCCGTCTTCCTAAAGCTCTGGTGAACATCCAAGTCCGTTCATGTCCGCATACAACCTCTCAGAGAAGCCACCCCGACACGCGTTCGTTCTGGAACGTGAGCGGCGGTGGGCACTTTTACAGGAGGAAGGACATGAGCGAAATGAATCGTCGGGAAGCGCTGGGCACTTTGGGTAAACTCGGATTGGGCGCAGCGGCCCTGGGTCTGGGCGGCAGCGCTCTGGCCATACCTGCCAAGGACATCGACGGCGACGTGCTGAACTTCGCACTGAACCTGGAATATCTCGAAGCCTCCTTCTACGCGGCGGCTGTGGGCCGACTCAGCGAAGTGCGCGCCATCGGCGGCTCGGCCCCGATTGCTCTGCCTGCCAACCTTCCGGCGGGCGGCATGCAGTTCAAGGACAGCAACATCCAGGCGTATGTCAACTCGATTGCCGACGACGAGATCGCGCACGTCAAGTTCCTGCACGCCGCACTGGGCAAGGGCGCAGTCGCGCGTCCCCTGCTCGACCTCTCCTCGGCCTTCGACGCGGCGGGCCAGGCCGCTTCGGGCGGAGCCATCAAGGGCTTTAACCCCTACACCAACGAGCTGTTCTTCCTGCACGGCGCGTTTATCTTCGAGGACGTGGGGGTCACCGCCTACAACGGCGCGGCCACCCTGCTGACCAACCCGGCCTACTTGCAGGCAGCGGCGGGCATCCTGGCGGCGGAAGCCTACCATGCGGGCAGCGTCCGCACCTTCCTGTACCAGCAAAAAGACGTCGTGGCCGCTGCGGGCCTGACCGTCGAGCAGATCGTCAACGCCATCAGCGCCCTGCGTGCCAAGGTCGGCGGCGGCAAGGACAAGGGCCTGACCGAGAACGGCAAGGCCGTGCTGCTGCCCGACGACGCCAACGGCGGCGCGTTTGCCCGCACCACCCGCGAAGTCCTCAACATCGTCTACCTGGCTCCTGACGCCCACAAAGGCGGCTTCTTCCCGCAGGGCCTCAACGGCGCGATCAAGTAAGGCTCCAGGGTCGCTGGGTCAGCTTCTGGCCCGGCACCCACATACATTCGCGTTTGGTTGAAAGAGCGTCCGGTCAGTTTTGCCGGACGCTTTTTCGTGGTCTGTCAAGATCTGTCAGGACTGGCCGTGTTACGGCGTGGCCCCCAGCCCCAGGTCGTCGGCCTCACCCGCCGCCTCCAGGTCTTCGAGATGGGCGGCGTCATTGAAGCCCAGCAGCGTACCGCCCTGGTCCGAGAGCAGCAGCCGGGTGATGCTGGTATTGGCCACCGACAATCTGGCCCAGGCATTTGGCGGCACCCCGCCCAGCGCCAGCCCCACCGCCACCCGCACCACCCCGCCGTGGGTGAACACCATGATCCGCTCGCCCTGGTGCCGGGCGGCCAGATCGCTCAGCGCCGCAGCCGCGCGGGCGTACAGATCGGCCATGCTCTCACCACCGGGCCGCCGGGTCGCCCAGGGATCGGCCCGCAGCGCCGCCAGATACTCGGGGTAGGCGCTGCGGATGTCCGCCAGGCCCAGGCCGCTGAGCTGGCCCACGTCGATCTCACGCAGTCCTGGTACGGTCTGCACCTGCGGCTCGCCGCTGAGGCGCTCGGTGACGATCTCGGCGGTGCGCTGCGCCCGCACCAGATCGCTGGAATACACAGCGGCGAAGCGCTGGCTGGTCAGGCGCTCGGCCAGACTGGAGGCCTGCAACACCCCCACCACGCTCAGCGGCACGTCGGTCTGGCCCTGGTAGCGCCCATCGGCGTTCCAGGTGCTCTCGCCGTGGCGCACGACCCACAACTCCGCCGAGGCGTGCCGCTCGGGCAGACTCAGCCCGGTGGGCGGTTTGGGCACAGTCGTCACAGAGGCGCTCCACCCAGCGCGGCGGGCAGGTTGAGCAGTTCGACTCTGTCCTGAACCGCCTCTTCTTGTGATGGCCCAGCACCCGCCACCACTTGACCGATGACCCAGGGCGACTCGCCCGCACCGCGCAGCACGTCCAGCGCCTGCGCCGCCTGAGCGGGCGGCAGCATAAAGAGAAAGCCCACGCCCATGTTCAGCGCCCGGTAGGCCTCGCGCCCAAGGGTGCCGGAGCGCCGGACGATCCGCTCGAACAGTGGCGGCAGCGGGTAGGTGCCCAGGTCGAAACGCAGGCCCAGTCCCTCGGGCAGCACGCGCGGCGGGTTGTCAATGAGTCCGCCTCCGGTGATGTGGCTCATGGCCCGCACGTCGAGGCCAGCAGCGCTCAGCACCTGATACGCCGCCAGATAGCTGCGGTGCGGCACCAGCAGGGCGTCTTGCAGGCTGCCGCCCAGTTCCACATCGGGAGCTTGCCAGTCGAGGCCCTCCAGCGCGGCGCGGGCCAGGCTGTAGCCATTGGTGTGCAGGCCGCTGCTGGGCAGGGCGATCACCACGTCGCCCGCCTCCAGCCGCTCGCCGGTGATCAGCCCGTCCCGGTCTACAACACCCACGATGGTGCCTACGATGTCGAGTTCACCGTCCAGGTACACGCCCGGCATCTCGGCGGTCTCGCCGCCCAGCAACGCCACGCCCAGCGCCTCGCAGGCTCCTGCCGCGCCCGTCACGAAGGCGGCCACCTGTTCGGGAATCAGCTTGCCCATTGCCACGTAATCGAGAAAGAACAGCGGGCGCGCGCCCTGCACCAGAATGTCGTTGACGCAGTGGTTGACGATGTCCGCGCCCAGGCCGCCGTACTGTCCGGCGCGGCTGGCCACCTTGGTCTTGGTACCGACCCCATCGGTGGAGGCCACCAGCACCGGGTCGGTCATGGCCCCGAAGTCAGCCCGGAACAGCCCACCGAAACCGCCCAGGCCGCCCAGCACCTGCGGGCCGTGGGTGCGGGCTACCGCGCCCCTCATCAGCGCCACAGCGCGGTGACCCGCGTTGATGTCCACACCCGCACGGGCGTAGGCGGAAAGCGGGGCCGGGGGTGAGGCGGCCTCACGTTCGGCAGGTTCACTCGAAGAAGTGTCGGGGGGGAAAGCATCCTGGATCATGGGCAACGTCTCCTGACAGTCCAGCGACGTTTTACGGCCCCGTCTGCATGCTCTTCTTTGTTGAAGAGCCGCCGGGAAAAGGGGCCGCCGTCGCCAGCGTGAAGGCAGTCTACCCGACTGGGCCGCCTGCTCAAACGGGGGGGTCGCCCGGAGAGGAAGAAGGCAGCGATGAGAAACCGGGTGAAGACTGCTGCCGCCTGCGCCGCCACCACCAGCGCCCCAGCGCCAGCACCCCCACCGCCAGCGACAGCGACAGCACCCCCCATAGCAGCCGCGCCGGACTGGCCGAGAGCCACACCACCAGCGCGGTGGCCGGAAGCGCCCCCGCTGCGGAGGCGGCCATGAACGGCCAGAAAGCTATGCCCACTGCGCCTGCCACCAGGTTCATGACCTCGGCCTTGAGGGCGGGCATCAGCCGCACCAGCAGCACCGCCTGCACCCCGCGCTGCCCGGCGAAGGTTTCCAGGCGACGGGTCATGCTCTCACCCGCCAGCCGCCGCACCGCCCAGCCGCCGAAGCGCTGCCCCACCCGGTAGCCCAGCGCCGCCCCCAGCAGCGTGCCGGTGTAGACGATGGCGAAGCCGCCCCAGAAGCCGTAGAGCAGCGCCGCCAGCACCACATCGGCGGCGGCGGGCAAGATGGGAAAGACGGCCTGCACCAGCATCCCGGCGATCAGGGCCAGCGGTCCCCAGGCCCCCAGCCGCCCGACCAGGGCATGACGCGGCGCGGGGTCGGGGCCAAACAGGACACCGCCCACCATCCACAGCCAGCCGCGCACCTCGGGGATGAGGAGCAGCCCAGCGATCAGCAGTGCAGCCGCCAGAACCACCCAGCGCTTCGGAACACGGCCAGGGCGCTTCAGGCGAACGGCAGGTGCGGCTGAAGCTGGGATTGGAGCTGGGGACTGAATTTCCGGCAACATGGCCTCCACAGGCACGCTCGGCATCAGGATACCGTCCCGGCCCCAGTCGGGCGTCCCAGGCTAAACTGGGCTTTGATGCGTTCCGAACTGCTCGACCTCATTCTCGGCCTGCTGCCCGACACCCATCCGCGTCCGGAGCTGCGGGCCTTCTACGCCATGCTGCGCGACTATCCGCAGCGCGGCGGCAAGGGCCTTCGCAGCGAACTGCTCCTGCTGAGTGCCCAGGCCCACGGCGCACGCCAGGGCACCCCGCAGTGGCAAAGCGCTCTGTGGCTCGGCGCGGTGATCGAACTGTTCCAGAACTGGGTGCTGATTCACGACGACATCGAGGACGACAGCGAGGAGCGCCGGGGCAAACCCGCCCTGCACCGCCTGCACGGCCTGCCACTGGCGCTGAATGCCGGAGACGCCCTACACGCCTACATGTGGGCGGCGGTGGAGCAAGCCGGGGTGCCGGGGGCCTACCGGGAAGTGCTGACCATGATTCACCGCACCGCCGAGGGCCAGCACCTCGATCTCGACTGGGTGGCGCGGCGCGAGTGGGATCTCAGCGAGGCCGATTACCTGGAGATGGTGCAGCTCAAGACCGCTTACTACACGGTGATCATTCCGCTGCGGCTGGGCGCGCTGGCGGCGGGGTGTCTTCCCAGCGACGCCTTCACACCCGCCGGGGAAGCCCTGGGCTCAGCCTTCCAGATCAGGGACGACGTGCTGAATCTGCTCGAAGACGCCGGAAATTACGGAAAGGAGATCGGCGGCGATTTGCTGGAAGGCAAACGCACCCTGATCGTGCTGCACTGGCTGAATGCCGCCCCCGCCAAGCAACGTGCGGTGTTTCTGGAGCAGATGGCCCTCTCCAGGGCTGACAAGGACCCGGCCAGGATGGCCGAAGTGCTGAACTGGCTCCGGCAAAGCGGCAGTCTGGACCACGCCCAGGACTATGCGGCCCAGCAGGGCGAGAGGGGCCTGGCCCTGCTGCGAGAGGCCCTGAGCGGCGCGGCAGACCCGGCGGCAGTGGCCAACATGCTGGGCCTGGCCCGCAGCTACGTGACGCGGGAAGCCTGAACACCCAGCCCATCCAGAAAACACAGCGGGGAACTCCAGACCGCATCCGGAGTTCCCCGCTGTGTTCAGTGACCAGATTCAGCCGAGAAGTTTGCCTTACTGAATCTTGACGGCGCTGCACGCCACGCCCGCGTCGGCAGGTGCGCCGCTGGCGTCCTTGGCAGTGTGGACGTTGTAGTAGGTGGCCGCCTGCACGACGGTCTTGGCGACGCTGCCCATCAGGCTCAGGTTGCCGCCCGCATCGGACTTGCCGACCATCATGCTGTCGAGTAGGGCCGGGCCATTGCTGGAGCACGGATCATTCGACTGGGCGCTGCCCTGGTTGTGGTAGTGGGCCACGTAATAGGTATCGGCGGCCAGACCAGTGAGCTTGGCGCTGGTCATCACCGTGTTGCCGTTGATGGTGACGGCCACATTGCCCATCGGATTGATATCGGTGGCGGCAGGCTGACGGCTGAGGCTATAGGAGGCCGTGCCCTGCTTGACTGCCATCGCGCCATTGGACATGGTGCCGTTGGCCATCGTGCCGTTTTTCATGCCGCCGCCCATCATCGAGCAGGAGCTGAGAAGTAATACACCCATACCGAACATCATGACGTTTTTCATAGTGACCTCTTTTGTTGTGACGCGAAACCCGGTTCTGGTTTTCGCTGCTGGTCCTTGCCGACAAGAGTGTCGATCAGGGCAGGTGAGAAGAACAACCCATCATGAGCCGCGCAGGCCCCTTCTCATAAGTAACTATCCATTCAATTTCAGGGCTGGCTGATCTTTGAGTAAAGCCGACCTTAAGGCAGCGTGACCGCCAATCACTGCAGCTCAGCGTCTCCTTGTATTGATCTCGGCTGAAGTTCACGATGGAAGGTAGCTATGCAGGAGGCGATCAGGGAGGCGGACATACCGGACGCGCTGCCACCCGACTTTGAGGCGCGCCTTGAGCTCCTTCAACGTCCGCGCGCAGAAATTCCCCAGCACATTCCGCTTGACGTACGCCCACACCAGCTCAATGGGGTTCAACTCCGGAGCATAGGGTGGGAGGTACTGCAGTGTCAGCCGGGATTCACCCGCGACGAAGGCCGTCACGGCCTTCGTCTTGTGGATGCCAGCGTTGTCCAGCACCACCACGACCTCCCCTGGGACGTGTGTCAACACGTGCTGCAGGAAGCGAATCACATCCGGGCCTTTGAATGCGCCATGTTGCGTGTGCTGTAGGAACTGGCCGGTACTGCTGAGCGCACCAATCGTCGAGACCTTGTCCCAGCTGGCTTTCCCGAACACCACGGGCGTCTGGCCGCGCAGCGCCCAGGTGCACCTGACCGTCCCTTTCAGGCTGAAGCCGACTTCATCTAGGAAGACCAGCGTCGCTCCAGCAGCTACTTTTTTTTGATCTCGGGCAGGGTGGTCTGAATCCAGGTGGCCACCGCTTCCGGGTTCTGTTCCAGTGCGCGCTTGTCGGGCTTCTGGCGGGAAAAGCCCAGCTGATGCAGGATTCTCCGCACGTGATCGCGGTGATGCCAGCGGTTGAAGTGCCGACCGATGACCTCTCTGACCCGGAGGGTCGTCCAGCTGTCATCGGGGAAGCCGTGGACCTGCGCACCCTTGATGAGCAGGTCTTTGAGGACGTCACGCTGCTCCCCGGAGAGCGCAGGCGGTCGGCCCGTCGTGACGGTGGCCTGGAGCGCATCTGGGCCACGGTGACGGAGGCGATACTTCCAGTCGCGGATGGTACTCACCGAAACACCCAGGAACTCAGCGAGTTCCTGGGTGTTGTGCGTTTGAGTCTCGAGAAGCTGGAGAAAGTGCAGTCGACGTTCTTCGAGTTGAGGTCTGGTGAGGTGCGATGGGAGCCAACGGTCAGTCACCCAGTCATTCTACCGTCGTTCACTTCAGCCGAGATCAATAATGCTTTGGCTTTACCGGGCGGAGCGAGCGAGGACGTACTGGTACTGATTCCGCTTAACTCCAGTACACCCCACAAATAGCGTGGGATGTCCTTCCACAACGCAGAATCAGTATCTCCTCCTACTCCCGCTGGTCGGATTAAATCGCGTTCAGCACACAGACGCTGAACACGATCTAATCGGAGTCCGTATTAGCCGCGCAGCAACTGGCTGAATTCCGCCCCCTCGGCCTGCAGGGGCGGCAGATCGCGCACATCGCGCAGGCCGAATTCGAGCAAGAAGCGCTCGGTGGTGGCGTAGAGCAGCGGCTGGCCCACGGCGTCGGCACGGCCCACCACCTTGATCAGTTCGCGCTCCTGCAAGGTGATGACCGTACTGGCACTGCCGCCGCGCATCGCCTCGATCTCGGCGCGGGTCACCGGCTGGCGGTAGGCGATGACGGCCAGCACTTCCAGTGCCGCACCCGACAGGCCCGGCAGCGGCGGCGGTGAGAGCAGCGGAGCAAGCTGCTGCGCCAGAGCAGGCGGTACGACCAGCCGGAAGCCGCCCGCCACCTCCTCGACCAGAAAGCCCAGTTCGGCGCGGGCCAGATCGGCGGCGTAGGCTTCGATCTGGGCGCGTGCCTGCGCCTCACTCATGTCCAGCAGCTTGCCCAGTTCCGCCGCCCGCAGAGGCCGTCCCGCCGCCAGCAGCGCCGCGCCGATCAGCGACTTCACAGTTGCCTTCACGGCAGCCCGGCCAGCACCGCCCGGATGATGGACGCGGGCAGCGCTCCCTGGCGCAGAATCTCCCCGCTCTCGCAGTCCACGACGGTGCTGGGAAGGTGACTGGCCTCGGGCGCGGCGAGCGGGTTGGATGGGTCTTCGGACGGCACCTCCAGCAGCACTTCAGCCAGCCCGTAGCGCCGCGCCTCGGCCAGCGTGCGGGCACTCGGCTGGCCCGCCGGATTGAGACTGGTGGTTGCCAGCGGCCTGCCCCAGCGCCTGAGCAGGGCCTGGGTGAGGGTATGGTCCGGCACCCGCAGGCCCACCTTGCCGCCGAACACCAGCCACGCCGGGCAGGTCGGCGCGGCGCGCACCACCAGGGTCAGCGGGCCAGGCAGCAGGGCCGCCAGCGCCTCGAAATGGAGCTCCTGCGGCGCGGCGAGGGCGCGGGCCTGCGTCACGTCAGCACACGAGACTTGCAAGGCCTTGCCCGACGGGCGGCCCTTGATGACCGAGAGCGCCGCGACCGCCGAGGGCGAGTGGGCGTCGGTGCCCAGCCCCCAGACGGTCTCGGTGGGAAAACCGATGATCCTGCCGCGCGTCAGGGCCGCGAGTGCCGCCTCCCACTGCGGCTGAGGCTGTGTTTGACCGTGCTTCAATGCGCTTCTCCCTGGGCAGTTGCGCCGTGCCCTACCAATGACGTGTAAGTTCAGCGCAAGACTCCGCCAATTATACTGATCCCATGCCGGTCTTTGAATACCGCGTGCGTGATCGCAGCGGCAAGGTGCTCAAATCCCAAACCGAAGCCGACTCGATTGCCCAGGTGCGCGACTCGCTGCGCGCCAAGGGCCTGATGATCGTCGATATCAAGGCCCCCAGAAAGGGCATGCAGACCGATCTCAGCGATCTCAAGATTCCCTTCCTGAGTGACCGCCCACCTGGCCTCAAGCCGGTGGCCATCTTCTCCAAGCAGCTCGCCACCCTGATCAACGCCGGGGTGCCGCTGGTGCAGGCCCTGACCATCATGCAGCGCCAGATCGAGCACACGGGGCTGCAAAATGTGGTCCGAAAGGTCCGCAACGATGTGGAAGCCGGAACGCCGATGTCCGAGGCGATCGCCAAATTTCCCAAGGTCTTTAACCGTCTCTATGTCAACCTGGTGCGCGCGGGTGAAACCAGCGGCACCCTCGACAGCGTGCTGGAGCGCATCAGCGACTTTCAGGAAAAGGATTTGGCCCTGCGCGGCAAGATCAAGAGTGCCATGACCTACCCGGTGATCGTGCTGGTCTTTGCCCTGCTGATCACCTACTTCCTGCTCACCACCATCGTGCCCCAGTTCGGCGGCATTCTGACCCAGCTCGGCGGCGACCTGCCACCGCTCACCCGTGGGCTGATGGCCGCTTCCGACTTTCTCAAAACGAAAACCATCGTGATTGTTCTGATCGTGGCCGTGATCGTCGTCGCCTACCGGCAGTACTACAAGACCAACAAAGGCCGGCGCGTCATCGACGACTTCAAGTTGAAGACACCTGTCTTCGGCACCCTCATGAAGAGGACGGCCATCGCCAGCTTTGCGCGCACCTTCGGCCTGCTGATCAGCAGCGGCGTGAACATCATCGAGAGTCTGGAAATCACCAAGGGCACGGCCAACAACGCCATCGTGGAAGACACCATCGAGAACGCCAAGAACGTGGTGATGGTCGGCGAGCAGATGAGCGGCAGTCTGGCGGCCAGTCCGGTGTTTCCACCGATGGTGGTCAGCATGATCGCCATCGGCGAGGAAACCGGCGCGCTCGACACCATGCTCGGCAAGGTCGCCGACTTCTACGACCGCGAAGTCGAGGAGGCCGTCGAGGGTCTGACCGCCGCCATCGAACCGGTTATGATCGTTTTCCTGGGCACCATCGTCGGTCTGATCGTGGCGGGTATGTTCCTGCCGATGTTCAGCATCATCAACCAGCTCAGCAAGTGAGTTTTGCCGAGGAGCTGGGCATCCGTCACCCACAGCACCGCAGGCGCACCCGTCGGAGTGCGCCTTTTGCTTTGTTGGGTACCGACTTGCCCGTTCCAGCTTTTCTCAGGGCCGCCTGGTCTTTCAGCCCCAACTCTGGCAGCTGGACTAGCATATGGCCATGACCCATTCCCGACCTGCCTCGCCGTCCGGCTCTCTTCCCGACCCCCAGTCCGAGCCGCTCCTCTCGCTGCTGCGTGACCTCAAGCAACTGGTCGAACTCGAATCGCCCAGTTCCGACGCCCTGGCCGTCTGCGCCGTGCAGGATGTGGTGGAGGGGTGGGCCAGGGCCATGCACGCCAGCACCCACAGCCTGCCCGGCGGCACCCGGCAGTTGCTGTTCGGCGCGGCGGCTGAACCGTCCACCGGGCCCTCAGCGAGTGAGCGTCCCATTCTGGTGCTGGCCCATGCCGATACCGTCTGGCCGCACGGCACGCTGGCCGAGATGCCGCTGAGGGTTGAGAATGACCGCGTCTACGGCCCCGGCAGCTACGACATGAAGGGCGGCATCGCGGGCCTGTTCGCCGCGCTGCGGGCGCTCGATGGCCAGTACCCGGCGGGCGGCATCGAGGTGCTGCTCACCCCCGACGAGGAGATCGGCAGTACCCAGAGTCGCCCGGTGATCGAGGCCGCCGCCCGGCGTGCCCGTGCCGTGCTGGTGGTCGAGCCGCCGGTGGCCGACAGCCACGCCCTCAAGTCCGGGCGCAAGGGGGTGGGACACTTCGTGGTCGGGCTGAGCGGGGTGGCAGCCCACGCGGGCAACAAACCCCACGAGGGAGCCAGTGCCATCACTGAGGCGGCGCATCAGCTTCTGGCGGTGCAGGCCCTGGCCGATGCGGCGGCAGGCACCACCGTCAGCGTCGGCTTCATTTCCGGCGGCGGCGCAGTCAACGTGATTCCGGCCCAGGCCCGCTTCGAGGTCGATGTGCGGGTGGCCAGCCTGGCCGAAGGCGAGCGGATCGATACGGCCATGCAGTCGCTCAGACCGCACGACAGGCGGGTCAGCCTCAACGTGACGGGGGGCCTCAACCGCCCGCCGTTCGAGCGCGGCCCCGAAACGCTGGCCCTCTTCGGGCAGGCCAGGAAGCTGGCCGCCGACCTGGGTTTCGACCTCAGCGAGGAAGTGGTGGGCGGCGGCAGCGACGGCAACTTCACGGCGGCTTTGGTACCCACCCTGGACGGCCTGGGTGCCCCCGGCGACGGCGCGCACGCGGCCCACGAGCACATCCGCCTGGACCGCTGGCCCGACCACGTGCGGCTGCTGACGGCGCTGCTGCGCGAGATCTGATGGGAGCAGGCGCTGCGTGACCTCGCTGCCGGACGCCTCCGAGCGCGGCGCGGTAGACTGGGAACCTCAACGCTGGAGGAGTCATGTTCTGGAAAAAGAAAGCACCCGCCAACCCCAACGTCTTTGACGCCGGGGGCGGCGTTTACAATGTCCGTGTCCGCACGCTCAGGCACGGCGACGAGGTGGCGCTGCGCTTTACCAAGTCGGCCCACATCGGCGTGGCCGAGGAAGGCAAGGGCTACGTGCTCAGAAAGCCGGTGGTCAGCACCGATCACTTTGACCGGGGCGAGATCGCCGTGTTCTTCGACGCCAATTACCGCATCACCGCCACCGAGGCCGAGGGCGTGGAGTTTATTCCCGTCAGCGAGTGGCCCAAAGACTGAGGGCCGGACGCTCACGCTCCTCCCCGCGCCCCGCGCCTCCACCCGGCGGGGATTTCTTGTGCCGCATCATCCCCAGGAGAAGCATGTTGCCCAAATCCCACCACAGCGCCACCGAGAACCTGCACGTCAGCGCCTTCGAGACCGTCATCACGCCCCGGCAGCTCAAGGACGCTTACCCGCTGACAGCCACGGCTGAGCAGACCGTTTCGAAGGCCCGCCGAGCGGTGCGCAGCATCCTGCACGGCGAGGATGACCGGCTGCTGGTGATTGCCGGGCCGTGCAGCATCCACGACTTTGATCAGGCGCTGACCTACGCCCGCAAGCTGGCGGCGCTGCGGGAAGACGTGGGCGACCAACTCGAACTGGTGATGCGGGTGTACGTGGACAAACCGCGCACCACCGTCGGCTGGCGCGGCTACCTCACCGACCCGCACCTCAACGGGGCCTACGACTTCAGCGGCGGACTCCGGCGCACCCGCGAGCTGATGCTGGCGATCAACGACCTGGGGCTGCCCGTCGCCACCGAACTGCTCGACCCGTTCGTGCCGCAGTACCTTTTCGATTTGCTGAGCTGGGTGTGCATCGGAGCGCGCACCGCCGAGTCGCAGACCCACCGGGTGATGGCCAGCGCGGTCTCAGCCCCGGTGGGCTTCAAGAACGGCACCAGCGGCAGTCTCAAGGTCGCCGTGGACGCGGCGGTGGCGGCCAAGGGCGCGCACGCCTTTTTCACCATCACCGACGACGCGCACGCCTGCATCGTGCACACGCGCGGCAACCCCGACGGCCACGTGGTGCTGCGCGGCGGCCAGGACGGTCCCAACTACAGCGCCCCCAACGTGGCCGAGGCGGCGCGGCTGATGACGCAGGCGCACCTGACGCCCGCCGTGGTCGTCGACTGTTCGCACGCCAACAGCGGCTCCGATCATACCCGTCAGCATCTGGTCTGGGACGACGTGCTCTCTCAGCGCCGGGTGGGCAGCCGGGTGCTGCGCGGCGCGATGATCGAGAGCCACCTCAACCCCGGCAAGCAGAGCATCCCCGCCGACCTGACCGACTTGCAGTACGGCGTCTCGGTGACCGACGCCTGTATCGGTTGGGACGAGACCGAGCAGCTGCTCAGAGCGGCGGCAGAGCAGCGCTGAGGGCCGCCCAACACCGTCTTCCAGCTTACTTTGGCTGGTATTTAGCCACCTGGCGAGCGCGTCTCACAGCAGCGTGATGTGATGGGCGTATGCTCAAACCCCTGACCCAGTTCATGACCGCCGCGCTGCTGCTGAGCGCTCCGGCCTGTGCCCAGCAGAGTAAAGACACCGCCAGCAGCCAGGACGCCGTTCATGCGCCCGCGCCGCTCGGCAAATCCACCACCTCGGGCGGCTTCAACGTGCCGCAGGGCTTTTCGGTCAGCACCTACGCCCAGGGCTTCTCGCGCCCGCGTTTCATGGTGGTGGCCCCCAACGGCGACGTGTTTCTGAGCGATACCGGAGCCGGGAAAGTCTACGTGCTGCGCGGCAAAAACAAGGCCGACAGCCAGCAGGTGTTCGCCCAGGGGCTCAACCAGCCGCACGGCCTGGCCTTTCACGGCGGTTACCTGTACGTCGCCAACACCGACGGCGTGGTCAGATTCGCTTACAAATCCGGCGACCAGAAAGCCAGCGGCCAGCCCGAGAAGTTGCTCGACCTGCCCAGCGGCGCGGGCCACTCGACCCGCACGGTGGTCTTCGGCCCCGACGACAAGATGTATGTGGCCACCGGCAGCAGCTGCAACGTCTGCGAGGAAACCAACGACAAGCGCGCCGCCGTGTGGGTCTACGACGCTGACGGCAAGAACGGCAAACCCTACTCGACGGGCCTGCGCAACCCGGTGGGCCTGGAATGGTACGGCAACACCTTGTATGCCACCAACAACGGGCGCGACAACCTCGGCGACAACGTGCCCCCGGAGGGCTTTTACAAACTGGCCCCGGGGCGCAACTTCGGCTGGCCGTACTGCTACACCATGCAGCCAGGCGAGGCCCAGGTCTGGGACAAGGAGTTCGGCAAGAAGAACGCCGACACCTGCAAGGCCGCCACCCCCGCCTTTGCCCTGACCACCGCCCACAGCGCGCCGCTGGGCCTGGCCTTCTACACCGGCAAGGCCTTCCCCGCCCAGTACCGGGGCCAGATGTTCGTGGCGCTGCACGGCTCGTGGAACCGCACCAGCAAGAGCGGCTACCGGGTCGTGACGGTTGATCCCAAATCCGGCAAGGTGCAGGATTTCCTGACCGGCTTCCTGAACGGACAGGCGTCCAAGGGCCGCCCAGTGGACCTGCTGAGCCTGCCCGACGGCTCGATGCTGCTGACCGACGACGACAACGCCAAGGTGTACCGCATCAGCTACCAGCCGTAAAGCTGGCATGTTCCAGTAGAGATTGATCATGCCGCACGGAGCAGCAATCCATTGCTCCCGGCGGCATTGCCTTTGGGTGGCTGACCTGGCCTGAAGTCCGGCATGAGGCGGTTTACTGGGTGAGCCTCTATCCTCAAAACATGTCGAAAACGTATCTGGAATTCTCGGACGAGGTCGGAAGTGAGCATAAATTCTACGAAGTAATCGTGGAAGATTCGGTACTGACCCTGCGCTTCGGACGGATCGGCACGCCCGGTCAGAGCAGCAGCAAGGGCTTCGCCACGCCCGAGCAGGCCGGGGCGGAAGCGGCCAAAAAGATCAGGGAAAAGCAGCGCAAGGGCTACCAGGAAGCGGTACAGGGCGTCCGGCAAAAGCGCACCGTCATTCGCCGCGAGATCACCGAAACGGCCCCCACGACCAAGTCTGCGGCTCCGGTCCTCTGGAAGTTCAAAACGTCCAGCGCCGCCTTCGGCATTTTCGCGGACCAGAACAACGTCTGGGTGGGCAACGACGCGGGCGAGATCTACGCCCTGTCGCCCGACGGCGAGGTGCAGCGCTCGTTCAAGTTGCCTGACGGCGTCAAGTGCCTGGTGAGCGATCAGCACCGCACCTTCGCCGGTTGCGACGACGGCAATGTCTACGATCTGAGCGGCAAGCTTCCGTTTGTAGCCTACGAAGTCGAAAGCCAGCATTCGATTCTGTGGATGGATTTGCAGGGCGGGATGCTGGGCGTCGCCGACAGCCAGGGCAGCATTCACGCCTTCGACGCCGAGAGCGAGCAGCAGTGGGCGCAGGTCGGCCAGCACGCCCACATGGCCTGGATGGTCCGAGTCGATCAGGCAGGCGTGTACTACGGACACTCGGGCGGCGTCGGGCAACTCGACCGCGAGAGCGGCTTTCCGCTGTGGCACCACAAGACCAGCGGCAGCGTGTTGTTTGGCTGGCAGGAAGGCAGCGACCTTTACGCAGGCACCTCCAGCAACCAGATTCAGCGGTTTACCAAGTCCGGTCAGGCAGTTCAGAATTACCGCTGCGACGCGGCCGTGTTCTCGTGTGCGACAAGTCCGGACGGCGAATTCGTCTTCGCAGGCGACAGCAGCTCAGCCGTCTACTGCTTCAACAAGGCCGGAGAGCGCCTCTGGAAACTAGGCACGAAATACGGCGCGGCCCTCAGCATGCAGTACAGCGGCGAGCGGCTCTATATCGTGACCTCGAACGGCTCCCTGGCCGCCCTGGATGTCAGCCCCCAGGCCACCGAGAATGCCAGGCAGGGCGTGCAGGTGACGGCCCGCGACGTCAAAATGGCCGCGACGGTGCAGACGCAGACTCCGGTGGGTACCCTAACCACCACGTCTCAGGTGGCCGGGCAGGTGGTGCTCAAGGTCGTCCAGGAGGGCGGCAAGCTCAGGGTCAAACCCGATCCGGCACGCAACACCCAGGCTTTTCAGGACTGGAATGTTCAGTTTCCCCGCACCCTCAGGCAGATGGGCGCGAGCTACGTCGTTGACCAGCTCGAAGATGCGGGCGGGTTTTACCGTGTGGTCGGGGAAATACGGCGACTCGAAGAGTAAGGGCTGAGGCCTGTTTTACTCCCGCAGCGCCGCCGTGTAGCCCTCCTCTTTCACGGCGTCGAGGAGTGCCTGGGGGTCGGCCTCACCGCGCACACGCGCCAGGCCGCTGCTGAGGTCCACCGAGGCTTCCTTCACGCCCAGCACACCCTTGAGGGCCTGAGTCACGGCCCGCACGCAGTGGTCGCAGGTCATGCCGCCGACGGTGAGATCGGTGTGGTCGAGTTCGGGGCCGCCGGGCATCTGAGAAGACTGGGTCATGTCCCGACTCTAGCCGGGCAAGGCGCAGGACTGGTGCAGAGACCGGTGAAGCGGCCTTCAGCGCCGCGAGAAGCGCAGCCGGTTGCCGCTGGGATCGCTCAGCTCAGCCCAGTCGTTGGTGGTCTGGTCGGCACTGGCCTGCACCGACATCTGGGCCGCTTCCAGCCGTGCCAGCAGCGCCGGAAACTCGGCGGCCTCCAGAGTGAAGCGGGCCAGCCGGAGCGCGGGCGTGTTGGCCGCTGGCGGGCTGGCCCCCCGACTCTCCCAGACGTTGAAACCCAGGTGGTGATGGTAGCCGCCCACCGCCAGAAACGACGCGCCGGGAAACTCGGTCATCAGTTCGAAGCCGAGCGCCTGGTAAAACTGGCTGGCCGCCTGCTGGTCGCTGACTTTCAGGTGCAGGTGGCCCAGCCGGGTAGCCGCTGGAAGGCCGCTCCAGACCGTGTTCCCGGCGCTGCCCAGGACGCCCTGAACGTCGAGCGGGTCGGTGGCCATCTTCACCTGCCGACCTCGCGGCCCCGCTTCATACGGCCACTCGCTGCGGGGCCGGTCACGGTAAACCTCAATGCCGTGACCGTCGGGATCAGTGAGATAGATGGCCTCGCTCACCAGATGGTCGGACGCACCGATCGGCACATTCAGCCCGGCGACGTGCCGCAGCAATCTCCCCAGATCAGCCCGTGAGGGCAGCAGCAGCGCCAAATGGTAGAGGCCGGTGGCGCGAGTCGCGGGCGCAGCAGGCCGCTCGAGCGCGTGCAGAATTAGCAGAGGCTGCTTCGCGCCCGCGACGCCCAGCTCGGCCCGCGTCACCGTCCGCGAAAGTACACTGAACCCCAACACGGTCTGGTAAAACGCCAGGCTGCGCGGCAGATCGGCCACGCTCAGCTCGGCGGCGTCAGGCAGCAGGGTCAGCAGGGCGGACAAGGGGGCAATGGTCATCTCATCTCCTGAAACGCTCAACAGTGGCAGGGCGACGGGGTCGTTTCGGGTTGGCGGCACTCAACCAGCGGGCGGCCAGCATACCCGCGATAAAACCGAACAGGTGACTTTCCCAGGAAATCCGGGGGTCACGGGGGAGCACGCCCCAGAGAGCCCCGCCGTAGAGCAGCAGAGCCACCAGCGCCGCGATGACCGGCCCAGTGCGGCGCTCGTGCCAGGCGCTGGCCAGCAGCAGCCCGAAGTAGCCAAATACCAGTTCGCTGGCCCCCAGGTGGTTGCCGCCTCGCCCCAGCAGCCACACCAATGCTCCGCCTATCACCATGATGATCAGGGTGGCCAGCACGAAGCGGGCCGCGCCGCGCAGGGCATTGAGGAAAGCCAGAATGGCCAGCGGCAGCGAGTTGCCAATCAGGTGTGTGAAACTGCCGTGCAAGAAGGGCGCAGTGAAGATATGACTGAGCGTGTCGAGGTGGCGCGGCACGATGCCATAGGCGTCCAGACGGCCCCCGAAGACCAACTGGTCGGTGAGTTCCTGTCCCCACATCACGGCCAGCAGCGCCGCCGTGATCAACCCTGCGCCGCGCGCCCGGCGGCGGGCCAGGCCCAGCGGCTCCGGCGGCGCGGCGAGCTGGCCCGTCATTGAAGGCCGGGACCTCACAAAAACCTGCTCACTGGACTGGTCTCACTGGATCTGGCAACTCAGTCGCTCACCCTCCGGCGCGCACCAGACGTTGACCGTCTGATTGCGGGCCACGCTCAGGCCCAGCCAGGCAGCCTTGAGCGGTGACCCGAGCGGCGTCAGGGTCAGGGCATAGTCCCCGGCGGGCAGATCGGCACTCAGTGGCGCGGGGCCGCGCACTTCTTTAAGACTGCCCAGTGCCTGCACCTGGGCAGGCAGCGTGCTCTGCACGTTCAGGTGGCCTACGGCGGGCTGCGGACGCAGGCCCACCTTCACTTCCGCGAGCTGATCCGGGCGCACCGTCACGGTCCGGGTCAGCGGCGCGTAGTTCTGAAGTTCCAGGCGCAGCGCCAGGTTGCCCGCTGGCACGGCGCTGAGGGTCAGCGGGGTGCGGCCTCTGTAGTTGCCGCCCAGATAGACATTCGCTCCGGACGGTTCGCTCAGCACCCGGAGCTGCCCGTAGTCACCCGCCCGGTAGACCTGGGTGGTCACGTTCCAGCTTGCGGCAGGCAGGCCAGCGGTGGCCGCTTTGAGCGCTTCGGAGAGCTGGCCCACGTTGCTCCCCAGCGCCGGGAACATCAGCGTGCGCGGGCTGCCTACCACGAACACCTGGGTAAAGCCGGAGGCGGGCGGCAGGTCGAAGGTCGCGGTCTGGCCGCCGGGGAGCGGCTGAGGCGTAGGCATGAGCAGTCGGGCCGCTGCGGATGGGTGCGCCTGGTCCGGCAGCACCAGCGCATAAAGGTAGGTTTCCGGAGAAGCGCCACTCGCCTGCACCCGCAACTGCGCCGGGCCGGGGCGGCGGTACTCGCCCTCGGCCACCTTAAGGGTGTCGTCGAGCTGCGCCGTCAGCGTCAGGGACGAGCCCGACTGGCTTCGCAGCGGCGCAGGCAGACAGGCACTGAGCAGCGCGGGGAGGGTCAGCAGGCAGGCGGTCATCAGCGGGCGGCGCTTCATACCTTCAGTGTAGAGAGGCGGGCGGTGAGCAACCGTTACCAGCGAGTCAAAGTCCGGGCGGGTGGGGCGGTAGAACTCACTGCCCGCTCAGAAATGGCGGCGAATTGGCCGCTTGAGAACCACCTTGATGTGGGTCAGCTGGGAGACATGGGTAGCGCGATGGAGATACGCAAGGATGGCAACGGAATGATGATCGACAAAGAGCAAAAGAGAAATTCAAAAAGCTACCGTTCAAGAGTCACTCCTCAGCACAACCATAAATCACACGCTGCGTAGTGACGTTTTTTAGATCAGTTCATCTTCGTTAGGAGCCTGAAAAATCTGCATTCACTCGAGCAGTTTCGATGTCGGTATCTGAAATACTCCCTCTGGCAGGTTCGCATTTCTGGCTTCAAGCCTTGAGAGCAATACCTCTTCAGACACATTCAAGAAAGGTCGCCATCCGTATTCACCTCATGTACGAGACACAAGTAAGTTGGACCACCTGCAACGGAGACGTCAAGCGAATTCACGCAGCGAGTGGCGATAGTCCTCCAGGTCAAACGAGCGTGATGGTCGGCACAGCGTGAATGTATGACCCTGTCTACTGCTACATAACGCCGCGATTCCTGGAGTAGGTGACGCACGAAAATGTGGCGTAGTAACCAGGTGAAAGGTAAGTCCTGAGCATGAACTCGCTCCATGCTCAGCAGAGACAGCCTTCGGGATGTGGCCGAGCGTCTTGGCACTCACCGGGACATCATCATGAAGTGGCAACGCGCCTTTCTGGACGCAGGCCACCAGCGACCCGTCGAAAGGGAGTAATCCGCCCCCGCTCAACTCTCAGGCACGGGCTGCTCGGCAGCACACCTCCCCCTCACAACCCCACCATCCGCAGATACGCGTTCACGATCTCGGCGTCAAGTGCCAGCCCACGCTCCCAGGCCAGACGCTCGGCCAGTATTTCCGCCGGCAAGCGGCCCAGGTGATCGGCGGCGTTGGCGACGGCCAGTATACGGGCCAGGCGCGGAATGGCGCTGCCGCGTAGCCCGTGCGGGTAGCCGCGTCCGTCCCAGCGCTCGTGGTGATGCAAGACTGCTTCCCGTGTGCCGAGCGGCAGATCCTGGCCCAGCAGCAGGTCAGCCCCGACCCTGGGGTGCAACTTCTCGTCCGCGTAGGGCGGCAACAGCGCACGCCCGAGATCGTGCAGCCGCGCCGCCTCACCCAGCGCACGCAATTCGGCGCGGCCCAGCCGCAGTTCGCGGCCCAGTGCCAAAGCGATCTCGCGCACCCGCTCCGGGTGACCGGCGCGCACGAAGCCGACCTCGCGGCGCGAAGCGAAGCGCGAACCGTTCCAAACAATCCATTGACGGGAGAGCATAGAGAGAAGTTAAGCGCCCCCGCCTGACCCGGCTCTTTCTGACGATGAGGCGACTCTCATCTAGACAGCATGACGCTCTCAATCAGTTTCAGCCAAGTCAGTTTCGAGTGGAACCTCTCGCAAAATCTGCCAGTGGGTCTCGCCCGGCGGCTTGAGGCACAGCGCCAGCGCCGCAATCCTGAGCGCCGGGTGGGGACACATCAGGGCTTCCAGGCGAACTTGCAGCTCCTCCGCCTGGAAGCCGCCGTAGGGCTGAACCAGCGTGAAGTGCGGCTGGAAGGTGTCCAGGCCACGTGGAGTCTGCAGCAGCCGCATCCTGGCCTGCTCGAAGGGCCGGTTGTATTTGCCCTCGGCCACTTCCCCGGCAAACGGTGAGGCAGTGGCGAATTCCGAGAGCCGTGAGAGCAGCAACGTGTGCAGCACCAGCAGCGCCGGACTCGGCGTGAAGCGCTGCACCCAGGTCTCGCCGTCGTCCCACGCCTCGATATGGCCGCCGCTGAGGCCCACGTCGGCCCCCGGCGCGAGGCAGGCCAGGCAGGACCGCATTTCCCTTTCGATGTCACCGAGCCGCTCGGGATCGGTGTAAAAGCCCTCCACCACCGTCAGGTGAAAGCCGTAGGGCGAGGCACTGGTCTGCCACTCAGGCCGCAGGAAGTCGGGCAGCGGCGAGGCTTGCCGGGCGCGCAGATCGTAGCCGAGTAGCCCGCTACCGAGCTGATAGTGAGCGCTCCCAGTGGGCGGCACAAAATACACGGCGAAGCGGGCACTGGCACGAGAATCGGTCATACCTTCAGGCTACAGGCTGGGCCGTCCGAACCGGTCAGAGTCCTGTCAGTCCACAAAGCCGCGCTGGGCCGACATCAGCGGCTCCAGGTCACTGGTGGCTGACCACTTTTACCGCACCTGGCCGCTGTTTTTCCATGTTCAGTCTGATTTTTTGCGGTCCGGCGGCACTTTGCATGGCCCCTGTAAGACGCGGTGAGGACAATGGGAAGCAGAGAGGACGCCGCATCCATGACCCTAACCGTAAATCCAGCCCTGCCTGACACCTTACGAGAGTTGCTGAAAAGCCACGCTCCCGGCGCGTCCCTGCTGGCCAGTCTGGGCCAGCAGGTGCTGCTGCTCAGCGCCGACGCCCCGGCGATCAGCGTGCGCGACCTGACGCCGCCGGACGCCTGGTTCGACAGCGGCGAGCTGATCTGGCTGACCCGCGACGGCGCGCTGCTGGGCCTGCTGTGGTCGGCCCAGACGGTGGCCGAGGGCAGCGTGCAACTGCTGACCATGCTGCTGGCCGCTGCCCAGGACGACGGCGCGCAGCGCGAGGCCAACGTGCTGATCACCCAGTTGCCCGAGGGAGCTGCCTGGCTCAGCGGCGATCTGGTGTTTCAGCAGGTCAGCCGGAGGTTTCTGGAGCTGCACGGCCTGAGCGCAGCCCAGGTCATCGGCCAGGCGTTCGAGCAGGTATTCTCGCAGCGCCGCGAAACCGCCCAATTTCTGCAACAGGCGGCCTCGGGCCGGGCCGTGCGGCAGGAGCGCGAATGGCTGCCCGGCACCCAGAACCGTCCTGGCGTGTGGCTGCGCTCACAGATGCGGCCCTACTACGGCGGTGCAGCGGCAGGCGCACTCTGGACCATGTACGACGTCAGCCGCGAGGTTTCGCTCTCCTCACGGGTGCAGGCGCTGCTGCACGGTGCGCGGCTGCCCACCGCCGTCCTGAGCGCCGAGGGCGAGGTGCTGGAGAGAAGCGAGTCGCTGCGCCGCAGCCTGCCCGAAGCGCCCGACCCACAGTCCACCCCGCTGTGGAACTGGCCGATCTGGTCCGATGCGCCGGACGCCCAGCGGCAGCTCAAGCAGGCGCTCGCCGAGGCGCTGGCCGCACCGCAGCAGCGCTTCGAGTGTGCCGTGCAGGTGATGGGTGGGGAGCGCGCCAGCATCTCGCTGCACCGGGGCGAGGCGCAGGCGGCAGCGGAAGGCGACCAGGGCGAGGCGCTGCTGGTCGCGGAGTTTCACTTTCACGAGCGCCAACCATTCAGCGGGATGCAGCAGGACCTGCTGGCGGGCGTCATCGCCCACAGCCCGCAGGCGACCTTGCTGCTGGGAGCTGCCGACGACAGCGGCGAGCGCCCGGTCTGGCTGGCCAGCGAGGCCGCCGCCAAGCTGCTCGGCGTGGACAAGGCGGCGCTCAACGTGCCGGGCGGTGTGGCGTTTGGCAAGCTGCTGCGCGCGCTGGGCGTGCAACTCTCGCGCCCCGACCTGACCCCGCTCTCACCCGTGACGCTGACCACCCAGGCCAGTCTGGAGGGCGGCGACCTCTCGGCGGTGTTGACCCGGCCCGACGGCCTGCGCCGTTACGTGACCATCACCGCCGCGCGGCTCGTCACCGGCGAGGGCGCGCCGCACAAGGGCGAGCCGCTGGCCCTCTACCTCCACGACGTGACCGCCGTGCGCCACCTCGAAGACCGCCTCAAGCACGACGCGGCCCACGATCCGCTGACCGGGCTGCCCAACTGGCCGGGGCTGCGGGCCAAACTACTGCACCGCCAGGGTGAGTCGCTGGGCGTCCTGAGCCTGAGCCTCGATGAGTTCGGCGTGCTGCAAACGGCGCTGGGAAGATCGGCGGGCGATCATCTGCTGATTCAGGTGGCGGCCCGGCTGCACCACTGGCGCAAGGACGCCCAGGTGGCCCGGCTTGACGGCGAGCACTTCGCGCTGGTGCTGCCGGGCGTCGCCAGTGCGGCGGGACTGCTGCTGGCCAGCGAGGTGCAGCGCCTGCTGACCCTGCCGCTGCGGGTCAGCGGACGCGAACTGCGGATCACGGCCAGCGTGGGGGTGGCCTGCGGCGAGGAGCCAGTCGATCAGCTTTTTGAGCACGCCCGCACCGCGCTGCTGGCCGCCCGCCGCACCGGACGCGCCGGACGCCAGGCCTACCGGCCCGAGCTGATGAGTTTCGAGACCGATCTGATGGAACTCGAACACGATCTGCGCGCCGCCCTGCCCGCCCAGTTCAGCTTGCAGTTTCAGCCGGTGGTGAGCTTGCAGCATGGCCGGGTGCAGGCGGCGGAGGTCTTGCTGCGGTGGCAGCATCCGGTGCGCGGCCAGCTCTCGCCCGCTCAGTTTCTGCCACTGGTCGCCCGCGCCGGGCTGCTGCCCAGTCTGGGGCGCTGGGTGGTGGCCGAGGTGAGCGCCCAGCGGCAGCGCTGGCAAAGCAGCCACCCCAAACTCAGACTGAGCCTCAACCTCAGCGCGCCCGAACTGCTCGATGAGGAGTTGCTGGCCGAACTCGGTGCCCAGGTGCGCAGTGTGGGCGGCCTCGACCTCGAACTCAGCGCAGGCAGCCTCATTCAGCCGGACCCCACCCGGCCTGGCGACCCGGAGCACATCAATGCCGCTCTGGCCGAGCTGCGGGCTGCGGGCGCACAGATCTGGGTGGACGATTTCGGCGACGGCGCGTCGAGCCTCACCGCGCTCGAGCGCTTCGCCCTCAGCGGCGTCAAGCTGCACCCTTCCTTCGTCGCCAACCTGCTCAGCGGCCCGCGCCCGCTGGCGCTGCTGGAAGGCACCGTGGATCTGTCGCGCAAGCTGGGGCTCAATGTGATCGCGGTGGGCGTGGAGACGCAGGCCCAGGCCCAGCTTCTGCGGACAGCAGGCTGCCACGCCGCCCAGGGCTACTTCTACGCTCCGCCGATGGCCCTGCCCGATTTCGAGCGCTGGCTGGCCTCGCAGGTGCTGGACTGAGTCAGATCCATTCACCCAGGCCCGTTGCCCAGACCCATGCCCCAGGCCATTATGCCGATGCGGGCGGCCCTGCCCAGCGCCGATACTGGCCGCATGATCCTCAACACACGGCGCTGAGCCCAGACCCGGCTCACCTGATCCGGCCCCCGCCCACGGTTGCGTCCGCCGGGCTGCGCTAGTCTCCTTTCACGTCTCAACGCTGCCCTGCCCCACTCTGCGGGCCGGGTCTGCCCTCTTTCCTTCTCACCCCCCAAGGAAGTGAATCACCATAGAGAAAGTCCACGGTAATCTATCGGGCCTCAAGACCGCCCAGCAAAAGAGCCTGAGTAACCTGTACCGCCGCCGCCTCGCGCCTGGCAGCGTGACCAGCCCGGAGCTGGCACGCAACCTCAGCGAACTCTCGCACGAAATCCGGCGCGAAATCAGCGTGCTGATTGACCGCCGGGGCCGCGTGATCAGCGTATCAGTGGCCGACGCCAAGGGAGCCGAGCTGCCCAGCCTCCGCAAGGGCGAAACCCGGCTCTCAGGCTTTCATTTGCTGCACACCCACCCCAAGGGCGGCGGGCTGAGCAAGGGCGACCTCTCGGCGCTGTTTCTCAGCCGCCTCGACGCGGTGGCGGCCATCGAGGTTCAAGGCAGCGGCCTGCCCGGCAACGTGCATCTGGCGCACCTGACGCCGCCCGGCACGGTGGGCGAGGAGGAGGACTGGCGCGTGTACCCACCGGCCAGCCCCAGCGAGATGGAAAACTTCGATCTGGGCGCGCAGGTCAGCGCCCTCGAAGAGGAAATCGCCCGCGCCCAGCGCACCCGTGAGGCCAAGAAAGACCGCGAGCGGGCCATTCTGGTGCAAATCGACCAGGGTGAATTCGACGCCGAGGAGCGCCTCGACGAGCTGGGCGAACTGGCCCTCACCGCCGGGGCCGAGGTGGTCTACCGCGAGCTGATCTTCAGGCGTCACCTCAAGCCCGGCACCTTGATTGGCGCGGGCAAGCTCGAAGAACTGACCAGCAAGGCCTACCACGAGGACGCCGACCTGCTGATCTTCGGCCAGGAACTCGGCGCGGCGCAGGCCCGCGAGATCGAGGAAGCCACTGGCCTCAAGGTACTCGACCGCACCCAGCTGATTCTGGACATCTTCGCGCTGCACGCCCAGGGCGTCGAGTCGCGGCTGCAAGTCGAACTGGCGCAGCTGCGTTACATGAAGCCGCGTCTGCTGGGCGCGGGCAGCCGGCTCTCGCGCATCGGCGCGTCGGGCGGCTCGGCGGCGGGCGGGGCCATCGGCACACGCGGTCCCGGCGAAACCAAGCTGGAACTCGATCGGCGGCGCATCAACGACCGCCTGTCGTTTCTGGAAAATCAACTCAAGGAAGTCGCGGTGCGGCGCGAGGAACGCCGCAAGCAGCGCAGCCGCAACGACGTGCCGGTCATCAGCATCGTGGGCTACACCAATGCGGGCAAGTCGACTCTGCTCAACGCCTTTACCCACGCCGCCGAGGAACCACGCAAGGTACTGGCCGAGAACAAGCTGTTCGCCACGCTGCGGCCCACCAGCCGTCAGGGCTTTCTTGAAGGCATCGGGCCGGTGGTCTACACCGACACGGTGGGCTTTATCCGCGATTTGCCCACCGATCTGAGCCGGGCCTTTCGCGCCACACTGGAAGAAATCGGCGACGCCGACGTGCTGCTGCATGTGGTGGACGCCGCCGCGCCGGGGGCCGATACCCGCTACGCAGCCGTGCAGCGCATTCTGGACGATCTGGACATTGGGGACTTGCCCACGGTGGTGGCGCTCAACAAGGCCGACCAGACCGACGCCGAGACCCTGGAGAGAGAGAGAATGCGCCTGGGCGGCGTGGCCGTTAGCGCCCACAGCGGCGAGGGGCTGACTCAGCTGAGGCATGTGCTGTCGCAGACCCTGGAAGACCTTCAGGTCAAGCGGGGCGACGCCGAGGACGCCGCCCGCCTGGAGCGCGAGAACGTGAAGGCCGCGCTCAATAGCCCTTCACCCAAACGCGGCTGGGTTGGTACAGACTGAACATGCATGCTCGATAACATCTTCAGTTCTGTCAAACGGGGAGCCGAGAAAGTTCAGCGTCGGGGCGAGGAAGTGGCCCAGAGCGCCCGCTTGCGGCTGGAGGTTTACCAGCTCTCCCGCGAACTCGACAGCTTATACGCCCGCCTGGGCCGGGCCTACCACGCCGAGGCTGACCCGGCGGTGCTCGGCGATCTGCGAGAAGACGTGCGGCGGCTCGACGAGGAAATCGCGGCCCGTGAGCACCTGATCGCCGAACTCGGCGAGGCGGCGGACGAGGCCGAGACGCACCGCGAGGCGGTTCAGGCGGCGGCGGCCCGCACCCGCCCAGCAAGCGAAACGGTCCTGGCAGTGTCGCCCCCGGTCAAGCTGACCAAAGGCGACCCGCTCGGCAGCCCAGCAGCCGAACCCAACCTCGGTGATTTGCCCGATCTGGGCCAGGATACGGGTCACCCGGTACCGACCTCGGACGCACCGACAGGTTCGGTGATGGGCAACGCTCCGGCTTTCGTGGAGCACCAGCCGCGCCTGAGCGTGGTCAGCGCCGCCTCGCGTATCTGGCGGGCCAAGGAGGAAGAACGCATGAGTGACGATACGACGACGGTTCAGACCACGACAGTTCAGCTCGGGAGCCAGGATCAGCAGGCCAGTCAACAGGTTGATCCGGTGGGGCCAGACGACGAGGCCGTGATGACCGATCTGGGCAAGGAATTGCCGCCGCGCAAGGAAGACTACAGTGGCGTCGGCGACGAGGCCGAGCGCGACCACATGCGCCGCCACCCCTTCACCCTGAAAGAGGGCGAGGAAGCTTCGAGAAATCCCGATCCGCTGGATAAATAAGACGACTTGCTCAGCGCGGCCCAGCCCTTCACCCGGCTGGGCCGCGCCGTTTGATCGGTTAACCTCTAGTTTATTGGTCAGTGCCGGGGCCACCAGCCCGCCGCCAGTTGGCCCGCCTCGGCCTCGGCTCTGGCCTCCACTTCACGGCCCAGGGCCAGCAGCGCCCAGACCCGCGCCGGACTGCGGGGAGCTGAGCGTTCCAGCGCTTTATGGGCGGTGCGGTGCGCTTTAACCTCGCTGCCCATAGCGCCGCTGCCCACGAAGCGCTGAACGTAGGCCAGCACCGCCAGCAGGTGCGCGTCGGCGGCCTCTCCGGTCATCTCGGCCACCTTCAGTCCCTCAGCCAATGTCCTGAGCGCAGCGCGGGCGTCACTGAGTTGCACCTCGCCCAGCACTGTCACGGCGGCGACCAGGGCGGGGGCGTCCCCCTCCTGGCGGGCCTGGCTTCGGGCGGCCTCGGCCCAGCAGGAATCGGGGTCGCCGCCGAGCCAGTGGGCACGGGCCAGCAGCACGGCGCGGCGGGCGTCGCCAGGCAAGGGGCCAATCAGCTCCAGGGCTTCCTGAAGCTGTCCGAGACGCAGGGCCGCCGCCGCCTCCAACGCCGCGCCCGCCGGACCCGCCGACTGTGCCCAGCGCCGCGCCAGATCCGGCAAGCCCGTGCCAAGGGCCAGCGCTGCTGCACCAAGCACCTCATCCTGCACCGGGACCCAGTCGCGCAGGGCAGCGGGCCGCGAATCGTCTGGTAACAATTGAAGATCGGCCAGTTTCACGCCGGGAGTGTAGCGCGGCGGGGCGCGAGGCGGCGCTCCCCCACTCCTACCACGTAGAGTAAAACCAGATGACCGACTCTACCACCGACCACTGGAACGCCGGGCAGTACCGCGAGCGCCACGCCTTCGTCTATGAATCGAGCCGCGACCTGGTCTCGGACTGGTTGCGGCCAGCAGCGGGCGAACGCATTCTCGATCTGGGCTGCGGCAGCGGCGAACTCAGCGCCCAGATCGCCGAGAGCGGCGCGCAGGTGACGGGCGTGGACGCCTCGGCCGCCATGATCGCGGCGGCGCAAGCACAGCATCCGGGCCTGGCATTCGAGGTGCAGGATGCCCACACCCTCCACTACCAGGCCGCATTCGAAGCGGTCTTCAGCAATGCCGCGCTTCACTGGATGGTCCCGCTGGACAGCGTGTTCGCCGGGGTGGCCCGCACCCTGGTTCCCGGCGGACGGCTGGCGCTGGAAATGGGCGGCGGCGCGAACGTATTGGCGGTGCGCGAGTCGGTGGAGCAAGCACTCAGCGAACTGGGATTGCCCGCGCTGAAGCACCCCTGGACGTTTCCCAGTTCCGGCCAACTGGCAACATTGCTGGAAGCGGCGGGCTTCACGGTGGAGCGCCTGCACCTGTTCGAGCGCCCCTCGGTGCTGAGCGGTGAAGACGGCTTCCGGGCCTGGCTGGTGGGCTTCGGCTCCAGCTGGCTTTCACCCCTGAGCGAAGTGGAGCGGGCCTCAGTGATCGCCAGGGCCGAGGAACTGGCGCGGCACCGCTTGTGGAATGGAGAAGCGTGGGTGGCGGATTATGTGCGGCTGCGGGCATTGGGCGTCAGAACCTGAACACTGCGCCCCCGCCCATGCTTCAGGCGGGGGCGCAGTGCATTGGGCACCTTTATTCCGCTCCCGCCTCCTGCAACCGCGCCAGCTTTTCCGGCGAGAAGATGTCGGCTTCCTTGCCGTAGCGCTTCTTGACCGCCACCTGAATCAGCCAGATGCCCACGCCCACGCCGATGAGGCTCAGCACCAGACCGGGAATCCTCATCACGGCGTTGGCCTGGGCCACCTGGGCGTTGAAGCTGTCGGAGCCAAACTTGCCGACCACCAGGTGCAGGTTCACGAAGTAGTTGATCACCGACGACACCAGTTCGACCAGGCCGTAGGAGACGGTGGCGGCCCGCACCGCGCCGTTGACCTGGGTGTCGTGCAGCGCTTTCTGGGTGGCGGCCCGGTTCTCGGGACTCTCGGTGAGGGTGGAAGCGTCCAAAACCACCCGGAAGATCGGCGTTTTGGTCAGCAGACTGCCGAGCGCCAGCAGCCCGAACAGCAGCGAAGGCACGCTGTCCTTGAAGGCGAACAGCGGGCCGCCGTCCACATACCAGAACGCCAGCGCCCCGCGCACCAGCGCCACCACGCCGCCCAGCAGCGCGATGCCGCTCACCGTGCGGTTGATGGCGAGGTCGGCCAGCACGTAGACCACCGGAATCAGCGCGGCCAGCAGGTAGGCCCGCACGTTGCCGGTGACGCCGCCGCCGAAGACCTGCTCACTGATACTGATGCCGCTGCCCAGGATGTTGGGGCTGAGAATGGCAATCGGGATGATCAGGGTAAACAGCAGGTCCCAGACGGTCTTGGGAACGCCCGCTTTCTTGCGCGGCGGCTTGGCTGGGCTGGTCGAGGGAGTGGGAACAGTCATGAGTGAAATTGTCTCACGCCCAGATAAGGCGCAGTGAGACGAACCCGGCTTACCTCACGGCCTGCTCTTCCGGACCTCACGGCGGAAATCGAGCGCCACCAGTCCCCAGCCGACGAGTTGCAGCACGCCGCCGATGGGCGTGATGGCCCCCAGCACCTTGACGTCGCTCAGGGCCAGCGCGTAGAGGCTGCCCGAGAAGATCAGTGTGCCCGAGAGTAGCCAGATCGGCCCCCGGCGCTGCTGCGGGTACGCGCCCAGCACCAGCAGCCCCAGGCCGTGGTACATCTGGTAGCGCACGCCGGTCTCGAAGACGGCCAGGTTTTCCGGGCTGATGGCACTTTTCAGGGCGTGAGCGCCGAACGCGCCGAACGCCACCGCCGTCCCAGCCAGCAGTGCGCCGCTCATGGCCGCGTTGAGTCTGGGCGTGGTCAGCGCCTGCCGGGCATTGCTACTGAGGTCAGTCATGCCCGTAGTTTACGGGGCGGCAGCAACGTCGGATGTCCCAGATCGGGGTCGGCAGCGCCGAAAAAGGGCGGAGAGGTGGGAAGCCGGGGAAGCGCAGACCCGATTTTGGGGGAAAAGTGGGAAACGGTGGTAAAATGTGGTAAGGGGTGTTACACTCGCGTTATCCGGCTCGGAACGCTGTGTGGGCGCAGATTCTGGCTCATCGAAGGCGAATGTTCAACCTGAGTCGGGTGGGAAACGGTCCCAGAAGTTGCCCGACGTGACGTCTTCTGTTCTTTTTGCCCTTCACTTTTTGCTTTTCACAAGGAGAGCCGCCCCTTGCCGTTTGGAGAATACCCCTACGCGATAGATGACAAAGGCCGTGTGGTGATGCCACCGGCTTTTCGTGAATTTGTCGAGGACGGCGTGATTCTGACGCGCGGCATGGAAGGCTGCCTCTACCTGTTTCCGCTGCCCAAGTGGAAGCGCGTCGAGGAGCAGCTCGAACATCTGCCGCTCACCGACGCCCACAGCCGGGCCTTCGTGCGGTTTTTCTATTCCGGGGCCAGCAAGGCCCGGCTCGACGCCCAGAGCCGTTTGATGGTGCCGCAGCCGCTGCGAAGTTTTGCCGGACTAGAAAGCGAAGTGGTGGTGGCCGGTGCGCCCGGACGCCTGGAGTTGTGGAACCCGCAGCGCTGGGACGCCGCCATTCAAGCGGTGCAGGACAACCCGCCGCACCCCGAATTACTGATCAACTTCGTGGCCTAGGGCCGCGTCAGGAAACCTTGCCGTGCCGACAAAATCTGCTCGCCCCCGCCACAATTCGACCCTCTCCAATTCGGCCCATCCCGCTTCACCCGCCCCCACGGACCAGATCACCGACGACCAACCCACTGACGAGCAGTCGCCCAGCGCCCTCTCGCACCTGCCGGTGCTGGCTGCCGAGGTACTGGAAGCGCTTGACCCGCAGCCCGGCGACGTGGTTGTGGACGGCACGCTGGGCGGCGCGGGCCACACCCGGCTGCTGCTCAAGGCCGGGGCGCGGGTCTACGGCATCGATCAGGACCCCTACGCCCTTTCGCGGCTGGGTGAACTGGAAGGGCTGACCATCGTGCAGGGCAATTACCGCGACATGCAGGCGCTGCTGGCCGCCTACGGTATCCAGCAGGTTGACGGCGTGCTGCTCGATATCGGCGTCAGCAGTTTTCAGCTCGACGACGCCCAGCGGGGTTTCAGTTACCACACCGAAGCCCCGCTGGACATGCGCATGAGCCAGGCGGGCGAGAGCGCCTACGACGTGGTCAACGATTTGCCCACCGAGGAACTCGCCGCCCTCATCTTCGAGTACGGCGAGGAGCGCCACTCGCGCCGCATCGCCCGCGCCATCGTGGCCGCACGCGAGCATGAGCCGATTGCCACCACCACCCAGCTCGCCGAGATCATCAAGCGGGCCTACCCCGGCGGCTTCGCGCGCGGCATTCACCCGGCGCGGCGCACCTTCCAGGCCCTCAGGATTCACGTCAACGACGAACTCGGCGCGCTGCGCAGCGGGCTGGACGCGGCGGCAACGCTGCTCAGGCCAGGAGGCCGACTGGCCGTCATCAGCTTTCACAGCCTGGAAGACCGCATCGTCAAGCGCTTTCTGAAGAGCCGGGGCGACTTCGAGGCGCTCACCAAGCGCCCGGTGGAGGCCAGTGACGAGGAGCAGCAGCGCAACCCACGCGCCCGCAGCGCCAAGTTGCGCGCCGCCCGCAAACTGCCGGAGGCCAGCCAGTGAGCCGTCCGCTGCCGCTGCAAGCCAGCTTGAGCGTCTGGCGGGCCAGGGCGCTGCGCTACACCAGCGTGTACGTGCTGCTGGCCGCCGCACTGCTGGGGTTGCGCTACGCCACCCGCGAGACCTACCCGCACCTGCGCGAGCTGAGGATCAACGTGCTCGAACTGCAAAACCAGCGCGACCACCTTGAGCTCGAAGTCCAGACCCTGACCACCGGCCCGCGCGTACTGGAATGGGCCGCTGCACAGGGCATGGTGCCGTACGCCCAGGCCCCCAAGACCAGCGCCGACATTCCGGCGCTCCCAGCCCTGCCCGCGCCGCCCCCGGAAGACACCTCGTTTCAGGTCAGCACCCGCTGGTCCGCGCCGGATCAGGCCAGCGACCCGCACAAGCTGAGCCAATGAGCCGTCTCTCTTCACCCGGCTTTTTCTCCTGCTCCCCCAATCCGACTTTCCTTCCCGCTTTCCTGGCCCCGCGTAGGCGGCCTTCAGGAAAGGGGTCCTCAATGCCTCTGGTGACACCGACATGGAACTGAAAATCCGCAACCGCTCACGCATCATCCAGGTCATCGCGCTGCTGGCGTTCATGTCGCTGGTGTGGGCCTACGCCCAGCTCGAATGGGGCCTGCCGCAGAACATCAAGCGGGCGGTGCTGCAAAGCCGGGGCAGCATCCTGACCGAGTCGGGCACAGTACTGGCCCGCACGGTGGACGGCAAACGGGTCTATCCGCAGGGCAAGATGGCCGGGCAGATCATCGGCATGATGGGCGTCACCGACGGTCTGGAAGGGATGGAAGCCGCCTACAACACCCAGCTCTCCGCCGGACAGAACGTGACGGTGACGCTCGACCCGGCCATTCAGGCCACCGCCGAGAACGTGCTGGCCAAAGGTGTGAAGGAACACCAGGGCGAGTACGGCTCGGTGGTGGTCATGGAGGTCCGCACCGGCAAGATCATCGCGGCGGCCAGCTACCCGCCGTTTGATCCCAACAACTGGAAAAGTTACAGCGCCGACGCGCGGCGCAACCGTCCCTTTCTGGACCGCTTCGAGCCGGGTTCGACGGTCAAGGGGCTGACGGTGGCCGCCGCCCTCAACGAGGGGCTGACCACCCCGGACACCACCTACGACACGCCGATGCAGCGCTACGTCGGCGGCAGGTGGGGCAGCACCATCCACGACGCGGTGGATCATCCCAAGACGCTCACCACCCAGGGCATCTTGCGCTATTCGAGCAACGTCGGTATGTCGCACGTCGTCGAGCATTTTCCCAACGAGAAACTCTACGCCTACCTCCATGCCTTCGGCTTCGGGCAGGACGTGGACCTGCCCACCATGATCACGGCCAGCGGCAGCCTCCAGCCGCTGAGCAAGTGGACCGATCTGGTCCGCATCACCAACGCCTTCGGGCAGGGCATGTCGGCCACGCCGCTGCAACTGGCCGCCGCCTACAACGCGCTGGCCAACGACGGGCGCTACGTTTCTCCCCGGCTGGTGACCGGCGAACCGGCGGGGGTCAGCCGCAACGTGGTCCGGGTGGAGTCGGCCCGCACCATTCACACCCTGCTTCTCAACGTCATCAAGGACGGCATTCACGCCGCCGCCGGAATCAAGGGCTACGAACTGGCGGGCAAGACCGGCACCGCTCAGGTGGTCGTCAACGGCAAGTACAGCGACACCGTCTATGACAGCGTTTTCGCCGGGTTCTGGCCTGCCGAAGCGCCGCGCATCACCATCGCCGTGATGGTTCACGGAGCCAGGTACGACTATCACGGCTCGATGCTGGCCGCCCCGATCTACCGCGACGTGGCCGCCGCCATCATCAGCCAGTGGGGCGCGCTGCCCGCCGAGCAGCCCCAGAGCCAGGCAACCAGCAGCGCGCCCTGAGTCACCGCTGCACCTCTACGCCCGCCCAGTCAGCACCTCCGGCCCGCTCACGAACAGGTTGTTGATGGATTCGCTCAGCGTCGGGTGGGCCAGGACCGCGTTGCGCAGCGTGGTCGCGGTGAGCTGGCCCATCATCGCCAGTTGCAAGGCGCTCATGACCTCGCCGCCCTCCATGCCCAGCACCGTTGCGCCGAGCAGTTGATCGCTGGCGTCGTCCACCACCGCCCTCATCAGCCCGGCGGTGGCGTCGGTCTCGATGGCGCGGGCCACACTGCTCATCGGCAGGGTGTAGACGCGGGTGGAGCGGCCCAGCTTCTGCGCCTGCTGGCGGTCGAGGCCGACCCGGCCCAGTTGTGGATCGGTAAAGAGGGTATAGGGCACCAGCCGCTCGTTGACTTTGCGCTGCTGGCCGTGCAGCAGGGCGTCGCGCACAATGCGGTAATCGTCGTAGGAAATGTGGGTAAAGGCCGGACCGCCCTTGATGTCGCCCAGCGCGTAGACCTGCTCGGCGGCCAGCAGATGGTCGTCCACCACGATGAAGCCGTACTGGTCGAGCGCCGCGCCCGTCGCCCCCACGTTCAGGTGGTCGGTGTTGGGCACGCGCCCGGTGGCGACGAGCAGGTGCGAGCCGGAAAGAGTCTGCTCCTGGCCGTGCTGCTTGGCCCTGAGCTTGATCTCGCTGCCGACCTTTTCGATGCCCAGTGCCTCCGCGCCCAGCACGAACGATACGCCCTCACCCTCCAGCACTTCTTGCAGGGCCGCCATCACGTCCGGGTCCTCGCGCTCGATCAGCCGCCCGGCCTGCTCGATGACCGTGACACGGCTGCCCAGACGGGCGTAGAGCTGGGCGAATTCGAGGCTGATGTAGCCGCCGCCGAGAATCAGCAGGTGTGTGGGCAACTCGCGCAGCAGCAGGATATCTTTGGACGTCATCGCGCCCACATCGTCCAGGCCCGGCAATTCGGGCCAGCGGGGCCGCGCTCCGGCGTTGATGAACACGTAGTCGGCGCTGAGCGTCTGTTTGCCGCCGTCCGCCGTGATCTCCACCTCGCGTACGCCGCTGAAACGGGCCTGACCGTAAATCAGGTTCACGCCCGCCTTCTTGATGCCCGCCTCACTGCCCTGGCGAAAGTCGCGGACGATGCCCTGCACCCGGTCCACGATCTGGCCGAGGTCCACATTCACCTGCCCGGCGCTCACGCCCAGCGCCTGCGAGGAGCGGGCCATATGGGCGGCCTGACCGCTGGCGATCATGGCCTTGGTGGGGGTGCAGCCCTCGTTGACGCAGGTGCCGCCGACATACTCGCGCTCGATCAGCGTGACCTGCCAGCCCGCTTTGGCGAGCGCGCCCGCCAATGGTCCCCCGGCCTGCCCCGCGCCGATGACAAGGGCTGAGGGAAAAGAAGTGGTGGGCGGTGGGGTCATGGGGTCTCCTGTGAAGCGGTGGCAGGGCGGCGGGGGCGGGAGGGCTGACACGAACTGGCCCTGAGTCTACGTTGAGTCCAGGGCTGATCGGCCCGCTCGCCCTGAAACAGTCGGGCGATCATGGGCCGGCTCAGCCGGTCTGAAGCCGCTCCTGCGTGCCGGACGCCGTATCACATGTCACTTCAGGTCCGCGCCGCCGAATGGTGTCTGGACCTGGGTACAGGAGATCCTGAGCACAGGAGTCGACGACGCTCTTGTCACCGGGGAGGCTGGCTCCGGCGACTGGGCCAGACCCGTGAGCGGTGCGAAATCGTGCCTGAAGGCGAGGACTTTGCGCGCCGCGCACACTCCGAAGTGCTGGGGCCGCCTGGTCCGAAGGTGGAGGTGGCCCGCCGCGCCTCCTGACGGAATCCCAGCACCCCGACTGCGACCTGCTGTTCTACGACGAGAGCCGCAACGTCTCGCGGCGCTGGTGCGCGGTGGACAGCTGCGGCAATCAGCAGAAGCAGACCTGACACCGCCAAACAATCTGCGCCCTCCAGAAAATCAACACCACGTCAAAGATGAGAAGATAAAGAGCCAGGTGAGAGTCTCAGTCAGGTTGATTATGCGTCTGAGAGGCCACCCAACCCCATAGGACGAACTGGATCGGAAACTTTGATGAGTGCCGGGGCCACCGTTTCCCATCAGACAGCAATCTTATGCCTTTAGCCTGATCTCGCCTCGGCGGGCGTACAGAGCTGTTGACTGTTCTGCCCCGCCGTGTTTCGCGCCGCGCCCTCACCGCTTCCCGCAGGGCGCTGACACCGAGCCATGCTCTTACCCCACCCACCCCGCCTGTCACTTCGGGCGAGGCGTTCGAGGAGTGATCCACCATTATGCTGAACATTAAAAAACGATCTGACATTCGCCTTCAACACAAATCCAGCGCAAACAGGCCCCGCCGCTTCCGGCGTGGGATGGCCGGATTGAGCGGCGCGGCCCTGCTGAGCCTGGGCGGCCTGGCCCAGACCTTCACCCCGCTGCCTCTGCTGCCACAGTTGCCGGACAGCTTTATGACCCAGCGGGCCCTGCAGAGCGCCCTGGTGACGGAGACCGGCCTGGGCAGCGAGGTGGCGGTGGGGCGCGTGGCGGGCGCGAGCCGGACGGTGCGGGCCACCGCCTACAACAGCGAGGTCGGGCAGACCGACGCCAGCCCCTTCATCACTGCCACCGGCACACGGGTCCGGCCCGGCGTCATCGCCCTGAGCCGCGATCTGCTGCGCGTTTTTCCTTACGGTACCCGCGTCACGCTGCGCGACAGCGCCGGGCTGCTCAATGGCCGGGTTTTCATCGTCGAGGACACCATGAACGTGCGCCTGGCCAACACCATTGACATCTGGATGGGCAGCCGCTCCCAGGCCATCCAGTGGGGTGCGCGCACCGTCCGCATCACCGCCCTCCGCTGAGCCGACGACCCGACCTTCAGGGCGGCTCCACTTTCTTCATGAGCGTAAGTGCACCGTCTTGGCCGTTGTTCTCACATTTGCGGGCTGAGCTGGTGTCCCCTTTTCAGAACTTTGTGTAAAATTCGTCAATTTTAATGAGAGCAGATACCTAATTTCCTTAGAGGGCGCACATCTCCCCTCTTTAGGCTTCGAGGTGCCGTGGTCAGGTCACGCGCCTGGCCGCTTTCTTTCTCGAATGACTTTTCTCTACGAACGATGTCTCCTCTCATGTTGACAGTGTTTGCTCTCGCTGGGCCAGATTCTGTTGATGGGTGGCCCCGCGACGAAAGCCAAGGAGCGGTGTGCTGAAAACGATGCATCTGGTGGGCGTATTCACGCTCGGTTTCACAGGTTTCGGGGCCGCGCAGAGCGCTCAGGCCACTGTTCCCAGCTTCGCCCCCAAGCAAGCTCCCGCGCAGGCAAATGGCGGCGCGGCGCTCAACCTGGGCAGCAGCCTGACCCAGCAACTCGCCCGCGCCGCCCTGCTGCTGCACGCCCAGGCACCGCTGTGGTCGGGGACGTCCGGCAGCGAGGCGGCTCCAGTGCATCCGAAGACTGATTCCAAAGCCGCGCCTGCCCCAATCAGGCCCGCCCCGGCAGTCAGCCGCGCCGCCACCACCCCCGCAGCTGTGGACCTCAACCTCACGGCACTGCCGCACCTGCCCGGCTCGGCCCTGATCGAGCAGGTGGTCCGCGACGCCACCGCCGTAGCGCCTGCCACGCCGAAGCTGGTGGCAGTGCAAACAGCGCCCACCCAGACACTGGTTCAGGCGGCTCCCGCCAAACCCGCTGCGCCCAGGCCACAGTCAGTGGCCCAGCCCGTTCAGAATCAGGCCGCTCAGCAGGCGGCCCAGGTCAAGGCAGCTCAAAGTCAGGCCGCGCAAGCCAGGGCAGCTCAAGTCAAAGCGGCTCAGGCGAAGACAGCACAATTCCAGGCGGCGCAGGTCAAAGTGGCCCAGTTGAAAGCAGCCCAAGCGAAGGCAGCGCAGCTCAAGGCCGCTCAGGTCATGGCCAGCCAATCGCCCGTAACGCGGCCCAGCACCGCTGTCTCCAGCGGGGTCAGCCGGGTGGTCCGGGCCACCGCCTACAGCAGCGACGTGGGCCAGACCGACAGCAGCCCGTTCATCACCGCCACCGGCACGCGGGTCCGCCCCGGCGTCATCGCCCTGAGCCGCGATCTGCTGCGTGTCTTTCCTTACGGCAGCCGCGTCACGCTGCGCGACAGTGCTGGCCTGCTGAGTGGCCGCACCTTTATCGTCGAGGACACCATGAACGTGCGCCTGTCCAACACCATCGACATCTGGATGGGCAGCCGAGGCCAGGCCATCCAGTGGGGCGCGCGCAGCGTCAGCATCAGTAGCGCTCGCTGAGAACAGGCAGGAGTCAGGGCTGACCGGGCCGGGAAGGGCGCTCGGCCAGCCCTGCCCGTTTCCGATTCACAACCCCGCCCTGGGCAGCAGCCTCAGGGCGCGGCAGTCAACGTCTGGGCCACCGGCGGCGACTGCGCCAGCCGTCCGTCGAGCAGATTGATTTGCCGGTCCGCCAGTGCCGCCAGCCGCTCGTCGTGCGTCACCAGCAGCACGCCCGAGCCGTACTCGCGGGCCAGCCCGATCATCAACCGGGCCACCCGGTCCGCATTGGCCCTGTCCAGGCTGCCGGTGGGTTCGTCGGCCAGCAAGGCAGCGGGGCGGGCCATCAGGGCGCGGGCCACCGCCAGGCGCTGGCGTTCGCCGCCGCTGAGCACGTCCGGGTACGCCTGGCCGCGTCCGACGAGGCCCACCTGGGTTAGCAGTTCCTCGGCCCGCCCGGTCAGGTCCTCGCCCAGAATCAGGCCTGGCACCAGCAGATTGCCCAGCACCGTCAAATCAGGCAGCAGGTAATGGTGCTGAAAGACCAGCCCCAGCGCCCGCACCCGCCGACTGGCCCTGGCCTCGACACTGAGCTGATCGACTCGCACACCTTCCCAGTAAATGGCTCCACCGCTGGGCTGGCCCAGACCGCCGAGCAGGTGCAGCAACGTGCTCTTGCCACTGCCCGAAGGTCCGGTCACGGCCACCACCTCGCCGCGCGCCACCTCCAGACTCACCCCATGCAGCACCGTCGTCTCGCCGAACGCCTGAGAGATGTTCACGGCGCTCAGGGCGGATAGAGAGACGGGTTCGGGCGTGGTCTGGGTCACGGCGCACATAGTAGCAGGCGGGTCCGGGGCGGTCTGGAAAGCCACGAGCCGACCCACCTCCACGCAGCCCCAGACAGCCGACGTTGCGAGCATGAAGGGTCAGTTTCCGCTTTTGGAGTATCATCAGTAAGGTGCTCGTTTGAGGCTCAAGGGCTGGTCCCTTGCCTCCGCACGGATAAACTGGAAGACCGGTTGTCCACCCACTCCCTGAAGCTTTTCGAGCGCCTTGCCTTCCCCATGGATTGTTTTCCGGTGGACTGCGCGGCGCTCTTCCCAACGGAGAAGAAGTTGAGAACACTATGAGTAGATCAATATGAGTAACGTCAAAGCATGGATTATCGGCGGCGCGGCCATCGCCATCCTGGGCGGCGCACTGGCCCTCGGCGTGGCGGTCAACGAGGGTCGCCTGCCTGCCCAGACACAGGTGGGCGGCGTGGACGTGGGCGGTCTGAATCAGGATGAGGCAGCAGCCAAGGTGCAGACGGCCCTCAAATCGCCCACCATCCGGGTGAGCCTGGCAGCAGCCGATGTGCAGGCCAGCACCACTCCGGCAGCGACCCCAGCGAAGCCCACCGCCACCAATCCCAGGGCCGCCAGCACCCAGAGCTGGACGCTCGACGCGGGCAAGCTCGGCTACAGCGCCGACGTGAGCGGGAGTGTGGCTGCTGCCTTCAGCGCCGCCGACCAGCGCAACCTGATCGAGAAGGTGCAGGACCTGGCCGGACAGCGCAGCGCCCAGAGCTATCCGCTTAAAGTCAGTGTGGATGCCGCCGTCGCCAGCAAGACACTGGCCGCCCTGAGCGCCGATCTCAACACCGCGCCCAAAAGCGGCAAGATCTTCTTCGACAAGACCCGCTACGCCCTGACGCCGGACGTGCCGGGCCAGAAGGTGGATGTGGACGCGGCAGCCCAGGCGTTCGCCGCCGACCCGTCGCAGCGCGATTTGAGCCTGACTGTCGTGCCCTGGACCTCACCCGACAGCGCCGCCAGGTTACAGGCCCAGGTCGACAGGGGCAACGCCCTGCTGCGCCCGCTGACGGTGCAACTCGGAACGAGCCAGCGCAGCGGTGTGCTGAGCGCCTTACAGGTCGCCAACCTGTTCTGGGTGCGGCCCGGCGACCTCGAAATCGACCGGGCTGCCATGAAGCGCAGCCTGAAGACCCTCAGCGGCTACCTCGACAACCCGGCCCAGGACGCCCGCTACGAGCGTCAGGGCAGCAAGCTGGTGCGGGTCAAGGAACAGCCGGGATTGATCATCGATCAGACAGCGGCGCTGCAACTGCTGAGTAAAGCAGTCCTCGATCCCAGCGTCAAAACCCTCAGTCTGCCAAGCAAGGTGGCCCAGCCGACCATCACGGTGGCGGCGCTGCCCGACCCCAACAAACTGACCCTGATCACCACTGGAGTCAGCACCTACTACCACTCCAGCCCTGAGCGGCGCACCAACGTCGCCAACGCTGCCGCCAAGATCGACGGCGCGGTGGTTGCGGCAGGCGGCACCTTCAGCTTCCTCGACACCCTGGGCAGCATCAGCGAGGGCAACGGCTTCGTCGGCGGGCTGATCATCAGCGGCGGGCGCACCGTGGACGGCCTGGGCGGCGGCGTGTGTCAGGTGTCCACCACCACCTTCCGGGCCCTGTATCAGTCAGGTATGCCCATCGTGGAGCGCAACCAGCACTCTTACCGGGTCGGCTACTACGAGCCGCAGGTGGGCTTCGAGGCGGCGGTGTACGATCCCGGCGTCGATCTCAAGATGAAAAACGACACCGGCGGCACGGTGCTGATCCGCACCGTCAACAATGATGCCAAGAGCACTCTGGAGGTGCAGGTCTGGGGCGTGCCGCAAAGCCGCCGCGTGAATGTTTCGGGGGCCACCATCCTCAGCAGCACGCCGCACCCTGCGCCCAAGTTCATCGTCAATCCCAATCTGCCACGTGGCGCGAGCAAGCAGGTGGACTGGGCTGCCAACGGCTACGACCTCTACATCACCCGCACCATCAAAGACGCGTCCGGCGTGCGCAGCGACAAGGTCGAGACCGTCTACAAGCCCTGGCAGGCGGTTTACGAGCGCGGCCCGAGCTGAGGGAAAACGGGCTGGGCGGGTCACTCACTTCGGGGTGGCCCGCTTTTCTATTCGCTGACTCTCCCCAGGCCTAAAGGCCGGGGGTTCTTGAAGTGTTGAGCTTCAAGTGACGCGAAAAGTGCGGCGCGAACCGAACACCCCTCACGGGGGGAGCCATGACCCCGACTACAGGTTTCCCGAAGGAATCCAGATACTTTGCACGGATATTAATCGCACCCACGGCGTCCCTATCGCACACGTAACCGCACTTGCACTTGTACGTCCGGCCTCTCGGCTTATGACGCGCAGCGCACTGCGGGCAGGTTTGCGAGGTGTACGCCTCGTCCATCAGCACGGCCTGCATTCCCAGTCGCTGACTCTTATAGGTAACCATCTGGCGGAACTTGCCAAACGACCACCCGTGCAGCTTCTGGTTCGCTTTCGCGCCGTATTGCATAGATTTGCGGATGTCTCTGATGTCGCCAATAACGACGGTTTGCACGCCCTGGTTGTACAGCGTGGAAACAAGGTGGCTACTCTGCTTGTGCTGAATGTCTCTGATCTGATGATCGATTTGGCGAGTCATGCGCCTCTTGGCACGGATGAGCTTCTTACGACGGCGACTACTGGGTTGCTTTCCGTTCCCCTTTCCGGTTTTGGAAATCTTGGCGTCGAGTTTGGCGATGACCTTGGCCCGGTAGCGCGACTTACTCCGCGCCAAACGCCCGGAGTAGATCGTGGCCTTCTCGCCGTCGTAGACAGTGGCGGTTCGGAGTTCGCCCTGATCGATCGCCGCCACACCGTTTCCCAGCACGTGTCCCGCCTGGGCCTCGTAGACAGCCCGGACCTCGTACCCTCCGGTCTTCTTCCAGCCGATCTCTACCATGTCCGGCAAATCATGCGTCCAAGGAAGAATGACATTCTCGCTGCTTTTTCCGGTAGAGAGGATGAGATGGCTGTCCTTGAGGCGAATCCCCGACGATTTCCAGGTGATCTTGTAGTACCACTTGCGCCGCCGGGGGTACTTGGCCTTCTGATCCCCCTTCTTCTTGCGTTCGTTCGCGCTCTTGATCGACGAATAGAAGTTGCCAACGATAGCGCCGCAGGTGTGGGAGTGGAGCAGCCCATCAGGGTCTTTGGGGCAGAGCGCTTCCATGCCGTACTGCGAAAGGAAGACGGGCTTGCGGCCATTCTTGCCATTTCCGGTCTTGCGGAGAATGCGCCAGTAGGCGACGAGGACCTGCGTATACAACTGACCCGAAGCGTGGGACAACTGGTCTAGAAGTTTGCTCTTGGGCAAGGCGGCTTTGCGGACAAACCGCTGGACATCCCGCCTGGGCTTCTTAGGCATGCTTCTGGTCCTCCACGTACTGCTTCACGATTTCCAGCGGTGCGCCGCCAACGGTAGCGACGAAATAACTGTTCGTCCAGAGGGTCGGAAGCCGCGATTTCAGCCACGGGAACTCTGAGCGCAGCAGGCGACTGGAACGGCCTTTTGCCAGCTTGACGAGCTTATGGATACCAAACTGAGGATCTACCTGCACCAAAAGATGAACATGATCCGGCATGATCTCCAGCGCCATGAGATCGCATTCCATTTCTGTTACCACGTCCGCAAGAATCATTTTCAGGCGTTCATCTACTCCATCCACCAACACTGCACGTCGGTATTTCGGCGTCCAAACAACGTGATAGAGACAGCGGTACACCACATTGGATTTGGATTTGTAGTTGACCTTAAACTCACTCACGAGGGAATTATATAGCATGAATCTAGATAACGCGACAAGCAAAGACAAAGCCCTGCAGACAGTGCAGGGCAACCAACTCACCCCATCCCTAAAGGGAGGGGCTTTGCGTCGCTTATTCGGTCAACTCAGGGCAGTAGCGCTGATCGGCCAGCACCACCGACGTTTCGATCTGCCGCTCCGGGATGGTCCAGAATTTTCTGAGCAGCCGGGTTTTCTCAGTTTCCGAGACCAGTACAAAACCGTGTTTCTGATAAAACCGGATGGCCCAGGCAGCGGCCTGCCAGGTGCCGATCAGGATGGGCTGCCCTTCATCGGCAATCAGGTCCGCGAGCAGCAACGCCCCGATGCCCCGGCTCCGGTGGTCGGTACGGACGTAGGCGTGCCTGATCAGTTTCACCTCGCCTCTGTCCTGTATGCCCATCACGCCGATGACCCCATTGCCCACACCACCGCCGTTATCGACAAAGCAGCGGAACCGGACGCCCTCCGCCATCTGCCCGGCCAGTTCCGATTCGCTCATGTACGGCTCGTGCCAGCGGTCCGCCGGAATGATACCCCGGTACGCCTCGGCAGCGTCGTTGATGACGGCGTGGATCGCCGGGAAATCGTCAGCGACAGCGTCCCTGATCACAGCCCTTCCCTGATCACGAATCTCCGGTACTGGAGCGCAGCACCAGCCTCGGCTCGAAAGTACGGACGCGCGGCGGTCCCCGGTACCCGGAGAGGCGCGCGAGCAGCAAAGTGGCAGCCTCGTAGGCCATCGCCTCGACGGGCTGGTGCAGGGTGCTCAGGCCACGCGCCGCCGCCCAGGGCTGATCGTCGAAACCCAGCACCTTGAGATCGCTTCCCACCGCGATGCCGCGCACCTGGGCCTCATCGAGCAGCGCCCCAGCCAGCAGGTCGGCAGACGCGAAGATGGTCGCCGGGAACTGGGCGGCGTCCAGCACCTGCCCGGCCACCGTGCGCGCGGCATGGGCGTCAAACGAGCTGATGAACTCGCCGCTGACCGTCCGGCCCGCCTCCGCCATCGCCGCATGAAAGCCCGCGCTGCGCTCCTCGAAGACCCGCGAGGTAAAGATCTGATCGAGTTCGGTCTCGACCCAGACGGCGTAGCTGTAGCCCGGCTGCTGGGCCAGGAACTGCCCGGCCATCCGCCCGCCGAGGTGGTTGTCCATCCGGGCGCAGTCCACGCCGTCAGCGTAGGCGTCCACCAGCACCATCGGCTGCTGGTCGCGCAGGCGGTTTTCGCTGAGCATCTGGGTCAGGTTGTAGGTGGCCATCACCAGGCCGTCGGCCTGGTAGGCCAGGGTATGGCTGCCCAGGTAGCGCTCCAGGCGCGAGCGGTCGAGCAGAGGAAAGATCGCCACGTCGTAGCGGGCTTCCTGAAAGGCCGACTCCAGGCCGTCGAGCAGCCGCACATAGAATTCGGTGGTGATGACTGGCAGCAGAATGCTGATGGTGTAGGACTTGCCGCCCGCGATGCGCCGGGCGTGAGGGTTGGGCACGTATTCCAGATCGCGGATGGCGCTCAGCACCGTCTGCCGGGTGCTGTCACGTACGGCGGCATGGTTGTTGAGGACCCGCGAGACGGTACCGACGCCGACGCCCGCCAGCCGCGCCACATCCTGAATGGTCGGTTTGTGCATTGCGCGCAGTCTACCGCGCCGCCGTACCGGGAAGCCGACTGGAAAGATTGCCTGGGGACAAAGGGCCGGGCGCGGACGTTCACAATAGAAGTCTCCCCAGGTGGTCAGCGACAGGCCCCACGAGCAACGGAGGTGTTGCCGAATGCAGTTGTGTACTCCCACTCCGGTTTCCGAGGCGCTGAAATGACCGAGCTTGACCGTACTGATGTTCATCCCGCCTCCGCTGACCCGGCGCTGGGCCGCCCCTGGTATGTCTCGCTGACTTTCGCCCTGATCGCCGTGGCGCTACTGCTCGGCGGGGTGTGGTTCTACGCAAGGCTCAAGACGCCGTTTCCCTTTTTCGGCACTGCCTACACGCCGCCGAAAAGCGCCCCGGTCTTTTCCGGCACCGACCAGAACAACGCCGCCTACACCTTCGCGCCCAATGGCAAGACCACCGCGCTGTTTTTCGGCTTCACCCACTGCCCCAATATCTGCCCGCTGAGCCTGACCTACTTGAACAAACTGCGCGAGCGCCTGCCTGCCGCCGAGCGCCGCGACTTCCAGGTGGTACTCATCAGCGTCGATCCGCAGCGTGACACGCCAGAGCAGCTCAAGTCCTATCTCAGCTTCTTCGGCACGGCCACCGGCGTTCATATTTCCGAACCCGAACTGAAGAAGGTCGCACTCAGCTACGGCGCGGGCTACAACAAAGCCGACATCAGGGGACCGGACGACTACCAGATCAACCACACCACCGCCACTTATCTGATTGACCGGCAAGGCAAAATTCGCCTGATCTGGGACTACACCCAGCTCCCGCAACTCGCACGCCTTCAGGCCGACGTGCAGGAGGTGATGCAGTGAGTCTGCCAGTCAGTAGCGTGCCGGGCAACCTTGATCCCAGTCAGCTCAACCCCAGCCTGGCCGAATTGCTGGCGCTGCGCTTCGACCCGCTGGTGTGGCTGCCGATCCTGGCCGTGGGCGCATGGTATTTCGTGGCCTTCGCACGCAGCCGCCGGGCGCATCCCGGTGTGTGGCCAATCTGGCGGGCGGTGCTGTTCGGCCTGGGCCTGATCGTCACCGTGATCGTGACCCAGAGTCAGGCCATCACGCTGACCCTCAACAGCATGGCGCTCTACATGGGCCGCCTGATGCTGCTGGCCGAATTGGTGCCGCCGCTGGTCGTGCTGGGGTTGCCGGGGCACTTCAAACTCTCCCGCAGCTCTCCCGCCGGGCAGTTCCTCAGTGTGCTGCTCGATCCCTGGGTGGCGCTGGCACTGTGGTTTGCCATTATCATCTTCTGGAACATCCCGGCGGGCTTCAACGCCAGCGTCGTGACCAACACGGCGGGCGCGCTGCTTCCCGCGCTGTACCTGCTGGGCGGCTTGCTGGTCTGGTCGGTCATCTTGCGGCCCCTCCCGAGCATCCAGGGCCGCAGCCTGGGCAACCGGGGCTGGTTCGGGCTGCTCAGCGGGCTGCCGATGATGGCGGTGGCGGCCACCTGGCTCTACAGCCCCACCGTCCTGTACACGCCGTATGTGAGTGCGCTGTGCCTGTGGAACCTGACCCCGCTGCAAAACCAGAGCATCAGTGGCTGGATCATGATGCTGGCGGGCCTGCCGGGCATGGCGCTGGCCCTGGTGCAGCTGATGGGCTGGCTAATCGAGCTGGCCGACAGCGGCACCCAGCAGCCCCCGCCGCCCGCCGCATGAACTGAGATCTGAGCGAACGCTGCCCAGTCTGGAACAGGCCGGGCAGCTGCTGCAAGCGGCCGGACAGCGCAACCCCATCGGCTGGGTGGCCCAACTGCGCTTCGCGGCGCAGGCGGCTTGCCCACCGCCGAGCGGCACCCGGCCCTTGACCCGGATCAGGCCTTACCGTCTGTGGCCGTCTACCCCCTGTCGCCGGGGCTGACCGGGCACCTGATCAGCTGAGCCGCTTCAAGACGTGCTTAGACTTGCAAGAGAGTTGTATGGCGGGCTGGTTCATACTCTCCATGAAGGAGACATAAACCATGAACCACCACGTCATCAGCCCGGCTTCGTTCTCGCGGGTACTGGGTCACCTTGTGAGCTGCGGCGCGCTCTCGGCCCGCGAAGCGGTGCTCTACCGAAACGGCAAAGTGCCAGCAATGTTTCAGTTGACCCTGCCGCACGGCGCGCTGCTGCGGCACAGTCCGCGCGGCTACGTCATCGACGGCGCGGGCAGCTGCGATTTTCAGGCGGACCTGGCCTGGGCCTTGGCCTGAATGCCTGCCTGAGCGCCGCGTCAGCTTCTCTCATGCCAGGTCAGCAAACGTGCCGCAGAGTACGGTTATGCCTTCTACTCCCCTGCAGAGCGCCGCCAGAACCCTGGGTCTCGTCACCGCCCTGGCCCTGGCCGCCAGCGCCCACGCCACCGACCTGCGCATCTACCAGAATTTCGGCGAGGTCCGCACGCCCATCACCGCCAGCGGCAACACCTACCAGGTCGATCTGCCTGACAGCGCCTGGCAGAACCTGATTCCCGGCACCATCGATCTGGAGGGCCTGAGCTACACCCAGGCGGTGCAGACGCGCGGCGTGAGCTGGCTGACCAGCCTGGAAGGCAAACCCGTGACGCTGCGCGAGGGCGACAAGGTCCAGACCGTGACGCTGATCCGCGCCGCCGATCTGCTGATCAAGGACGCCCTCGGACAGTACCGCAACGTCAGCTACAGCCAGCTCAGCTTCCCGATGCTGCCGCCCCTGAATGCCCAGCAACCCGGCCAGAGCCTGATCTACAGTCTGACCAAACCCGGCAAAGGCATGCTCAGCTACCTGACCAACGCCCTGGGCTGGACGCCGCGCTACACCCTGCAAACCTCGGGCAGCTCGGCCTCGCTCTCGGCACTGGCCGAGATCCGCAACACGTCCGATCAGGTTTACAACGTGACGGCCACCGAGCTGTTTGCCGGACAGGTGGACATTCAGAACAACCGCCCGGTGATGTATGAGATGAGCCGCGCGGCAGACGCGATGGCGGCCCCCGCGCCCATGTCGGCCCCCAAGGTCGGTACGCTCGGCACCGTCAACGGCCTCTACCGCTACGGCCTCGACTCGGCCTTCACTTTGCCTGCCAACAGCACCTACACGCTGCCGTTCCTGACGCCCAAACTCAGCAGCTTCGAGCGCTACGCCAGCCTCAGCACCTACTTCAACACCCAGAAGAGTGAAGGCACCCTGAACCGTTCCTACCGCCTCAAGGCCGACCAGAACCTGCCGGGTGGTCAGCTCACGGTGCGCGAGGACGGACGCATCGCCGGGCAGACGACCATCGACGAGACTGCCAAAGGCGAGGCAATCGAGTTCAGCCTGGGCCGCGACCCCGACATCCGCTACACCCGCTCGGTGCAGACGCTGAGCACTGGCAAGAACGGCGGCACCTACAAGGTCACCTATACCTTCACCAGTAGCAAGGACCGCCAGGTACGCGCCGAGGTCAGCGAGCAGGTCGGCGGGCGCAAGGTCAGCATTGACGGCAAGGTGCAGGCCAACCAGAACGTGGCCGAGCTGCGGGTGGACGTGCCCGCCGGGAAGACCGTCACCAGAACCTTCACGGTGGTAATCGACAACTCGCAGTAAGACAGACCAAAGGAGCGGGGCCGGGAACGCTACAGATGCGCCCGGCCCCGCTCTTTCTGTTTCTCCTTACAGGTAGCTCTCCGACAGCGCCCACAGCCGTTTGCCCGCCGCGTCGTCGAGGGCCTGGGCAGCAGGCTGAATGACCCGCTCCCTGGCGAAGTACAGGCCCGACTGCCCCTCGACCTCCGGGCTGGACGCCAGGTAGATACTGGTCTGCGCGCCCTGCTCGTCGGTGAGGCTCAGCGGCGCGGCCAGGCTGGAGAGGCGCGACACCAGGCCGCTGTTGTTCTGGTTAAAACCCGAGGCCACCATGCCGGGGTGCAGGGCGTTGGCAGTGACGCTGCTCTCGCGCTCGCGGTAGGCCAGTTCGCGGGTAAACAGGATATTGGCGAGCTTGCTCTGTCCGTAGGCGGCCCAGGCACTGTAACCAGTCTTGAACTCGGGGTCCTGCCAGCGCATCTTGCCGAAGGCGTGGGCGGCGCTCGACACACTGACGATCCGCCCCCGACTTTCGCGCAGCAGCGGCAGCAACCCACGGGTCACGATGAAGTAGGCCAGGTGGTTGAGCGCCCAGGTCAGCTCGATGCCCTCCCGGCTTTCCTGGCGCTTGTTGTAGATGGCCCCGGCGTTGTTGACCAGCACGTCGAGCTTCCCGACCCGCTCGGCGAACTCGCGGGCCACCCTGTCGGCCTCGCCGCGCATGCTGAGGTCGGCCAGCAGATGACCCGCCGCGCCGATCTCGCGCTCCACGGCGGCAGTTTTTTCGGGGTTGCGCCCCACGATCCACACCTCGGCTCCCTGCTGAACCAGATCGGCGGCGGTGGCCTTGCCGATGCCGCCCGTCGCGCCGGTCACCAGCACCGTCTTGCCCTGCATCTGGCTCTGCCGGGGAATGGGGCGGCTGTACTCACGGCTCTGTTCAGAGGAAGTCTCGGGGGAAAGAGTTTGAGGAGAAGTCATGTCACTCATGGTACGGCCTCGGCGGCAGCGCGGCGGCCCATCCCTTGAATGACGTCTGCCAGATAAAGAACGACCCAAAGAAATTGCACCAAAGTTGATAGTTGAAGTCAGGGCGGGTGTTTATCCTGCGCTATGCCGGTTTACGCACACTCGATTGCCACTGCCGTTCCTGAGAACGTCTACCTCCAGAGCGAGTTGCGAGACATGGTCAAGGCGCAGCCGCAACTCAACCGCCTCTCGCAGCGCCTGGTCAGCATGATCTACAACGCCTCGGCGATTGATCAGCGCCACAGCAGCATCGGCGAGCTGCGCCGGACTCCCGAGGACGGGGTGGGCACCTTCTACGATCCGGTGTCCCGCCAGTTGCTGTTTTCCAGCACCGGAGTCCGCAACAACTTCTACGCCGAGGCCGCGCCCAAGCTCTTTATCGAGGCCGGGCGACGGGCGCTGGCGGGCTGCCCCGACCTGACACCCGGCGACGTGACCCACGTGATCACCGTGTCATGTACCGGCTTCTACGCGCCCGGGCCAGACTACGACGTGGTGCGCGGCCTGAACCTGTCACCGCAGACGCAGCGCTTCCACGTGGGCTTCATGGGCTGCTACGCGGCGTTTCCGGCCCTGAAGATGGCGAAGGCGTTTTGTGAGGCCGACCCGGACGCAGTGGTGCTGGTCATCGCCGCCGAGCTGTGCTCGATTCATATGCGGGTCAACAACGACCCCGACACCCTGATCGCTTCCAGCTTGTTTGCCGACGGAGCAGGGGCGGCCATCGTCAGCGCCCGGCCCTCGCTCGGCAGCGCCCACACCCTGCGGCTGGACGCTTTCGAGACCACCCTGACCCCGGTGGGCGTGGGTGAGGCCGACATGGCCTGGAAGATCGGTGACGAGGGCTTCGAGATGGTGCTGAGTACCTACGTGCCCAACATTATCGAGGCGCATATCGTGGGCGCGCTGACGCCGCTGCTGGAGAGCGAGCCGGAGCTGTCAGGAACGCCGCACCGCTCCATCGAGCGCTGGGCCATTCACCCCGGAGGCCGCAGCATTCTCGACAAGGTGCAGACCAGCCTCGACCTGACCGACGAGCAGCTCGCACCCTCGCGGGAAGTGCTGCGGCTGTACGGCAACATGAGCAGCGCCACCGTGCTGTTTATCCTCAAAGACCTGCTGGAAAGTGCCGCTGACGGCGAGCGCGTCTGCGCGATGGCCTTCGGCCCCGGCCTGACCGTCGAGACCGGGCTGATGACCCGTTGCCCGGTGGCCGCTGAGAAGGGAAGCCAGGCGAAAAAACCAGGCGAGCTGCAACTGGCTGCCGGACTGCGTTGATGCTGGGCTTTGGTCAGCGCCTGCTCGGCGCGCAGGAAAAGATGGACGACCTGGCCTGCGACCCTCGGCAACTGGAGCGCACCTACCACCACTTCGGTCTGGTCAACGACGTGCTGTCGGGCTGGCGCAGCGTGTACCTGCGGCGGATTCGCCCGCACCTGTCGGCCACTCGGCCCAGCCGTCTGCTCGACATCGGCTGCGGCGGCGGCGACGTGCCGATCCGGCTGGCCCAGTGGGCGGCCCGCGACAGACTGCGCCTGGACATCACGGCCATCGACGCCGACGCTCGGGCGATTCGCTACGCCTCAGTGCGTCCCCTCCCCAGTGGCGCAGAGGGTCATCTCCACTTCCGGCAGGCCATGAGCGGTGACCTGGTGCGCGAGGGAAGCCAGCCCTTCGACTTCATCACGTCCAACCATCTACTGCACCACCTCAGCGCCGCCGAGCTGCAAGCACTGCTGGACGACTGCCAGCACCTCTGTGTCGGCACAGTCATCCACAACGACATCGGGCGCAGCGCCCTGGCCTATGCCCTGTTCGGGCTGGGCACCTGGCCGCTGTTCCGGGAGTCGTTTATCCATGACGACGGGCTGCTCTCGATTCGCCGCAGCTTCAGCAAACCCGAGCTGGCCGCGCTCGCGCCGCCGGGCTGGCGGGTGAGATCGCTGATACCGTTTCGCAATCTGCTGATCTACCGCGCCCCAGGAAAGCGCCCGGATGCTTGACATCCTGATCGTGGGCGGCGGCCCGGTGGGGCTGTTTCTGGGCTGCCTGCTGGCCCAGCGCGGCCTCAGTATTCAAATTCTGGAGCGCCGGGCCGCCCCCAGTCTCCACTCGCGGGCAGTGGGCCTGCACCCGCCCGCACTGGAGCTGTTCGAGCGCATCGGCGCGGCGCACTCGGCAGTGCAGGCGGGCGTCCTGGTTCGCAGCGGCGTGCTGCGGGGGCCGGGCGGCGTCGTCGGGGAGCTGAGCTTCGCGGGCGTCTCGGCGCGCTACCCTTTCGTGCTGGTGCTGCCGCAGCACGACACCGAGAAGCTGCTGGAAGCCCGGCTGAATGAACTGGCCCCTCACTCGCTCCGGCGCGGCGTCTCGGTGCAGTCGCTGACCCAGAAGAAGGAAAGTGTCGCCGTCACCGCGCTGGAAGACGGAGCCGAGACAACTTTTCAGGCCCGCTTGGTGGTGGGGGCCGACGGGCGCAGAAGCCTGATTCGCTCGCTGCTGAACATTGCCTTCCAGGGCCACACCTACCCCGACACCTACCTGATGGGCGACTTTCCCGACACCACCGCTTACGGGTCGCAGGCCCTGCTGCACCTGGGACCGGGAGGCATCGTCGAGTCGTTTCCGCTGCCGGGCCAGCGGCGGCGCTGGGTGGCCTATACCAGCGAACTGCGCCCCGACGCCAGTGCCGCTGACCTGAGCGCCCTGCTGGCCGAACGCACCGGCCTGCATGTGCCCGCTCAGGAGTGCTCGATGCTCAGCGCCTTCGAAACCCGGCGGCACGTTGCACAGACGATGGTGCGGGCCCGCGCCGTACTGATTGGGGACGCCGCCCATGAGGTCAGCCCCATCGGCGGGCAGGGGATGAACCTCGGCTGGCTGGACGCCGCCGCGCTCACACCTCTCCTGGAGCAGGCGGTACAGCAACCAGCCTTCGATCCGCGCCCATTCGAGCAGTTCAGTGCCGCTCGGCTGCGGGCAGCCCGCCGGGCGGCGCAGCAGGCCGAGATCAACATGTGGCTGGGCCGTCCGCTGACCCCGCTGCTCATTCCCGCCAGAGAAGCGCTGATGCGCGGCGCGCTGAACCCGGTCAGTGCGCCGAAGCTGGCCAACCTGTTCACCATGCGCTGGTCACTGCCCGCGTGAACGCTTCTGGTGCGTAGAGGGTGCCCCACCACAGGCCAGCAGACTAAGAGTCTATTCGGAAAGTATGTAGACTAAGAGCATGACGACGACACAGCCTCACCAAGCGCAGATTGATGAGCAAGAAACCATCTGGGAAGTGCCAGATGCCCTCTGGACACGTCTTGAACCGCTCCTGATCATTGACAAACCGCGCAAGAAGTCTGGGCGTCCCTCACGGGACGCCCGTTCCATTTTCAATGGTTTAATTTGGCTCGCCCGCACCGGCAGTCAATGGAGTCAACTCCCACGGCGCTACTCTCCGGTCTCTACGGCTCACGAGCGCTTCAGCGCTTGGGTGGAACATGGCTGTCTCAGACGGGCGTGGGCGGTGATCCTCGAGGAATATGGCGAGGAACTCGGCATCGATTGGGAGTGGCAAGCCGCAGACGGGAGCATTGTCAAAGCGCCGTTGGGAAAAAGGGGGCCTCCGGTGCCGAGGAAGCCACGGGGAGCAATCCAACTGACCGAGGCAAAGCTGGTTGTAAACGCACTCTCCTGACGGATGCCAAAGGTATTCCGTTAGCGGTCGTGCTGTGTGGGGCCAACCGCCATGACAGTCAGAAACTCAAAGACGTGCTGGAGGCCGTTGTCACCGTTGTTCCTCAACCGCAGATTGAGGAACAACGCCATCTCCTTCTTGACCGTGGATACGACACGCCGACGTGTCGCACCTTAGCCTGCGATGCGGGCTTCGTCGTGCATATTCCGAAAAAAGCGTCAAAGGAAACACCGCTTCCTGCGCCAACAGACCCAGATCGCCATCCGCCAAGACGTTGGGTGGTGGAAGTTGGGCACGCTTGGTTCAATCGGTTCAGACGGCTCCAGACCCGCTGGGAAAAGCGTCAAGCGCTGTATCTGGGATTTGTCGAGTTGGCTGCCTGCCTCATCATCTGGCGAAAACTGGCCCCGCTCATCACCTGAATAGACTTTCCGAACAGGCTCTAAACGTCGAAAGGTCCGGGGAACCGCAGTTCCCTCAAACCCTTTGACCTTTCGTATTCAACCCATTCAGGAGCCGGAGCTGACGCGGTAGATCAGACCGTTGCCGTCGTCGGTCAGCAGCAGCGAGCCATCGGGGGCCAGATGCACGTCGACCGGACGCCCGGAGGTGCTCAGGCCACTGTGAAAGCCGGTCAGGAAGTCCTGGGTCTCGCCAGTCTGCGGGTTGACGGTGATGACCTTGTAGCCCGACTGCGGCAGCCGGTTCCAGGAGCCGTGCAGCGCCGCGAACATCAACCCGTCGTACTGGGCCGGGAAGGCCCTGGCCGCATTCTGGGCGGGTGTGTAAAAGGTGATGCCCAGCGGCGCGGCGTGGGCGGTGGTGGTGGCGAATGAAGGCTGTGCAGCGTCGCAGTAGGCCTGATCCTTCTTGCCGAACTCCTTGTCCCAGGTCTGTTTGGTGTTGGCGGCCAGCGGGTAGCAGTAGGGCCAGCCGTAGTTGGCACCGTCTTGCAACTTGAAAAACGATTCGGGCGGCGTGTCGTTGCCGAGCAGATCACGGCCGTTGGCACTGGCGTAGAAGGTGCCCGCGTTCCAGGCCAGTCCCACCGCGTTCCTGAGACCAGTGGCGTAGGGGCGGCCGTCCTTGCCGTTCTCGTCGTAGACCCACACGGCGGCCCGCTTGGGGTCGGTCTCCTCGCAGGCATTGCAGTCGCTGCCCGCCGCCACGTACATCCGGTCGTCCGGCCCGAAGACCACCGTGCGCGAGTAGTGCTTGCCTTTGGCGGGCAGATCAACGAGTTTCTCGGGCGCGGCGCTGGCCGCCGTGTCGCCCACTGCGTAGGGAAATCTCACCACTGCGTCGGTATCGGCCACGTAGAGGTAGCCCTTGTGGAAGGCCAGGCCATGTGGCTCGTTCAGGCCGCTGGCAAACACCTGTTTGGAGTCGAGCTTGCCGTCCCCGTTGCGGTCGAGCAGGACGTCCACCTGCCCGGCCTCCAGATCGCTGACGAACACGTCGCCGTTGGGCGCAGTCGCCATCAGGCGCGGTTTTTTGAAGCCGGAGGCATAGACCTCAGCATGAAATCCGGCGGGCAGCGTCAGGCCCAGATCCGGCGCGGCGGTATTGGGGCCGCGCACATAGGCGCAGGCTCCCAGCGTGAGACTCAGGACACCCAGCAGCCCCAGACGGCCCAGCCTCAGATGGTTCAGAGAAACGGTCATTGACTCAGGAGAGCGCAGCCAGATGAGACAGGTGAGTCAGGTGGGTGAAGTGGAGCCTTTGCTCGCGGGGCGATTTTGAACCCCGGAGATGCCGTCTACAAACGATCAGCCCACCAACAATCTGCGAGAGCAGGGTTTCCAGATCAAATGGGAACGAGACCAAAAAGAAGGAACCGCTTCCGGCTCTGGGCTTAAGAAGGGTTCCTGCTGCGCGGCGGACTTCACTCGGCCCGCCTTTCAATTGTGCGCTGTTGAGAACATCGTACCAACAAAACGTCACATGCTTGTCACAGCCTGATGAACACGCCTTAACGTCCGGCACACACCAATCCCGGCACTGATTTGCGCTCAGATCACCTCGCGGTAGGCCACCTGGTTGCTGCGGGCCTGCAACTCCTCACGCAGCCCTGACAGGCGCGGGTGCTTGAGGACGGGGTCGTGCGCCAGGATGTGCTTGGCCAGGTCACGCGCGGCCTCGATGATCGCCACGTCACTCACCAGATCGCCCAGCTTGAGGTCAGGAATGCCGCTCTGGCGGGTGCCGCGCAACTCGCCGGGGCCGCGCAGCTTGAGATCGGCCTCGGCGATGACGAAGCCGTCCGTGCTGCCCTCGATGATTTTCAGGCGCTTGCGGGTTTTCTGCGAGTGCTCGCCCGCCACCAGCACGCAGTAGCTCTTGGCACTGCCGCGCCCGACCCGGCCCCGGAGCTGGTGAAGCTGCGAGAGACCGAATCTCTCGGCGTTCTCGATGACCATCACCGAGGCGTTGGGGACATCCACCCCGACCTCGATAACGGTGGTGGAGACCAGAATGTCGAACTCACCCGCCCGGAAGCGCTCCATGATGGCGTCCTTTTCGGCGGCCGCCATCTTGCCGTGCAAGAGGTCGATGCGGGCTTCCGGCAAGATGACCCGGAGGTCGTCGGCGAGCTGGGTGGCGGCCAGCAGTTCCAGGGTTTCGCTCTCCTCGATCAGCGCCGTGACCACGAACGCCTGCCGCCCCTCGCGGATCTGGGTCATGACGAAGCCGTAGGCCTGGGTGCGGTGGGTGTCTTGCAGCAGTTTGGTGTCGACCGGGGTGCGGCCCGGCGGCAGCTCGTCGATGATGCTGAGCTCCAAGTCGCCGTAGGCGGTCAGCGCCAGACTGCGAGGAATCGGGGTGGCCGACATCACCAGCACGTCGGGGCGGCCCGCCAGCAGCTTGCGGCGCTGCGCCACGCCGAAGCGGTGCTCCTCATCCACGACGGCCAGGCCCAGATTGGCCCAGCTCACGTTTTCCTGAATCAGCGCCTGGGTGCCCACCACCACGTCGATGAGGCCCGCTGCAATGGTCGCCTGCATCTCGGCCTTCTGTTTGGGTGTCAGCGCGCCGATCAGCAGGCCCACCCGCACGCCCAGCGGCGCGAGGTAGTTCTGCATGTTGACATAGTGCTGGCGCGCCAGGATCTCGGTGGGGGCCATCAACGCGCCCTGATAGCCGTCGCGCACCGCCAGGTAGAGGGCGCAGGCGGCCACCGCCGTCTTGCCGCTGCCCACGTCGCCCTGCACCAGGCGGGCCATCTGGCGCTCGGAGCGCATGTCGTCGGCGATCTCGTGCAGCACCCGCCGTTGCGCGCCCGTGAAGCGGAACGGCAACCCAGCCTCGAAGTCCTGCATGTCGCGGTCAGTGGCAGTAAAGCGCTTGCCCAGCAGCACGGCGTCCTCGCCCTGAAGCAGCATCCGCAGTTCCAGAAACAGGTACTCGTCGAATCGGAGGCGGTGATCGGCACGGGCCAGGTGCGCCTCGTCGTGTGGGAAGTGGATGCCCTGGAGTGCGTCGGCGAGGTCAGTCAGGTCGCACTGCTTGCGCCAGTGGGCGGGCAGGTAATCGCCCATGTCAAAGCGCGAGAGGGCCGTCTGGGCCGCCTTCCTCAGAAAATCCTGACTGACACCCTCCTTGCTGTCGTAGACGCCCACGATTCGCCCGGTGCTCAGACTGCTGCCTGCGCCGCCACCGTCCAGCAACTCCATATGCTCCACGCCGAGCTGGGCCGACCTGCCGAAGCGCTTGACCCGCCCGGTCAGGATCAGTTTTGCACCCTCACGCAGGTTCTTCTCGACCCAGGGCTGGTTGAACCAGGTCGCCTTGACCCGCTCGCCGCTTGCGGTTTGCAGCACCGCGTCCAGAATCTGCATGCCGGGGCGGGGGCTACGGCGGGTCTTGGAGACGATCACGCCCGAGACGGTGGCCCGCGCGCCGTCCTCGATCTCGGCAATCGAGGGCAGGGCGCGGCGGTCCTCGTGACGGCGCGGGTAGTTGTGCAGCAGGTCGCGCAGGGTCTGGAGGCCCAGACCGGTCAGCTTCTTCAGGCCGCCGTGTCCCCAGTCGAGCCGGGCCAGGGCGGTGCCGGGCAGCAGCGTTTCGCCGGACGGGGCCAGCGTCGGGACGTCCTGGCGGGCCACTCTGGGAACACTCACCGCTCTTGGTGGACTGTCTTGCAGCATTCCCAAGGCTTCCTCCAACGCCTGCTCACGCTCGGGAATGCTCAGGTCATCGTAGCCGCGCAGCACCTCACGCACCTGCGGAAACGGGCCAGCCAGCGGGCCTTCCAGCAATTTTCCCAGGCCGCCCGATACCGCTCTGTTCTCAAAGCCGCGAAGGCGTTCCAGTTCCAGAGGACGCCGGAGTTTGTCGCGCAGTTCGGGCAGGGTGGGCATGGCGGACTCAGTCTAAAGGGAAGAGCGCCGCCAGAACGTGTAATCAGAAGTGTGGATTCACAGTGTGTCTTCAAAACGGCTTTTCGCAGACCTGGTAGGTCACGACGGCGCGGCGCACCTCGAGTTGCGTGTCGCCGTGCCAGGCATCACTCTCGTCGTCGATGGCCTTGAGCATCGCTGCGCCGCCGTGATCCGAGTCGGGTTCACCGTCAAATCCGCCGTGGCGGCCCTTGAGAAAGAATTTCTGGTAATAGGCGGCGATAGCCGGAGCGTAGGCGTCAAGCTGTTTTTCACCTTTGCTGATCTGGTCACGGTTGTCGGGCTTGAACTCGTAGACCCACAGCCCGTCGCCGTTCACCAGCACCAGATCGGGGCGCTGGCCGGACAAGCCGTCAAAGGTTCTGTCGCAGACCTTGACCACCGCCGAAGCACTGCTGCACAGATCGGCGTGGGCCTTCTTGCCGTACTCCAGCGCGAACTGCACGAAGGGATGACCGCTGCCTTTCAGCACCAGACCGTCGTCCAGGGCATTCAACTTCTTCTCCTCACTCCCCAGGTTCTCCAGAAGGGTCTTCACATCACCCTCGCTGGACGGATCAGCGCTCCGCAGGTCATCGGCCCGTTTTTTGAGCTCAGCCAGCACGGGCCGCAGCTTGTTCATCTGCTCCAGTTCCTGCTGCTGCCAGCTATAGCCGATCTCGGTGGCAAACTTCTTGGCGTCGTCGGTTTCTTCGCCGTAACTGGTATCGAGCTGGCCGCAGTAGGCCTCCCAGATCATTTGCAGGGCACGTTCGTTGAGGGTGTAGATGTCGCGGGTCTTGGCAATCCAGTCCTCAGCAGCGCTCTTCCACGATCCGAAGCTGTCGTCCGAGGCGAAGACTGGCCCGCCCGCACCAAGCAACAGGACCAACATACCGGGGAGCAGCAGGCGAAGTGATAAGGGGGAAGTGCGTTTCATATGTGATTTCTCCCATGTGGCTGATGCAGTGATCTTCAGTCGCAGGTATCGAAGCAGATCACCTTGGAGACCCGCAGCGCCATCTCGCCTTGCAGCTTGTTGACCAGATTGCCGTCGTCGCCCACTGCCATTACCATCGCCGTTGCGCGCGGCTGGGTGCCGATGCAGGTCACCGCCACATACACGCCCGATTTGCTGCCCGACACTTCTATTCCCGGCGTCACCCGGATGCCCTGATAGCCCAGATACCGAAAACTGCTCTGGGCGAAACTCAGACAGGTGCTGGTGCGCCCGGCGTTGGTCGGGGTCGAGGTCCAGTAGAGGGAAGCCGCGCTGGCACTGCTGGCAAAAGCGATCATCAGGGCAGTCAGGATGCGAACAGGACGTTTCATAGGGTGACCTCCACAGTCGGTCAGCTCAACGCCTCGCCGCTGTGAAGCCAGTCAACACGCCGGGGCGTTAAAGTCCTGTCAACTCTGGCGGCCCGAATATCAGACGGACTCCGATTAGATCGTGTACAGAGTATGTGTGCTGAACGCGATTTAATCCGACCAGCGGGAGTAGGAGAAGATACTGATTCTGCGTTGTGGAAGGACATCCCACGCTGTTTGTGGGGTGTACTAGAATTAAGCGGAATCAGGATCAGACGGTCAATTTCATCTGTCGTGCCAGTGGGTCGGTGGCGGGGATCCTGGACGGCAGGATACGGGTCTATTCCGGTTCCAGCAGTTTGGCGGCCTGCTCACGCAGCCGGTCCTGGGCAGCCTGACGCATGTACTGGGCGGCCAGCGGGTCCTTGATGAGCTGGGCGGCCTCGAACAGCAGCAGGTTCGCCTCGATCATCCGCCAGTCGTCCGGGCCGATGGGCGCGTGTCTGAGGCCCTGGCTGTCGAGCACCACGCCGCCGGAGTATTCCGCCCGGATAAAGATGACGGCAGCCACCACGTCCGAAGAGTGCGCCTTCAGCATGTCTCCCCTCCTGACTTCCGAGCCTAGTGGCGGGCGCGTCAAACGCCTGTCAAAGACTGGAGAGAAGCCGTCCCATCAGGTCAGCCACTCCTCGCCCTCTTCCACCACCGGCCTGCCGCTCTCCCCCACCTCGTCGCCGCGCGTGGCCCACGCCGGAAACGGGTAATTGACCAGCACCGGATTGGGAATGTCGGGCTGAGAGACCAGCATGGTGCCGGGCTGCAAGATGCCCGCTCGGGCGCGAAAGCTCTGCGGCAAAAAGCGGTACTCGGGGCGCTCGGCCTCGGCCAGATCGAGCCTGCCCACCACCCGGATGGCCGCATTCGAGACGATCCGGCGCTCCACCTCGCTGGCGGTTTGCTGCGCGCCGATCAAGATGATACCCAGGCTGCGGCCCCGCTCGGCAATGTCGAGCAGCACATCTTTGATCGGGCTGGAATCGTCGCGCGGAGCGTACTTGTTGAGTTCGTCCAGCACCACGAACACCGTGTCCTGCCGCCCGTTTTTCTCCTTGTACTCGAACAAATCGCGCAGCAGCACGCCCACCACGAACATCTGCGCCGGGCCGGAGAGATTGTGGATGTCGACCACACTCATCTGAAAGCCGCCGCTGATCAGGTTAGGGCGGTACCGCTCGGCCTGCTGCGGGGTCAGGTCGCCGCGCACCAGGGGTGTCAGGTGCTTTTGCACGCCGCGCAGCCGCCGCACGAAGGCCCGCAGGGTGCCGGGCGACTGCTTGAGCACCCACTTGGGATCGCCCTCGCCGTCGTTTTGCTCCAGCAATTTGTATTCGAGGTAAGAGATCAGTTGCGGGAAGGTTTGCAGGCTGACCTTGCCCAGCGCATCGAACTGGATGTCGTCGGGCACATCCTCGGACTGCAAGGGGTCCCAGTCGGCCACCAGCAGGGCCGCGCCCGTACCGTCCGCCCCCAGCCGGGCCAGTTTTTCCTCGATGTTGCCGATGACGAACCCCAGGTTGAGACTGCTTCCGGCGTCGGAGAAGACATACGGCAGCATCCGGCGCAGGCAGAACTCGCGCAGGGTGAACACGAATGGCGTGACGCCCGAAGCGCGCTGGTCCACGTGCGGCACGATGGCCGCGCCCACTGCACCTGCACGCGGCGGGGCCAGGAACTGCACATCGCGGAAGGGAGACATCGGGAGCCCCAGCAGTGCGTAGCGGTCCGCGCTCAGCCCCTTGGTGACGCGGGCCTGGGCTTCCTTGTCGGCCACCTTGCTGTTGGGCTGGTCCAGAAACAGCAGGTCCTCGCCCTTGACGTTGAAGATGATGGCCTTACCGCCCGCCGTGCCCGCCTGCCGCCCGCCGCTTTTCTGGGCGACCTTGTCCATCACGCCGCTGCGGAAGATGGAGTGCAGCAAAAACAGGGCGTAACTGGTCTTGGTGGCGACGCCGGAAATGCCGGAGATGTTGATGTGCCCACCGGACTCGCCGTTGACGAAGCGGAAATTGAGTGGCAGCACCTGCCCATCAGCGATCAGGCCCGCCGGGAAGGCGGCCTCCTCCATCTTGTCGGCGCTGAGGGCCATCTTCAGCGCGTCGCCGCGCGCGTGCCGCACCACGTCGCCCGGCTGCGGCGGAATGAAGTCTTCCGGGTCCACGCGGGTCACCAGCACCCTGGCGGCGTAGCTCACCGAGGCGGGCAGCACCCCGGCCACGATGTCCTCCACGTCCGACTCGAAGGTGACGCCCTCGTGGCGCTTTCGCACGTTATCCACCGCGCCGTAGAAATGAACCGGCTGGCCGTTGGGCTTCAAGGTCTGCACCACCACCAGGTCGTCGAGTTGCACACTCGCGCCGGGCAACACCGAGAACCAGAAAATGGTCGGCGTGGCGTCCTCGGTGCCCAGCACCATGCCGATGCGCTCCGGCAGCAGCTCAAGCGAGAGGTTCTGGGTCACGCGACGACCCCCAGTTCCCGTGCCAGATGGCTTCTGATGCGCCGGGTCACCAGGTCCAGGCTGCCCATCGCGCGGCCCATGGCCTGCTCCAGCGCCGCCGTGGGAATCAGGTTCTGCGGAGCGCGGGCGTCCTTGTGCGGCTGACTGGCGAGTCGGCACAGCAGTGCCCCCGACAGGTTGGCGATGTCCAGCACCGCGCGCGGCACGAAGTCGGTGTCCTCGGGAGCGTGCATCTCCAGGCGCATGACCCCGGCAAGCGGGTGCTGATAAAACGGGGCCTCGCACAGCCGCACGTACCAGGTAAAGCGCTGCTCGCGGGTGCGGGCGGGGGTGAGTCCGTTGTCGCCCACCGCAAAACGCAGAATCGGGGTGCGCTCGCCGGGTTTGAGCTGGCTGAGCAGTCCGATCCGGTCCGCGCCCAGGTAATCGGTGTGCAGGGTCTTGACGCAGCCCACCACCGCGCTGCCCGCCGTGCCGATTCTGACCGGGCCGTCTTGCAGCACCAGCGTCTCGGCCAGGGCGTTGGCATCGGTGTCGTCCAGCGGCAGCGGTGAGGCGAGTTCGGCGGCCAGGGCCTGCTCACTGGCGAGCATCAGGCGCTGCACAGCGCTCTTGGGGCCTTCGAGTTGCGCGCCCGCAAACGAGTGCGGCTGGTACTCCAGCGCCCCGGTGTGGGGGTTGCGCGGCGAGAAGCGGGCCACCGGCACCCGGCTGAGCGCCTCGTCACTGTAGGCCAGGATGCGCCGCGCCCGCACACCCAGCAGTTCGGCCTGCCGGGAGCCGTGCGGGCACAGATCCACCGCGCCCACCACGTAGGCCCCGAAACCCGCCACGCTGAGTGCGCCGTCGTCGTCGAGCAGCAAGCGGGCTTCCATGCGCGGCTTGCCGTCAATGGTCAAGACCCTCTTCAGGCGCTCCGGCACCGGCTTTCTGGCAACGGCGGCCCAGCGCGGCGTCTCGGCGTCGAACACCAGTCCGGCGAAGGGCTTGAGGGTCAGTTGCCCATCGAGGGTATCCACGGGCCAGGGGTCGAGACGAATCTGCATGTCGGGCATTCTAGCGGCTGATGTTTGGGGCCAGTGTTTCGCTGGGGGCAGAATGGAGTGCAGGCGGCAACAAAAAAGAGCCACCTCGCGGCAGCCCCTGTCACAGCCCGGTCTTTGAACCTTACTGCGAGACCTTGATGCCGTTGACGAATGTCCGGACGGCGATGTCGTTGGTGCTGTAATCCTTGACGGACGAGTCCACGTTCAGAATCAGCATCCGGCCCTGGGCACTGGTCACCAGCATCTCGCGCCGCAGGTCGCCGTTCTTTCCGGCCAGCGTATAGATGAACTGCGCCCAGGGGGTGCCCTGAATGGTGAGCAGCTTGGGCGTGAGCGTTTTGAGGCCTGCCACCTGCGCCTTGATGACGGCGGGGAACTGACTGACCAGCCCGCTGACCTCACCCGGCTTGAGCGCGGCCTGACGCCACTCGAAGCCCATCGTCACCTTCTTGTCGTTGGTCAGAAAGACCGCTTCGGGACGGCTCTGGGCCGGATAGATTTTCTGGATGGCGACGGGGGTCAGCGTCAGCAGGGTATCGCTGGTTTCCACGCTGAGCGGCAAGTTGGACAGTTGGACCGTGGCAGCCTGGGCGAGGCCGCTGCCCACCAGCCCGAAGAACAAGGCAACTGCTGCTCCCTGAGACAGACGATTCATAATCCTCAGCCTAACGGCTGCCTTCCATCTGACGATGTGTCAAACATGAGGAAGCCTCAGCCCAGCATCAGAAACCGAACAGCTTGTCTATGACAGGAGCCCTGTCCTGGGGGCCATGTTGCCACTGGACCGCCCTCTACATCCATGGACTCCGGCGCGGGCTGAAGCTGACGCGGCCTTCACGTCACCCTACCCTTCAGTTTTGAGTCAGGCGGCAGGCCAACAGTGGGCAGCATCTGAATCCTGCCTCTGGAGGCCCCATATGCCCACGACAAAAATCCTGCTGCTGACCCTGTCCGCCGCCCTGCTCGCCGCCCCCGCCCACGCCAGCGGGGCCACCCTCAGCCCGCAGAGCATCATCGTCAACCCGGCCCAGCCCTCGCTCGGCGTACAGGTGTGGGTGGGCAAGGACGCCCAGGGCCAGGGCACCGCCAGCTACCGCATCGGCGAGGCAATCCGGGTGGGCGTGCAGGTCACCCAGGACGCTTACGTGTATCTGTTTGACATTAACAGCGCGGGCGAGATCAGCCTGTTCGTGCCCAACGGCTATGACGGCCCCCAGGGCAACTTCGTGGCGGCGGGGCGTCGTATGGTCTTTCCCGGCCAGGGCGCGCAGTACACCCTGACGGTGGGCGGCCCGCGCGGTCAGGACCGGATTCTGGCGCTGGCCAGCCGGACGGCGCTCGACTTATCAGACATCGCCAGCTTCGCCGGATCGCAGGGCTTCGGCTCCGTCACGGTGCAGGGCGAGGCCCAGCTCGGCCAGGTACTGTCGGGGGCCGTGAGCAACCTCGACGCCCAGGACTGGGTCACGGCGGTGACGTACTACGGCGTCGGCGTGCGTGGGCAGGGCAACCCGCAGGTCACTGGCCCGATCATCGTGGTGGTGCCGCCGCCCGCACCTGTCCAGCCCGCGCCAGCCCAGCCAACTCCCGTGCAGCCCGCGCCACCACCCATCCCCGTCGTCACCATTCAGCCCGGCGAGCGCGGGGACGGCAGCTTTGACAGCACCGTACGCGAGGCATTTGACCGGACGACGGGGGCACAGGCCCTCGGCAGCGCCGAGAGCTACGTGGCGCGCTGGGGCACGGGCGTGCGGCAAAAGTTTACGGGGGCCGCCGCTTATGGCCGCGCAGTGATTTTGCACGCCGATGGCAGCAACCGGGCCTACGCCGTTCACGGCCGCATTCTGGAGCGCTATCTGACACTGAGCCAAGCTGAGAGCGGCGGCACGAAACCCCCCGCCCGGCTGGGCTGGGCAGCAGGCGACGAGAAGATCATTCCGCGCAACCGTTACGGCTCCACCGGCCTCTACGGCTTCTTCCAGAACGGGGCGCTTTACTTCTCGGAGAGGTACGGGACCTACTGGCTGGTCGGCGACCTGCTCAAAAAATATCAGGGGCTGGGCGGCTCCGGAAGCTTCCTGGGCTTTCCCATCCGCGACCAATACCTGATGAACGGCGGCTGGGCGGGCGACTTCGAGGGCGGCAGTATCCGTTACCAGAACGGGACTTATCAGGTGTACAGGAAGTAACGCCGGACCACCGCAGGGACCAGAACGTGTTCCGCGTCTGGTCCCTTGTCGGTCTTCTGTTCTCGCCAGTCCCCCAGCGCCGTCGCCTGCGCTGTTCGGCCTGGCCCCGTGAGGGCTTGAGGTCCTGACCCGGGGTGGTGGAGACAACGCCGAGCTGAAGGAAAGCAGTGGGCAAATCGCCCAGATTCCACGTCAGCAGGCGCGAGGGCATCTGGCCGAACCACCCGTCCGCCAAGCCGAGCAACGTCCCGAAGACCAGCAGCACTGGAGCAGTCAGCAACACACCGATCAGGACTCGCCCGCCGTACCGCCGCTGCCGTGTGCCGCCGCGCAACCGCACCCAGAGAAAGCGGAACAGCACGGTGGGAAACCCATGAAACGCCCGCCCGACACCGAGCGCCAGTGCAAGGATGACCCCGCCCGTACCTGAGCGGCTGAGGCCCAGCCACCGCAAAAAAGCCGTGCCCAGGCTAAGCGCACCAGCAGACCGAGCAGATCGAGGCCTATCATCAGCGCGCCGTCACGGAGGACCAGGGCCACCGCGCAGGCCTGGCCCAGTCCCAGCACCATCAGGGCAGCGGGTGAGGGTCGATCTGCTTTGATTTCCTCTGCGCCGCACGGTCCAGATCAGCGCCCTGCTGAGGACCGCGACGGTCACAATCAGCCCGGCTCCATCTATGCGGTAAGCAGCAGGGGCGGCATGGCAGACGGCGGGCGGCGCGTCGGGTTCAGTCGTGGCCCGGTCAGCATAAGTGAAGTGAGTACCAGGAGTGTTGTGCATATCGTATGTAACACACTCATTAACAGTGCACCTGGCGACCCCGTATTCTGCGGTCATGCGAATTCTGGTCACGGGCGCAACCGGCTTTCTGGGCGGCGCGGCGGCGCGTGCCCTGGCCCGCTCGGGCCATGACGTGATCGGTACGGGCCGCGACCTGGAGCGGGGGGCCGCTCTGGAGGCGGCAGGCGTGCGCTTCGTGGCCTTCGACCTGCACAAGCCTCCCAGCCCGCTTCTCAGCCGCCTGGACGCCGTCCTGCACTGCGCCGCCCGCTCGTCGTTGTGGGGCCGCTGGGCCGACTTCGAGGCCGACAACGTGGCGGTGAGCGCCCGGCTCGCCTGCGCCTGCGCTCAGCGGGGGCTGCGCCTCGTTCATATCAGCACGCCCAGCGTCTACAACGCCACCGGCCTGACCCGTCAGGTGCCGGAAACTGCGTCACTTGGCCCGCGCTTCGACAGCCTGTACGCCCGCAGCAAATACCGGGCCGAGCTGGAGGTGCGTTTTCACCTGCCCGACGCCACCATCCTGCGCCCACGCGGCCTCTACGGCCCCGGCGACAGCAGCCTGATGCCCCGGCTGGTGCGGGCACTCCGCAGCGGGCGGCTCCCCAGACTCAGCCGCCAGGAAGTCCATACCGAACTCACCCACGTCCAAAACGTCGTCCACGCCATCGAACTGGCCCTGGAGCGGCCCGCCGCCGGGGTCTTCAACATCACCGACGGCGTGAGCGTGCCGATCTGGGCCACGCTCAACCGCCTCGCGGGCGCGCTGAGGGTGCCGCGCCCGACGCGCTACGTTCCGGCGAAAGTGGCGGAGCGAGCGGCAGCGCTGCTGGAAGGCCTTTACCGACTGAGTCCCGGCGCACCCGAACCGCCCATCACGGCCAGCGGCCTGCGCCTGCTGACCCGGCCCATGACGCTCGACCTGACCCGAGCCCGCGAGATGCTGGGCTACACGCCGGTCATTCATCCCGAGGACGGTTTAAATGAGGTGATCGCCGCCCTATGAACGTGCAGGTCATTCCCCTGGCGGCGGGCGAGTGCCTGAATATCGCGGCGCTGACCGAACGCGGCGCGGCATGGCGCATCCGGGCCTACCCGGCGGGCTTCGCGCTGCTGCTGCACCCGGCCCAGGGCGCAGTGCTGTTCGACACCGGCTACTCTCCACGGGTCCAGACCCTGATGCGGCGCTGGCCGGGCCTGCTCTACGGCCTCGTCACGCCGGTTCGCCTGCACTCCTCGCAGACCGCACTGGCGCGCCTGGCACGGCTGGGCATCACCACCAGCGACGTGCGGCACCTCATCGTCTCGCACTTGCACGCCGATCACGTGGGGGCGCTGCGCGACTTCCCAGCAGCGGACATATATCTCGACGCCGGGGCCTATCCACCGTTGCGGGGCTTGCGGGGCCTGCGGGCGGTGCGGCGGGCCTTCTTGCCAGAACTCCTGCCGCCAGATTTCGAGGCCAGAAGTCGGGCGCTGACGTTTGAATCTGCCCCACCCGCCTTCGCCCCTTTTGAGACCGTGGCCGACGTGTTCGGCGATGGCAGCATGTACGCCCTGCCAGTGCCGGGCCACGCGCCGGGCATGATTGCCCTGGTGGTACGAACGCAAGACAATGCTGCGCTGGACGGGGACGGCAGCGGCCTGACCCTGCTCGCCAGCGACGCCGCCTGGAGCGCGAAGGCGGCGCGGAGTGGCGAGCAGGGCCACCCGCTGTCCAATTTGCTGTTCTGGGACGTGAAACAGGGCCAGCGAAGCCGCGAGCAGCTTCGCGACTGGCTCGCCGCGCACCCCCGGACCCGCGTGATCGTCAGCCACGATGCACCGGAGCCGGAACCCGCCGCGCCGGAACCAGATGCTTGACCGCCTGACGGTGCTGGGCCACGCGCTGAACGAAGGCGGCCTGCTGTTCCGTGACCGCGCCAAGCTGGAACGGCATCAATCCCGGCTGGCCACCGAACATCTGCGCTGGGCAGCGGTTCATAGCTCCTACACCGCCAGCCGCTTTCGTCAGGCCGGACTGGGCGTGGGCCAGTGGCGGCAACTCCCACCGATCAGCAAGGCCGAGATGATGGCGAATTTTGGCACGCTCAACACCGCCGGGGTGACGCTGGCCGAGGTGCTGGCCGTGGCCCGCCACGCCGAGCAGACCCGCGACTTTTCGCCGGTGCTCCGCACGCCGGGCGGCGAGATCACGGTGGGCCTGTCGAGCGGCACCAGTGGCAACCAGGGCGCGTTTCTGGTCAGCCGCACCGAGCGCCTCCAGTGGGCCGGGGTGGTGCTGCGTCATCTGCTGCCGGGCTGGCCTGCGGGGCTGCTCAGGCGGCAGCGGGTCGCCTTCGTACTGCGGGCCGAGGGCCAGCTCTACCGGAGTGTGGGCAGCTCGCGCCTGCACTTCGAGTTTCTGGATCTGCTGCGGCCCGTGGACGAACTGGCCGAGCGCCTTACGGCCATCCGGCCCACACTGCTGATCGGCCCACCGGGTGTGCTGTGCGCGCTGCTCAATGCCGGAGCCACCGCCCGCCCCGAGCGCGTCGTCAGCGTGGCCGAGGTACTCGAAGACGCAGACCGCGCCGCACTGGAAGCAGGATTCGGCCCGGTGGTGGAGGTTTATCAGGCCACCGAGGGGCTGCTGGCCCTGCCCTGCCCGCACGGCCACTTGCATCTCAACGAGGCGCATGTCCATTTCGACTTCGAGGCGTTGGGTAACGGTTATGTCCAACCCGTCCTGACCGATTTGCGCCGCCGCGCCCAGCCGATGATCCGCCACCGCCTGAACGACCTGCTGGTGCTGGCGGACGGCTGCACCTGCGAACAGGCCGCCCGGCGGGTGGCGCGCATCGCCGGGCGGCAGGACGACGCCCTGAATCTGCCCTCGGCCTCCGGCACCCGCCTCACCATCTGGCCGGACTTCGTGCGGGGAGCGCTGAACCGGGTCGCCGACCTGCGCGAGTACCGGGCTGCACAGGTCGGTGCGGCGACACTCCACCTTCAGCTCGACCCGGACGCGCCCGCCCTGCGGGAAGCAGCGGAGCGTGAGATGAGGTCGGCCCTCGCGCGTCTGGGCGTGGGCGACATAGAGCTGATGTTTGGACCGCTGCTGGCCGACTGGCCGGGAGCCAAGCGGCGGCGGGTGGTGCAAAGCTGGCACTGAGCTGTGCGCGCCGCCGCGATTTGGCGCAAACTGACCGCATGATCACCCCGCTGCCCTTCCAAATTCTCTCCACCGCCCAGGCGTTGCCGCAGCGGGTGGTCACGACAGCGGAGGTGGCCGCGCTGTGCGGCGTGCCTGCTGAAGTGGCCGAGGCACGCAGCGGGGTGCGTGAGCGGCGCTGGCTCTCGGAAGGCGAAACCGCGCTGGCGCTGGGCGCACAGGCAGCGCGTGAAGCGCTCTCGGCAGCTCAACTTGAAATCGGCGACGTGGACGTGCTGCTCAACGCCTCCGGTAGCCAGCTGCAACCGATTCCCGACGGCGCGGCGCTGCTGGCCCGCGAACTGGGGGCAAGTGGACTGGCCGCCTACAGCCTGCACGGCACCTGCCTGAGCTTTCTGCTGGCCCTCCAGCACGCCGCCCTGCTGATCGGCACGCAGCGGGCACAGCATGTCCTGATCATCAGCAGCGAGTCGGGCAGTCTCGGACTGAATTTCGCTGAGGCCGAGAGCAGCCTGCTGATCGGTGACGGAGCGGCGGCGGTGCTGCTGGGGCCTGCCGAGCGCGCGGACCAGGGCCTGCACGCCGCCCGCTTCGAAACCTACCCGGAAGGTGCGGCCCACACCCAGATCCGGGGCGGGGGCAGCCTGCTCAATGACCGCAGCCCCGGCGGCATCCGGCGCGAGGATTACCTGTTCGAGATGCAGGGGCTGAGCATCCTGAAACTCGCCAGCCGGGTGGTGCCGGGCTTTCTGGAGCGGCTGCGCCCCGGCCTGAGCGCCGGGCTGCCAGGCATTGACCGGGTCATCCCGCACCAGGCCAGCGCGGCGGGGCTCGCCCTGATGCGGCGCTACGGCTGGCCCGAAAACCGGGTGGAGGTGACCCTGCCGACACTGGGCAACGTGATCGCCGCCAGCCTGCCGCTGACCCTGCACCAGGCGCTCAGCAGCGGGCGGGCAACTCCCGGCGACAGCCTGCTGCTGGTCGGCACCGGCGCGGGCCTCACGGCGGGCGGCCTGATCGTGACGTTGTGAGTGCCGGGTTCCTTTCCTTCCGTACCTTTTGCCCCGGCTTCCGGCGCGGTTCAGGCTCTAGACTGCCGCTTGCATGCCCCGCCCGCCTTCCCACCTGTTCTCCCTCTATCTCGGCGCTGCCGCTGGGTTCTTCATTGTCAAAAGCGCGGTGCTGCTGACCAATGCCCTCACCTTTCCGCGCCTTCGTCCGCGTGAGACGCCCGCAGCGTCGCTGCGCCCGCGCGTCTCGCTGCTGATTCCGGCGCGCGACGAGGCCCACAACCTGCCGCGCACCCTGCCGGGGCTGCTGGCCCAGGGTGCGGACGAGGTGATCGTGCTGGACGACCAGAGCGGTGACGGCACCGCCGAAGTGGCCCGCGCCCTGGGCGCAAGCGTCATCCGGGGCCAGCCGCTGCCAGACGGCTGGTACGGCAAGCCCTGGGCCTGTCAGCAACTCGGCCAGGCGGCCAGCGGCGACGTCCTGATCTTCACCGACGCCGACGTGGCCTGGAAGCCGGGCGCGCTCGGCGCGATTTTGCACGAATTGGGTGACAAGCAGGCCGATCTGCTGAGCGTGCTGCCTAGGCCCGAACGCCTGACGCTGGGCGCACGCTTCCTGACGCCGCTGGTGGACGCGGTGGTGCTGTGTTACTTGCCGTACCCGATGATCAGCTGGCCGCAACCCAGCCTCAGCACCGGCAACGGCCAGCTGATGGCTTTTCGCCGCCCCGCCTTCGAGCTGGCCGGGGGCTACAGCGGCGTGCGGGCGCAGATTCTGGAAGACACCCAGCTGGCCCGGCGGCTCAAGAAGCAGGGCGGGCGGCTGACCCTGGCCCTGGGCGCGTCGGCGGTGGGCGTCACCATGTACGGGAGTTACCCGGCCTCGGTGGAGGGCTTCGGCAAGAATTCGCTGGCCATTCACCTGCACTCGCGCCCGCTGCTGATTCTCTCGGGGCTGTGGCACCTGGCGGTCTATACCCTGCCCTGGCTGCTGCCTATGCCCTGGTGGCTGCGGCTGGCCGGGCTGTTGGAGCGCAGCCTGGTCAACCTGGTCACGGGCCGCCGCCGCCCGCTCGATCTGGCTGAAGGGTTGCTCGCGCCCCTGACGCCCCTGCTGGCGCTGCCTGCCTACCGCCGGGCACTGGGGCGGCGGGTGGTATGGAAAGGGCGGACGTATGTGCAGAAATAGGCTTGGCGGCCTTCGGAGGAACGATCGGCTTGCCCGTATTCGCGCCCAGCGCGACAATAGACCATGCCTGACACTCAATCTGATGTGGCCCACCTTTATCTGACCGATGTGCGGACGCGGATGCGGAACCTCAAAGCGCTGGGTGAAGGAGCGCTCGTGCAACTTACTGAGGCCGACTGGCATACGGTTCTCTCGGATGGGGGAAACTCGGCCGCCGTGCTGGTACAGCATCTCAGCGGCAACATGCACTCACGCTGGAACGGACTCAGGCACGGCTACCAGGCCGGGCTGGACGGTGAGACGGCAGGCCGCAACCGCGACGCCGAGTTCGAGGACGGCAAGTTGAGCGCCGATAAGCTTCGAGGCGTCTGGGATGGGGGTTGGGCTGTGTTTCTGGAGACGCTCGACCACCTCTCCCCCGCCGACCTGACCCGCACCCTGAGCATCCGGGGTGAGACACATACCATTCTGGAAGCGGTGCAGCGCCAGGTCATGCACTACAGCGGCCACATCTACCAGCTGGTGCTGCTGGTCAAAACCTTGCGCGGCGACGGGTGGCAGACGCTGAGCATCGGGCGGGGAGGGTCGGCGGCGTTCAACGCTTCAATGCGCGAAAAAAGGCCCTGAACCGCTCCAGAATTGATTTTTGAAATGGCATCTGCCGAATCTCCTCGGCACTGATAGCCCGCTCCATTTGCCTGGCGAGTCCAGCCACACCCCAGGTAAACATGCCCGCCTCGCCACGCTTATAGGCGGTCCGCCACTCCTCAAGGCTGGATTCGTCGCTTGGCAAGGGCAGATGCTCTGCTTCAAGTGACGTGACACTTTCAGCCAGGGACTTGATGGAGATGGGGGCGTGACCAAGAACAGGATAGACCGCTTGCGGGGTTTTCATGGCCAGACCCTCAATCCAGAGATGGGCCACCTGTGCGCCTTCCACCTCCTCCAGCTTCAAAATCAGCAGGCGCGACGCCTCTTCACCGCTGCGTGTTCGGTATTGCCAGCGCTGACCCGGCGCGAAGTCAGGAATCATGGCCCCGGTCCGGTGGCTCCAGCTTCATGGCCCCAGTCTAGCGCTGCGTTTCTGCGCCACTTTCCACGCGCTACCCTGTTCAGCATGACTGCTCTTCATCCTCCCCATGCCCACGCTGACGGCCTGCCCGACACCTTCGACGTGCGGGTTCACCCGGCCCGCGAATTGCGCGGCACGCTGCGCGCCCAGCCCAGCAAGAACTACACCACCCGCTACCTGCTGGCGGCGGCGCTCACCCAGGCCAGCAGCAACGGCCCGGTACGCGTCGTGGGCGTGGCCCAGAGCGAGGACGCCGCCGCCATGCTGCGTTGCCTGGCCGACTGGGGCGCGGGTACCGAACTTGTCGGCGAGGACGCTGTGATTCGCGGCTTCGGCGCGGGTCCCGCAGCAGGTGTCACCCTCAACCCCGGCAACGCGGGCGCGGTGGCCCGTTTCCTGATGGGCGTGGCGGCGCTGACGACCGATACCACCTTCGTCACCGATTACCCCGACTCGCTCGGCAAACGGCCCCAGGGTGACCTGCTCGAAGCCCTGGGGCGGCTGGGCGCACGGGTCAGCAGCGACGGCGGCAGACTGCCAGTGCAGATCAGCGGCCCGGTGCGCGGCGGAAGCGTGGAAGTCTCGGCGGAAAAGTCCAGCCAGTACGCCTCGGCGCTGCTGTTTCTCGCGCCGCTGCTGCCCGGTGGCCTGGACCTGCGCCTGACCGGCGACATCAAGAGCCACGCCCCGCTGCGTCAGACCCTGGACACCCTGGCGACGTTCGCCATCAAAGCCAGCGCCAACGAGGACCTGTCACGCATCCGCGTTCCCGGCGGGCAGAAGTACATGGCCGAGCGGGTGCTGGTGCCCGGCGATTACCCCGGCTCGGCGGCAATTCTGGCGGCAGCAGCCATCCTGCCGGGCGAGGTCAGGCTCGGCAACCTGCGCGAGAACGACCTCCAGGGCGAGCGCGACGCCGTCGCGGTGCTGCGCGAGATGGGCGCGGACATCGAGCGAACGGGCGACACCCTGACGGTGCGTGGTGGGCAGCCCCTCAAAGCCGTGACCCGCGACGGTGACGGCTTTACCGACGCGGTGCAGGCCCTCAGCGCCGCCGCCGCCTGTGCGGAGGGCGAAACCACCTGGAAGAATGTCTCGACGCTGCGCCTCAAGGAATGTGACCGCATCTCCGATACCCGGCGCGAGCTGGAACAACTCGGCCTGAGCGTCAGCGAAACTGGAGACAGCCTGAGCATCACCGGCACGCCGATTATCGCGGGTGGAATCACGGTCAGCGGCCACGGAGACCACCGCATGATCATGCTGCTGACCGTACTGGGCCTGCGCGCCGAGCGCCCCCTGCGGATTACCGGCGCACACCACATCCGCAAGAGCTACCCGCTGTTTTTCCGCCACCTGGAAGAATTGGGCGCTCAATTCGAGTATCTGCCGACCGACACCCGCTAAACGCCGCAGCCCTCGATCACGTTCACCAGGTGCCGGGCCAAGTCGTGAATCTCGGCGGCGTCCTGGCCCTCCACCATCACCCGCACCAGGCTCTCGGTACCGCTGGGGCGCACATTGACCCGTCCCCGGCCCGAGAGCTGCACCTCCGCCGCCCGCAGCGCCGCCTGCACCTGCGGGTCGCGGCTGACCGCCTGCTTGTCCTTGACCGGCACGCTGATCAGCGTCTGCGGGAACATCACCAGTTCGTCGTGCAGGGCGTCGAGCGTGGTGCCGAGCTGGCGCATGGCCTTGAGGGTCAGCAGGGCGCTCAGCACCCCGTCCCCGGTGGGCGACACGTCCAGAAACAGCAGGTGCCCGCTCTGCTCGCCGCCCAGGGTCAGCCCCTTGGCCTGCATCCGCTCGTAGACGTAGCGGTCACCGACAGCCGTGCGCTCCAGGGCCACCCCGCCGGTCTGCAAGATCACCTCCAGCGCCATATTGCTCATGATGGTGGTCACGACGCTGCGCTCCTTGCGGGCGCGGGCGGCCAGCAGCAGCATATGGTCGCCGTGAACCTCGTTGCCGCGCGAGTCCACGAACAGGCAGCGGTCGGCGTCGCCGTCGAAAGCCACGCCCAGGTCGAAGGTGTCGCCGCGCACCAGTTGCTTGAGGTGGCCGAGGTGGGTGCTGCCGCAGCCCCGGTTGATGTTGCGCCCATCGGGGTTGGTGTAGACGGCGAACACGTCCGCGCCCGCCGCCTGGAAGATGCGCGGCGCGACCCGGTAGGCCGCCCCGTTGGCGCAGTCCATGGCAATTCTGAGACCCGACAGGTCCGGCGCGTGCGAGCGCAGAAAGCTGGCGTACAGACGCTCGGCCTCGGTGTAGTTGGTGACGCTGCCCATGTCCACGCCGGTCACGGGCACGAGGTCGGTCACGCGGCTGAGCATGGTCTCCATCTCGGCTTCCAGGGCGTCGCTGAGTTTCTCGCCGGTGGCCCCGAAAAACTTGATGCCGTTGTCCTGATACGGGTTGTGCGAAGCGCTGATGACCACGCCCGCGTCGGCGTGGAGTTCGCGGGTCAGGTAGCTCACCCCGGGGGTCGGCAGCACCCCCAGGTGGGTTACGTTGACGCCCCGACTGGTCAGCCCGGCAGCCAGCGCCGCTTCGAGCATGTCACCGCTCTGGCGGGTGTCTTTGCCGATGACGACGCTGGGGCGCACGCTGCGGCCCCGCAGGACCTCACCCGCCGCCGCGCCGAGTTGCATGACCCACAGAGGGGTCAGGGGGTACTCGCCCGCCACAGCGCGGATGCCGTCGGTGCCGAAAAATTGGCGCTGGGTCATCTGTACAGGATACTGGCCGATCTCAACTTTCTGCCGTTTCCAGCAACTGCTGGGTGGCGTAGTTATAGACAGCCTCGGCGCTCGGTCCGTAGAACACCCGGTCGGGGTGGCTCGGCTGGAAGTGAAGCTCGAACTGCTGGCCGTGCTGAATGGCCTCGCTGACAGTGACGGCAGCGTAGATGTAACGGCCCTGCGCCAGCCCCTCGACCCGGCCCAGGTAAGCAAAGGGGGTCAGACCCGCCAGAATATCCTGGGTCAGTTGATCGCTGACAAACAGACCCTTCCAACCCGCTGAAGTGCGGGCCAGCATCCCCAGCCCCGGCACACGGGCGCGGGTGCTCTCCATCATGGCGCTTTCAAGAACATAATCCATAATCAGCAGTATAGGCCAAGAGAAGAACGCCAAAACACGAAGTTATGCGCCGACTCTTGACCTGGAGGAAAAAATGAACCGAACAAACCGCCTGTCTTTGATCATGATCTCTGCCCTGGCTGCCGCTACGTTTTCACCGGCCTTCGCTGCATCGAGCAGCACGCCCCTCGCCACAAAAATTGGCAACATCATCGCATCGCCTGACCCCTACACAGCGGGAAAATCGAACATAAAGATCGGCACACAGTATGTGCTGGCACTAACTGGCTTCGAGAAGTATGCCAAGAGCATCATTCTCGTCAAGTACACTTCCGGAGGATGGCAGTTTGGGCTGATTGACGTAAAAGATCTGAAACCTGCTGACTTTGGCGCTTACCGTCTCTTTTCCAAAAAAGCGAACACCGATACTTACGTAATCGGTGTGGGTCGACTGAACGGCGAGCAATTGGCTGTAAAGACTGAGGGAGAGAAGACAACGATGGTCTTTTCGAAGACAGGATACAAATATCCTTGATTGATCTAGTCCTTTCTCGGTAAACCAGCACAAAAAAAGAAGGAGCCTCATATACGAGGCTCCTTCTTGAATGAGGGTTTAGCTTACGGGTTCGTGGTGGTGGAGGCAGTCACCGTAACAGTCACCGGCGCGGAGGTTGCGATCGGAGCCGAGATTTTCTGTAGACGAATGATGCTGCTACCCGCCACGCTGCCCGCTGGGGTCAGTGTAGGCGGAACCACCTGATTTCCATTGATCTTACCGTCGTTTGTGACAGTTACGTAGTACGCAGCCGTGCTGGCCGAGATGTTCACAGGCGTGACACTCGTGACAACGTAGCCGCTTGACGTCGTGTTACCAGTGGCACCGCTCAGCACACGGTATTCAGGAGTCGTTGCACCGGTGGCGTTGTTCTGATCGGTGACCAGGAAGGTCAACGTTTGGCCCTGATTGATGGTGTAGTTGGTGCTGCTGAACTCCGGCGCGAACTGAACGCTGGAGGTCTGAGCCACCGTTTCACCTGTGGACTGGTAATAACCCTTGCTGTCGTTGGTGATGACGGCGAAGGCACTGGCACCGCCACCAGGGTTGGTGTTGGTGGGATCATCGATGGTTACGCTGGCACGCGAGACGTTGCTGGCCGTAAAGCCGTTGCCGTAGCTGAACCAGGGTGCGTAGTCGTTGAGGGCCGTGCGGCCAGCGTTGGCGATCGAGGTATCGCCCCAGACCGAGCGGGTGCCCGCGATTTGGCGGGGGGTACCATTCGGGGTAGAGAACGAGGGATCGTGGAGACTAGTGAACTGGGCGAGATTGGTCGAGTTGGTGTCAACACCAGTCGCCACGAACGGTCCACAGGGAGTCGTGCCTTCGCCGGTGCCAGTACCAAGCACCGTGTCATCCTGCCAGCAGACGATCTTCTGCCAGGCACCCACACCGAACTGCTTGTAGAAGTTGTTGGTCACCGCGCCTGTAGCCGACGCGCCGTTGTTGGAACGGGTGTTGGGAATCAGCAAGTCGATGTTGTAGATGTCGTTAAGGGTGTCGCCCAAGAGGAAGGGGGGAACCAACGTTGCACCGCCTGCATCGAAGTTGTCGCTGCCGCCCGCCTGCAAGCTGCCGTTGGTGATGTAGCGGTAATCAGGAGCCTGGCCAGTGAAGGTGGACGTTGAAACCGTGCCGAGGCTCTGGAGGTAAGCGTCGAATTTGTCCAGCGTCGGGACATGGCTGCCGACCGGGAAGAGCACGCCGCCGCCGTTGCCAGTGCTCACAGGCACCTGACCGGGGTTGGGATTGTCAACCGAGGGGCGAACGATGATCGAGCGGGCCTGCAAGGTCGCGTTACCGGCGTTGTCGACGGCCATGATCATAACCTGTGACTGGTGGGGCTGGTTGTTCTTGACATTGGCTTCGGCCGGGTAGCGTGCGTAGAGCGCCGTCGCGCTGACGACCGTGCTCAACTGCTTCTGAACGGTCGGGGCCACGGGGGCACCAGCAACCGCCACATTGAAGACGGGCGCGTTGCCGCGAGCGCCGCCGATCTGCACTGGCGTGTCAATGACGGCGTAGCCACGGAGATTCTCGTTCTGGACCGGGTTCAAGGCACCACCGAGGTCGCCGTCGCTGATGAAGGGAGCGAAGTTACGCGCCGTGTAACCGGTCGTGCCGATTCCTTGCGCCACAGGCGCACCGTTCAGACCAGCTGGATCGCGGTCGCTGAGGAAGGCGTAGGTATCGGCCAGACCGGAGGTCTGATCGGTGACCTGGCTGTTGATGCCGAGATTGTCGCCCGCGAGGAACGACTGACCGATGCTCGGAGAGACGATGTCGACCGAGGGGTCGGTGTTGTCGATGGTGATGGTCGCGGGTGCAGCGGCGGTGCCGTTGACCGTGCCCACACCGTTGGTCGCGGCCTGCGCCGGGTTACCCAGCAAATCGGTGATCGAGCCGCCGAGGTTGTAGGTGCCGTCGGCGATCAGGTTGCTGTTGATGATCGTGCTGAACTGACCGGCCAGGTTGAGATTGGTCGCACCGCAGGTCCCGTTGAAAATGGGGAAGTTCAGGCCGCCCAGGGTAAGCCCAAGGCCATTGGAGCCGAAGACACCGTCTCCCGCAAAGCCCACGCCACCCGTGTCGGTGATGCTGCCGGCCAGTGAGCCGTAGTCGCTGAGGAAGCCGGGCTTGGCCTTGAAGGGCAGCGGGCTGGTGTCGACAATGCCGCCGTTGATGACCGGGCCGGTGTTGTCGATGGTCAGCAGCGCGTTGGCCTGAGAAGCGGTCTTGTTGCCCAGCTTGTCGGTGGCCACCGCGATCACGATGTAGCGGCCGTCGCGGTAAGCGACAGGCGCAGCGGGGGCAAGGGGGTTGGTCGGTACGGTGACGCGGTAATCGCCGTTGGGGCCAGCTGCCTCAACGGTGGTACCCGCCGCCAGAAGACCATTCTGGATGACAAAGTTGGCACGTGCGGTCGCCTGCGAGGAGCCCAACGCACCGGGAGGGGGCAGCTGGTTCTGGAAGCTAGCCGGAACGTAGTAGTACCGGATGTTCTCCAGACCGGAGGGCAGCGGGCCAGCGTTGTCGGTCAGGCCGCCGTTGGCCAGGCGCTCCAGCACCGTGCCGCGCGCCGCAGCAGAGCCGGGGGTGTTGCACAGGCTCTCGATGAAGTTGCTGTTGGCGTCGCCTGCGCCCTGGGTGGTCACCTGGGGCGACTGCGGGCCGGTGTTGTCCACGATGAACGGCACGGCAGCAGTCGTGATGTTCGTGCCGGTGGTCGTGCGGGTCACGAAGTAGAGCAACTGTCCCTGCTGGTTGTTGAGCTGGGTGGTGTCGAAGGCAACCGTATCCGCAGGGTAGAGGTCGGGCGTGGGGCGCGGGCCGGGGGCCAGGCTGTCGTAGAGGTAGTTGAGCGCCGGGCCGCTGGAGCTGTTGGCCACGTACAGTTCGACGCGGCTGCCGGTGGCGACGGCCGGGTTGAAGTTGATGCCGACGGTGCCGCGCAGGTACTGCACCGGGGTGTAGCCGGTGGTGTCGATCTGCTGCGGGACGATGCGGGCTGCACCGTTGTTGTACTTCGGATCTTCGTAGTTCACGATTCCGGTGACGGGGTCTGACGTGATCTGAGGATCGAAGGTCAGGCCAGTGGTGCCCGCCGCGACGTTCAGGTTGATAGTCACGGAAGCCGTCGCGGTTGCGCCGGTGCTGTCCGTACCACTCACGACCAGGGTCACAGGGCCGTTGGGCACGCCCACCAGACTGACAGGGCAGTTGCCGGCGGTGGCCGACGAGTTGGTGCTGGGGGTGAGGGTGCCGCCCTGGACACCGCACTTGATGTTGGTCAGGGTACCGGTGATGTTGTAGCCCACCACAACTGAGGTGCCGGTCACAGTGCTGTTGGGCAACGGCGAGGTGATCTGAATGCCAGCGATGGTGCTGGGGTTGCCGTTGCCGCCCGTGCCGCCCGTGCCGCCCGTGCCGCCCGTGCCGCCCGTGCCCGTCGCCGTGTAGGTGAACGACAGCGTCTTGTCGGTGCTGGTCAGGTCAGCCGTCTGCGAGGAGGGCGTGGTGTAGCCCGTCACTGCGCCGGGCGTCACGGTGTAGCTGCCCGCAGGCAGGGTCTGGGTCAGGGTGCCGCTCACCGTCACGGTCTGGGCAGCGCTGCCCGACTTGGTGATGGTGAAGGGGGCCGAGGAGACACCCGAGACGTTGATGGTCAGCTTCTGGGTGGCTCCTGGAACGGTAGTGCCCTGTGAGCAGGACGCCAGGGCGATGACACCGGTGAGGGCCAAAAGGCCAAACTTTTTCTTCATGCTTTCCTCCCGTGGAAAAGGCGGCTTCTCATTGTTGCTCTGTTCGTGCCGAGTGTGATTGTACATTAGAAGCGGTCAAAAGCAGTTGCCGAGTTTCCTGCCCTCTCCATACCTCTGCCGTACTCACTCACTCCACATCTCCGGCAAGAATGTGAATCCTGTAGGAGAGTATACGAAGAGGAATGGGCAGTGTCAACACGAAAAACTCGCCCTAGCACGGATTTCAGTGCGATATCGCTCATGAGAAGCAGGGAGAAATGGGATTTCTAAGAGCCGTGAAGGTGCCGCCCCCGGCAGAATCATCTTCCGGCTGTCTAGAGGAGCTGCATAAGGTCCTCCGGTCTGAGAGCTGCCTGATCGCTTTATCACAAACACCTAAAGAACAGTTCAAGCCCTGCTCACTCGCTTTCCGGCTCGCCCCGGTGCGCGGCCTGCAATTTGCGCCAGCGCTCCCGGACCTTCGTCTCCCAGCCTTCCCCGTCCGGGCGGTAGAGGGCGAGGTCATGGCCTTCCGGCAAATACGTCTGGGCAAAGCTGCCTTCCGGGTCGTCGAAGTAGTAGGCGTAGCCCTGGCCGTAGCCCTGCGAGCGCATCAGGGCGGTGGGCGCGTTCCTCAGGTGCAGCGGCACCGGCAGATGCTCACCCTCACGCACGGCGCTGAGGGCCGCTTTCCAGGCTGTATATACACTGTTGCTCTTGGGAGCCAGCGCCAGATACACCACCGCCTGCGCCAGCGCCAGATCGCCCTCGGGACTGCCCAGAAATTCGGCGGTGTCGCGGGCGGCAATCGCCAGTCGCAGCGCCTGCGGGTCGGCCAGACCGATGTCCTCGGCCGCCATTCGCACGATCCGGCGGGCCACGTATAGGCTGTCGGCCCCGCCCTCCACCATGCGGGCCAGCCAGTAGAGCGCGGCGTCGGGGTGGCTGCCTCGCACCGATTTGTGCAGCGCCGAGATCAGGTTGTAGAAGTCCTCGCCGCCCTTGTCCATCTGCGGCAGGTGGCGGCCAAACGCCTCGGTCACGGCTTCCGGGGTGATGGGGTCGGCCAGCGTCGAGGCGACTTCCAGGGTGCTCAGGGCGCGGCGGGCGTCACCGTCAGCCAGGCGGGCCAGCAGGTCCAGCGCTTCCGGCTGGGCCGCCACACCGGGCAAGCCGCGCGAATCGCTCAGGGCGCGGTCGAGCAGGCCGCGCACATCGTCCTGGCTGAGCGCCTCCAGCACCAGCGTCCTGGCCCGCGACCTGAGCGCCGGGTTGACCTCGAAGCTGGGGTTCTCGGTGGTCGCGCCGATCAGGGTCAGCAGGCCCGACTCCACGTGCGGCAGCAGGGCGTCTTGCTGGGCCTTGTTGAAGCGGTGAATCTCGTCGAGAAAGAGGATGGTCCGCCTGCCGCGTCCCTTGAGGCGCTCGGCCTCAGCGGTGGCCTCGCGCACGTCCTTGACGCCTGCCGAGACCGCCGAGAGGGCGATGAAATGCGCCGCGACCTCGTGGGCCATCAAGCGGGCCAGGGTGGTTTTGCCCACGCCCGGCGGTCCCCACAAAATGAATGACCCCAGCCGCCCGGAGGCCAGGGTGCGGGTCAGCGGTTTGCCAGGGCCGAGCAGGTGACGCTGGCCCACGACTTCCTCCAGATTGCGGGGGCGCAGGCGCTCGGCCAGCGGGGCGGGCGGATCAAAGAGGGTCATGGCGGGCAGGATAAGGGAGGCGCGGCAGGGCTATCCTGCTGAACATGACCAAGCCCAACCCCGGCACATCCGGCCCCGACGACCTGGCCCGCCGCTACATCCGCCTGGCACACGCCCTGGACGCCCACTCGCCCGGCTTCATCGACGGCTATGGTGGCCCCGCCGAGCTGGCAGACCGCACGCTGCGCCCGGCCTCCGAACTTCTGAGCGAGGCCCAGGCGCTGCAACATGACGTTCAGGGCGAACCCGACCCCACGCGCCGAGCCTTTCTGGTGGCGCAGACGCGGGCCATGCACACCCTGGCGCGGATGCTGGGCGGCGAGGTGCTGCCCTACGCCGAGGAAGTGCGCGGCTTGTACGACATCGACCCGGAGCGGGCCGACCTCGCCGAGCTGGACGCGGCGCTGCGGGAGCTGGACGCCGCCCTGCCGGGCCGGGGCAGCCGTGATGAGCGCGAGGAGGCGGTGCGCTCACGGGTGACGGTGCCGCCGGGCGAACTGCTGCGGGTGGCCGGGCCGATCCTGACCGAACTGCGGCGGCGCACGGCCAGCCAGTACGGTCTGCCGGACGGTGAGAACTTCAGCATCGGGCTGGTGACGAACAAGCCCTGGGGCGGTTACAACTGGCCGCTGGGAAACCTGCAAAGCCGCATCGACATCAATACCGATTTGCCAGTGGCCCTCACCGGCTTGCCGGATTTACTGGCCCATGAGGGCTACCCCGGCCACCACACCGAGCACGCCACCAAGGAAGCGGTGCTGGTGCGCGAAAAGGGCTGGTTCGAGCACAGCATTCAGCTCATCAACCCGCCGGAGTGCGTGGTCAGCGAAGGCGTCGCCGTGAACGCGCTGGACGCCGTGATGACACCAGGCGAGGTGGCTATCTGGCTCACCGGCGACCTGGCGAGCGTGGCCGGAATCGATCCCGACGCTGTTCAGGACGCCCTGCGTCTGGCAGCCCTCAAGGAAAAGATGAGCAGCGTCTCCGGCCACGCCGCGCTGATGCTCCATCAGGACGGAGCCAGCCAGCGGGAAGTGCTGGACTTCTTCCGGCACTACGCCGCCTCGACCCCGGAACGGGCGCAAAAGAGCCTGGAATTCATCTCGCAGCCGACCTTCCGGGCCTACATCTTCACCTACAGCGTGGGCGGCAGGCTGGTGCGGGAAGCCATCAAGCGAGGCGCAGTGACGTTCGGGCAACTGCTGGCTGAGCCGGTGACGCCGGGGGCGCTGCGGGGCTGAGCGAGCGCTTACTACAAGGTGCCGATGCCGTAAGTACGGGTTCCGTTTGTTTCGTATCCCAACCGGAAAAGTGGGCGGGCGTCATCATGGGCGTCCATTCTGCCCGCTGGTCGGATGAAACTGGTTTTGCAAACCGGTTTCATCCGAATCTGTATCACAGGGCCAGTTCGTGCCGCCCGAGCAGCGACATGAACGAACGCTCACGCCTGCCGCCCGCCTGGCTATTTGCCCCTGCCTACCCGGCGTACCCTGAACACATGACCACCGTCCCCACTCCCCTTGATCTCGGCTACTCGTTTTGCCCCAACGACACCTTCATCTTTTACGCCCTCTCACACGGCAAGGTGGCAGCCCCGGCCCCAGTGCGCGAGGTGCTCGAAGATGTGCAGACACTCAACGACTGGGCCGAGCAGGGCCGGTTGCCCATCACCAAGATCAGTTACCGGGCCTACTTCGGGGTGATGGACGACTATGTGGCGCTCAGGAGCGGCGGAGCGCTGGGGCGCGGGGTGGGGCCGCTGGTGGTGGCCCGGCAGGCATTGGGCGACCTCAACGGCAAGACGGTGCTGTCGCCGGGCGCGCTGACCACCGCCGAGCTGCTGCTGAAAATCGTCTACCCCGAGGTGAACGTGCTGCGGGTGCGCTACGACGAGGTGATGCCCGCCGTCGAGCGCGGCGAACTCGGCGGCGTCAGGGTCGACGCCGGGCTGATCATCCATGAGTCGCGCTTCACCTACCCGCAGCACGGCCTGACCAAGCTGCTCGACCTGGGCGCGTGGTGGGAGGGCGAAACCGGCCTGCCGCTGCCGCTCGGCGCGATTCTGGTGCGCCGCGATCTGCCGCGCCAGATGCAGTGGGCGCTGAACGAATCGGTACGCGCCAGCCTGGAATACGCCTACGCCCATCCGCAGGAACCCAAAGCCTACATCCGGGAACACGCCCTGGAGATGGCCGACGAGGTGATGCAGGCGCACATTGACCTCTACGTCAACGGGTTCAGCCTCGACGTAGGCGAAGAGGGAACGCGGGCCGTGCAGGAGTTGCACCGCCGGGCGGTGGCGGTGGGCGCAGTGAAGGCCAGCGACTTGCCGCTGTTCGTGGAGCGGGCCTGAGCTAGCATGGCGAAATGACCTTTGCTTTTTCTTCCCGCTCCTCCTTCCGGTGCAGGCCATGAAGCCGCAGCAGGTGGAATCCCAGCTCGTGCGGGTGCTGACCGACGCCATCGGCAGCCTGAATGACCCCCGCGTGCCACTGATCGTGACGGTGGAGGCGGTCAGCCTGACGCCGGACTTCGTGCAGGCCCGCGTGTACGTGTCCTCGATGGGCGATATGGACGCGCTGCTGGAAGCCCTCCAGAACGCGCGCGGCCATTTGCAGCGTCAGGTCGCCCAGGTGGTCAAGCTGCGCCGCACGCCGCTGCTGGAGTTTTTCGCAGCAGACGACCGCAAGTGGTGAGGGCGTGGCGGTAGAGCAGCTCACCGAGATCCGGGTCCGCTACGCCGAGACCGATGCAATGGCCGTGGCACACCACGCCAACTACCCGATCTGGTTCGAGGTGGGCCGCAGCGAGCTGATGCGCACACTGGGCGTGCCCTACGGCGAGATCGAGGCGCGGGGGCTGTACTTCATGCTTTCCAGCCTGGAAGTGCAGTACCGTGCCGCTGCCCGCTACGACGATTTGCTGAGTCTGGTGACGACGGTGGAAGCAGTGCAGTCGCGGGCCGTGACGTTTGCCTACACGCTGAGGTGCGGCGAGACGCTAGTGGCGACGGGCAAGACGCATCACATCACGACCGACCGGCAATACAGAATCGTCCGCATCCCCGACGACATCCTGCCGCACCTGCGCGGAGGCCACTCGACTTAAGGAGCGCGTTTGCCCGCCTTCACCCACGCCATCGGCTTTGATGATCTGCCCTTTGAGCGCGACTGGCGCGGCGACGTGCGAATCATCGGCACCGTCTACGCCCAGACCACATTGCACGGCGTCGTGTCGGGCAAGGTACGGCGTGATGGGCGCAATTCCACCGCCGAGCTGACCCGGCTGGTCGATACGTCGCTGTTCCGGCCCCACCTGCACCTGATTTTGCTTCAGGGCGTGGCACTGGCGGGCTTCAATGTGGTAGACGCCCACAAGCTCAGCGCCGACACTGGCCTGCCAGTGATGGTCGTCGCCCGCCGTGAGCCGGACATGGAACGTATCCGCGCCGCGCTGCTGGACAAGGTGCCGGGCGGACAGCGCAAGTGGCGGCTCATCGAGAAGCTGGGGCCGATGGAAGAGTTGCGCGGCGTGTGGGTGCAGCGCGTCGGCCTCAGCCTCAAGGACGCGGGCGTGGCGCTGCACCACCTAACGCTGACCGGGAATATTCCTGAGCCGCTACGCTCGGCTCACCTGATCGCGGGCGGGGTGGGAAGTGGGCATAGCCGGGGGCGGGCGTGAGTAGAGTTTTAAGCGCGCCCGGATAACCCCAGACTGAGACGTTTTCGAAAGACCTGCCAGAGCATCCAGCCGAAGAGACCCCCGTTGACCAGGCAGGCAGTCAAGCTGCCTTCCGGGCCATATAAGCCGCCTGTCCAGAGCGCCGCGCCTGATGTCAAAGAGTCGAACCAACCGAAAATGTCCTGTCCGGCGACGATCAGACCAAAGACAGGACCGAGCAGCAGATTCCAGGCGAAGTGCCAGCCGACAGCGGCCCAGAAACCCCTCACCAGAGAAAGGGTCACGGTGGGCACACCAACCACCACCGCGATGGCGAGAAACAGCAGCGGGGTGACGTGTGGTCTGGCGTAATGAGCTGCGCCAAACAGCACCACCGTCAGCAGGACCGTTGCCCACAGTGGCAGCCAGCGCCGAAGCAACCAGAGAGGCAGGGTGAAGAAGAGACCGACCTCCGCCGGTGACAGGGCGAGTTGCCACCCCAACTGACGCATGAAGTACGGAAAATGAGAAAGCGTCACACCTTCGGGCATGGCTTGAAGGCCGCGCGACCGAAACAGGCCTGCCAGTGCCAGCGCACCCAGGACAGCACCCACCGACAAAGCGCCCAGCCCCAGCCCGAAGAAGAGGTTCATGGCGGCGCTCGCCCAGCGTTTTCGGTCTCTGATCCCGGTGAAAAGCGCGGAAAAGATCACTCGCCAGACTGCCGGGCATAATTGCGCCGAATGAGACCTCCGGCCCGCTGCAACCCCAGGCGCTCGTAGAAAGGAGCCACCTCGTCGTCACACATCACGTCCACCATGTAGAGGTGACTGAGTTCGGTCAGCAGTCGCCGCATCAGCTCGCTGCCAATACCGGACCCCTGGTATTCAGGCAAGACTTCGAGCAGCGGAATGTAGGCGCTCAGCACCCCGTCGCTGATGGCGTTGGCAAAGCCCACCACCCGCTCGCCGTCGTGGGCGAGGCTGACGCGGTAGCTCGACTGCAATAAGCGCAGCAACGTTTCAGGACGCGGCGGGTTGGGCCAGCCGACGAAGAAGCCCGTCAATTGCTCGGGCGTGAGGGCGTGGGGGTCAGCGCTATAAGCAATCACCGCTCACTTCTCCACATTCAGCTCCACCTTGTAGTTCCCGCGCCGCGTCTCATTGACCACCCGCCGAAAGTCGATGCGGCCCAGGCCCTCGGCGGCCAGGCTGTCACCTTCCCGGATCTCGGCGCTGGCGCGGGCCACCTGACCGTTGAGGCGCACCTTGCCGGTCTCCACGCCCTGCTGAAAGTAAGCCCGGCTGACCCCGAAGCCCTTCGCACCCACCACGTCGATGCGCATGGACGGCACGACCACCTCGCGCACCTTCGCGCCGCGCCCGGCACTCTCCCCCACGTCCTCGATGTCCACCTCGCGCCCGCCCAGCGCCGTCAGCTCAGCCAGCGCTTTGGCGGCCTTGCCGGTGGCGGCGACCAGAAACGCCCCCCGGTCCTCGCGCACGTCGCCCAGGGCGTCTTCCGTCAGGCCCTCGCGCCGCAGCGCCACACTGAAGTCCTGCGCGTCCCAGCCGGGCGTCTGCGGGGTCACGCGGTAGACGGTCACACCGCTGTCCACCGAGGGAATATGCACCGGATGCAGCGTCAGCACCACCCGCCGGGCATCGGGGAAGCCGCCTGCCATCACCGATTTGATCTCGTCGTTGTGCAGCATCCGCCGGTCGATCTCGTCGGCTTCGAGAAAAGCGGTGCGGACCACACGCCCGCCCGCCGCCTGGGCGATGAGGGTCTGAAGCTTGAAGGGTTTGGCAGTCATTGAAGCAGGATACGGGAAGTGGCAAGCCGGAACTGTTGGGTGGGAAATGGTCCGTGGAGAAAGATCAGGCCTTCCAGAGACCGACTAAAAAGCCCCGCCTGAATTTCCAAGCGGGGACTTTTCGGGACAGGGCAGCTCAGCTCTTTTTCTTTTCCTGCTGCTGGCGCTGCTGCTCGGCGGCCTGGCGGGCCGCCTGCTCCAGCACGGCGCGGAAACCGCTGGGCTTGGCCGGAGCGCTGCTGCTCGACGGCTTGCCGCTCGGCTCCACCGTCACCGTCTTGGCCGTGGTGACTTTGCCTGGGGTCACTTTGCCGGTCGTCGTCACCCGGCTGTCTTTACCGAGGTTGACGGTGGCCGGACCACTCATGGCCATCTTCTTCTCCACTTTCTGGAGGCCGGTGGACATATGCGACTCGACCTGCTTGTTGATCAGGTACTGCTGGCCGGTGCCGATCAGCGTGCCGATGATCCAGTAGAGGGTCACGCCCGCCGGGAAGGTCAGGGCGAAGTAGGCGAAGAAGAGGTACATCACGGCCTGCTGCTTGAACATCTGCGGGGCCTTGCGGGTCGAGACGTAGAGTTGCAGCAGGTTGGCGCAGACGTACAGGATGCCCAGAATCCAGAACGGATCGGGAATCGAGAGGTCGGGCAGCCACCACAGGCCCTGGTCGAACTCGAAGTTGCGGATGGTGCCGTAGAGGACGAACAGAATCGGCAGCGGAATGAACATGCTCAGGCAGCCCACCGGGTTCACGTCGTACTCGCGGTAAAGCCGCATGGTCTCGGCCTGCACCTTGGCCGGGTCGTCCTTGTACTTTTCCTGCACTTCCTTCATCAGCGGCTGCACCATCTGCATCTTGGCGGTGGTGCGGCCCTGCGACTGCATCAGCGGCCAGATCACCAGGCGCAGGCTCACCGTCAGCACCAGGATGGTCAGCCCCCAGTTGCCGAAGAAGCTGTAAAGCCAGATCATGAACTTGGCGATATAGAGGCTGATGTAACCGAAGACGTTGGGGCTGAAGACGCCCGGCAACTCGGTGTAGCCGCCCTGATACAGGTGGACGAGTTCGTTCTTGCCGCCGTAGAGGTCGAGCGCCAGCGGCCCCGTCGCATTGACAGTCAGGCGGGCGTCGGTGCCACCAGCGGTGGTCACGTTCAGTGGTCCCTGAACCGGCGTACCTCCCTGGCCGCCCTGCTGCGGGCGGACCAGCAACGCTGCCGCCGTCTGGGAGTTGTGCAGCAGTCCGGCGATGGACGTTTGCAGCGCCGCGTAGCTGGCGTTCGGCACCGTGCCCGCCGTGGTGGTGGGCGTCGTTGCGCCCACAGGCAGGGCCTTGACCTCGGGGTTGGCGGTGGTGCCCAGGCCGGGGAAGTTGAGGGTGTACGCGCCCGCACCCGCACCTGTCACGTTCACATTGGCCTGGATGCTGAACTGCCGGGGATGCAGCACCACGGTCTTGGTGACGGTGGCCCCGCCCTGGGTGTAGACGAAGGTGGCACTGAGGCGGTTTTGCTTGAGGTCGGTTTCGGTTTTGGGGGTCTGCGCCACCGGCTTGGCCGTGTTGCCCGCCAGCCCGACTTCCAGCGCCTTGCGCCCGCTGATCAGCAGCGGCTTGTTGTCGGCCCCGTTGCGCCCGCCCACCAGGTTGATGGACAGCCCGCCCTTGAGCTGATCGAGGTTGTAGGTGCCGTCGTTGTTGGTCTTGATCAGCTGCGAGCCGGGGTTGACCTTCACGAACCAGCCGACGATCTCGCCCTCGGGGTTGAACACCACGTCGGCGAGATTGGTCTGGGCGATCAGGTCCTTGGTGCCGTTGCCGTCCACATCAGCCTGAATCCAGCCCGACTGCAAAACGTGACCGAACGATCCCGGCTGGCCGACCCCACAGCCGGTCAGGACCAGGACCAACGCCGTCAGCGCGGTGCCGTAGAGCCAGTTGCGAGCGCCGGAGCGCGGGGGATTTGTCATAGTTTCACTCTCTCATTTGGTGGAAGCGGATGGGTCTGAATTGGCTGAGTTCGAGTCGGCGCTGAGGTTTGAATCGGCCCAGTTGAAATGGACCCAGTCTCAACGGAACTCAGTCGGGCAGCTGATCGGGGCGGTCTGACGTCGGCGGGCGGGGCCGGGGAAACACCTCCGGCACCGGGTCGACGCCGCCAGGGTTGAGCGGCTGGCAACGGGCGATTCTCCACAGGGCCAGCCAGCCGCCCCTGACCGCGCCGTGCTTCTCGATGGCCTCGGCAGCGTACTGGCTGCACGTGGGCGTGAAACGGCAGGTGGGCGCACTCTTGAGCGGCGAGAGGTGGCGCTGATAGCCGCGCACCGCCCGCACCATCAGTCTGGCGGGGGCGCTCACGAGGTGGGTCCGGCGTTTTTTTGAGACGGAGCATGCTGGGCGGCATTCTGGGTGGGCGCAGGCTTTTTCTTCCGGGCCTTGAAATCGCCCGCCAGCGCTTTCCCGAGGGCCGCCTGAAGCTCCCCGAACGGCGCGGTCAGCGCCGCCAGGTTGGGATGGATGGTGGCCCGGCAGGGCGGCAGCGTCGGCAAGGTCCGCAGCGCCTCACGGACACGGCGGCGCACCCGGTTGCGCTTGACCGCCAGCTTGAGTGTTTTCTTGGGCACCACGATGCCAATGATGGCGCGGGGCTGCCAGGTTTCACCGTAGCGGGGGCGATAATCGGTGACCCGCAAAGTAAACAGCGCGTGCCGGATGACCTGCCCATGCTGGCGGACCTTGCGGAACTCTTTCTCGCCGCGCAAAGAAGCCAGCGCCACTGCTGGGCGCGGGGCCGGGGCAGTGGCGCTGGAAGGCGGCATCAGTGGGGTCTAGGTAAGCGGCGAAACTCGCGGCTTACTTCTCGTCGGCGACGGTCAATTGCTGACGGCCCTTGGCACGGCGGCGGGCCAGCACAGCGCGGCCAGCGGTGGTCTTCATGCGGGCGCGAAAGCCGTGGGTCTTGGCACGTTTGCGGTTGTTGGGTTGGTAGGTACGCTTCATGAAACTTCTCCTTCTCACGGCGCGGCCCGCCGCTTGGGGTGGGGGCCAGCCAGACAATGGCAACTCGCCCTTTTTCGGGCAAACTCGGAGAGTGTAGCACAGCGGCGGGCGAGGGTGCCAGGGCCGCTGTTCGTAGGGCAATCTGCTCTCCACTGCGGCTGAGGGTCACTGGAGCAAGATGTACGAACGCGGAGAGGCCAGAGCGTCATCAACCGAAGACCGTCGTTCAATCCTCTGTTTTACCTTCCGCTCTAGCGTGACCAGCATGGCTCCCTTTCTCCCACCCGAAGTCGCCCGTCAGCTCGGCTTTTACGTCTACCTCTCCCTCGATCCCCGCACGAATCCCGTCTTCTATGTCGGTGAGGTTCAGGGGGAGCGGGTGCTGGCGCATCTCAGCGAGGAGGGCGAGTCACGCAAGGTGCGGATGCTGCACGAGTTACGTGACTTGAGACTTGAGCCGCAGATCGACGTTCTGGCCCACCGCCTGCCCAACGAGGAAACGGCGCTGCGAATTGAGGCAGCCGTGATTGATCTGCTGGGCCCCGGAGCATTGACGAATGTGGTGCGCGGCTGGAAAAGTGTCGGACTGGGCCGGATGTCACTGAGTGAGCTGAGCGGCCACTACGCCGCTGGGCCGGTCGAGATCACCGACCCGGTGCTACTGATCCGGCTCAATCAGCAGTACCGACATCAGATGGGTGCCCTGAAACTCTACGAGGCGACGCGCGGCGTCTGGAAAGTGGCCGCCGCCAGGGCCAGCACCGTCCGGCTCGCCCTCGCCGTGTTCGAGGGCGTGGTGCGCGAGGTCTACGCCATCGAGAGCTGGCACCCGGCAAGCACCCTGGCCTACCAGACCCGGTCCGCCGAAGATACCGACGCGCCGGGGCGACTGGAATTTTCCGGCCACGTTGCGCCGGAGGAGATTCGTGATCGCTACCGGGGCCACTCGGTGCGGGCCTACCTGAACAGGAATGCCCAGAGCCCAGTGTTGTACGTCAACGCCTGAGTTTACCGGCTCCCCATAAAGCAGGAAACGCTACCGAGCGGCGGGGCAGGGTTTGGCAGATTGAAAAGAATCAATGACTCATGACGGAAGTCACGCATTTGGGTCTGGATTCCATCGCAGTTCCGCGTACTTGGATAAGCGAGCGGCTTTGACTTCAACATCCGACACATCAGGGCGCATCGATAAGGCACCCATGCTCATCCAGTCTTGCCGGACAAGCAACGTTCGTAAAGCAATATTTACACTCGCAACCCGATCTGAGTGACCCTTATGACCACACACTTCACAGTCAAACATCAACCCAGCGTTAGGCCTATTCCCCTTAGAGGTATGGCCGCACCTGGGACATGCTTGGCTGGTGTAATTGGCATCCACCTTGACCGCCAAACTCCCAAACAGCGGAGCTTTGTAGGCCAGGTTGAACTGCAACTCCGCGAACGACCACTGACTACGGCGACGTTTGGCCCGCTTCGCCTTCTTGCTGGCGCTTGGGTTACTCCGTCCTTCGGTGCGTTCACGGATGTTGGTCAAGTCTTCCAGACCGAAGATCGAGTCTGGGAAGCGGGTCAACAGCATCTTGCTCAGAACATGGTTGCGATCAGCGACGAACCGTCTTTCCCGTCCCAACAAGCTCACCAAACGGCGAGTCGCGGAACGGGTGCCTTTGCGCTGGAGGGATTTTCTTGCACGAGCGAACTGGTCTTTTTTCTGACAGACTGCCGCCCCCTTCTCGAACAGGCTCTGCCCGTTCATGTCGGTGGCGACGAAGTGATACCGCTGCCCCACGTCCACTCCGACAACCGTTTTATGGTCAGCGGGAACGGGGTCAGGAAGCTCAATGATCAGAGCGACGATCAAGTAATACTGTTTTTTCGACTTCCGGTAATAGAGTTTGGCCGCGCCGGTTTCCGCACCCTGCGCGATGTAGTCAAGGTGCTTCTGGTAGCCGTCAAACTCAAGTTGCAGGCGTCCATCAAGCGTGCCAACACTGACTTTGCCATCCTTCTTCCACGAGTAGTCGCGCCCATGCTGGTATTCCAGCGTGCGGCTGACAAACTTCATGGGGTCATCCAGTCCTTTGTAGCGTCGCTTGGTAAAGCCCTTTTCGCGAGCCTTCTGATTCTGCTTGGCCTTCGTCCACTGCGTTTTGTACGCGGCGGTGACTTGGCGCTCGGCAGTGCAGGCGAGTTGTGCCCCCAGTCCAAAGCGTTGCCGCAGGACGCTGTACGTTTCCTTATGGAGTTTGGGAACAGAGGTGGTTTTCCCCAGATCAAAGGCGGTCTGGGACGCGAAGTTCAGGCCATCGCGGTACGCCAACGCCACGGCGTCCAGAGCGGCCTTCTGCTCTGGGGTGTGCCGCAATTTCAGTTTCGCGCTCAGCATGATCTTCACAAAAGGAGCTTACCTTATATGAGCATAAAAGAACAAGATGCCTTAGCCATAATTGCCCCTTTTGGGCAGAGTCTTTTCCTCCCACGACTGAAGTCGCGGGTCTTCAAGGCTCAGAGATGAACCCCATAACCCCTCCGGCGGCGCACTGTGAGCGCTGACGAACGCGCCAAGGTTCTGGCCGCGCTGGCCTCCCCGGCGGTGACGGCCCCCACCCGCGCCGCGCTGCTGGCCCGGTTGGATGCCCGCTATGAGCGCCAGTACTTCACTGAGGCCGAGTTCGAGCGCCTGTGCGCAGCGGCAGTCCGGCTGGTGCCACATGACCCGGCGGAGCTGGACCTCAGCGGGCTGATCGACCACCGCCTTCAGCTTGGGCAAACCGATGGCTGGCGCTTCGCCGACACCCCGCCCGACGGGCAGGCCTACCGGGAACTGCTGGCAGCCCTGCCCGATGACTTCAAAACACTGGCTTCAGAAGATCAGGACGCCGCCCTGCACGACGTTCAACGCCGCCACCCGCACGCCTTCGAGGACCTGCTGGCCGAGCTGACCGAGGGCTTCATGGCCCACCCGCTGACCCAGTACCGCTTCGGCTACGCGGGTTTTATGGACGCGCCCGGCTGGCCCAGGGTCGGGCCGAACGAACTGGAAGCGCGCGAGGTCCGTTATGGAAAGTGAGATGAAGGCGGCGCTCACAGACCTCGACGTGCTGGTGATCGGCACCGGAGCGGGCGGCGCGCCGCTGCTGGCGCGGCTGGCCTCGTCAGGGCTGCGGGTGGCTGCACTCGAAGCCGGAGTGCGCCACAAGCCTGCCGAGATGCCCACCGACGAGGTGGCCCAGGCCAGCCTTTTCTGGATGGACGAGCGACTCTCGGCAGGCAACGACCCGCTGGCCTTCGGGCGCAACAACTCCGGGCGTGGAGTGGGCGGCTCGACGCTGCACTACACCGCCTACACACCGCGTGCCCAGCCCGACGACTTCCGGCTCTTTCAGGAGTTCGGGCAGGGCGTGGACTGGCCGCTGGACTACGGCGACCTCGTGCCGTACTACGACGAGGTGGAAGCATTCCTGGGCGTCTCCGGCCCGGCGGACTATCCGTGGGGACCGCCCCGGAGTCAACCGTACCCGCACCCGGCGCTGCCACTGGGCGGCGCGGCGCGGCTGATGGAACGCGCCTGCCAGGAACTGGGCCTGCGGACCTCCCCGGCGGCCAACGCCGCGCTGAGCCGTCCGCAAGAACAGGAAGGTTACGGCCTGCGCCCCGCCTGCTCCAACCGGGGCTTTTGTCAGGCGGGCTGCTCGACGGGGGCCAAGGCCAGCCTCGACGTGACTTACCTGGCGCTGGCCGAGGCGCGCGGGGCCGTCATCGTCAGCGGCGTGCAGGTCACCGCCCTGATCCGCGAGGGAGGCCGGGTGGTCGGAGCGCAGTACCAGCGGGGTGACCAGACCCTGAGCGTGCGGGCCAGGCGGGTCGTGCTGGCCGCCGGGGCCATCGAGACACCCCGGTTACTGATGCTCAGCGATATGGCAAGGGGCAGCGGGCAGGTGGGGCGCAACTTCATGGCCCACGTGGGCGTGCAGGTCTGGGGCCTGGTCGACGACGATCTACGTCCCTACAAGGGCATTCCCGGCGGCCTGATCAGCGAGGATACCCACCGGGTACCGGGGCTGGTGGGCGGCTACCTGCTCCAGTCGCTGGGCGTCATGCCGGTGACCTACGCCACCCAGTACGCGCGCGGCGGCGGGGTGTGGGGCGCGGCCCTGACCGAGCACCTGAGCCAGTACAACCACGTCGCCGGAATCAACGTGCTGGGCGAGTGCCTGCCATATGAGCGCAACTTCCTGGAACTCTCAGACGAGCTGGACGCCCGTGGGCTGCCCAAGCCGCGCGTCCACTTCAGTTTTGGCGACAACGAGCGACGCATGACCGCCCACGCCGAGGCCCTGATGCGCGAGCTGTGGGCCAAGATCGGGGCGCGCGAGGTCTGGGCGCTGCCGCGCGCGGCCCATACCCTCGGCACCGCCCGGATGGGCAGCGACCCGGCCAGCAGCGTCACCGATCCGTTTGGGCGGGTTCACGACGAGCCGGGCCTGTGGATCTGCGACAACTCCACCTTTCCCAGTTCGCTGAGCGTCAATCCCGGCCTGACCCAGATGGCGCTGAGCCTGCGCTCCGCCGACGCCCTCATTGGCGACCTCAGCGCGTGAGCGGGCCGACACCTGCCCTGCCACTGGCACTGATCCACGGTTTCGGCACCTCCGGGCGACTGTGGCGGCGGGTACGTGAGCGGTTGGCCTCCCCCACTGAGGTACTCACCCCCGATCTACTGGGCTTCGGGAACGCCGCCGCGCTGGGCCGGGACGGGCAAATGACGGGCGACATGGCCGAGCATCTGGCAGGCGTGCTGCGGGCCTCGGGCAGTGGGCCGTACCGGCTGGCGGCGCATTCGATGGGCGGCAAGGTGGCGCTACTGCTGGCCGCCCGCCACCCGGCACTGGTGGCCGAGTTGCTGCTGATCGCGCCCTCGCCGGCCGGCCCCGAGCCGATGGGCGACGAGGACCGGGCGCAGCTCCGCGCCGCCTGGGGAGACCCGGTGGCGCTGGAAAAGCAGTACCGCCATATCAGCCGTCAGCCGCTGCCTGAGCAGGATTTGTACCAACTCGTCAGCGACGGCCTGCGGGCCAGCCGCGACGCCTGGGAAGCCTGGACCGACGTGGGCAGCCGCGAGGACATCGGCGGTGAGTTGGGCACCCTGGCTGTGCCGGTCACGGTGCTCTTCTCGGAAGACGACCCGGCTATTGGCCCAGAGGTCATCCGCGACGAGGTACTGGCGAAGCTGGCGGGGACGCAGGGTCAGCCGATCAAAGGCAGCGGCCACCTGATTCCGCTCGAAGTGCCGCAAAGCGTGCTGACAGCGCTGGGGGAATGATAAAAGATGCGGCTCAGTGGCCTTACAATCCCACCTGAACCCAGCCTCCCACATCTACCCGCCCGGCCAGCAGAGCCGCCGTGATCGCGCCCCGGTTCTCGGCGTGAATGGTGCCGATCAGCACGCGGCTTTGATCGGGAAGCGAGCGGGCCAGCAGGGTGCTGAGCGCCGCGCCGTAACCGCGCCCCCGAAAGTGCGGCGAGAGAATGAGCTCCTGCACGACGTAGGCGTTCAGGCCCAGCGTATCGGCCTCAAAGGTTTCGGTGGTCGCAACGTATCCGGCCCATTCGCCCCGCACCAGCACGTCAAAGAGCGTTCCGGCCTCGAGACTCTCCTGCAAGTCCTCCCTGCTCTCCAAAGCCGCCTGCTCAGTGTGCGCGGGGTGCCCGGCGTTCACAGCTTCGTAAGCGGCCTGCGCCTCGGCGTAGTGACTGAGGTCCTGGGTGGGCTGGGTGCTGAGTTCTGGCGGCACATTGGCCCCGATCAACTCTGAGATCGGCGCGGCCAGAAAGCGCTTGTCGGGCTGGGTTTCGGGGAAGTGCCCGTCGGGCGCGGCGCTCCACAGCCGCAGATAAAGCGGCCTGAATGCACCGTAGACCTCGCGGGCGACTTCCGCCAGTGCGGGCAGATCCAGCTCGGTCAGCGGGCGGCTGAGCAGCGAGGCGTCCACGAAGGGTCTGGTCACGTCCAGTCCTTGAAAACGGATGCTCAGCATGGCGTGAAGGTCGGGCGGCACGCTCGCCCAGCGGTTCAGAAACGCCTGCGCGTCCTGCCCCACCTTGAAAAACCCGGCCCGCTGCCCGGCCAGTTCAAGGTCGGCGGCGAGTTGAAGGTCGAACCCATGAATCCTCACAAAGCGCTTCAGGCGCGTTTGATCGTCCAGCCACTGGAGGGTCAGGGGGTGCTGGGTGGCCAGGCTGAATTCGGCGAGTTCGGCAGGACTGGGCAGGTGAGGAGGCATTCAGGCAAGCTTAGCGTGGTGACAGCTCCACCTTCACCGCTCCGCTGCGCTCCAGGGCGTCGGCCACCGTCAGCAGTTGTTCGTCGCTTAGGGCTGGAGCGATCAGTTGAATCCCCACCGGCAGGCGCACGCCGTTTACCGTCTCGAAGCCTGCGGGTACACTCAGCGCAGGCAGCCCCGCCAGACTGACCCCCACCGTGTCCACGTCGGCGGCGTACATGGCCACCGGATCGCTGACTTTCTCGCCGCGTTTGAAGGCCGGAAAGGGGCTGGTGGGGGTTACCAGGATGTCGAACTGCCCGAAGGCCCGGTTGAAGTCGTCGGCGATCAGGCGGCGCACCTTCATGGCCTTGCTGTAATAGGCGTCGTAGTAGCCGCTCGACAGGGCGTAGGTGCCGATCAGGATACGGCGCTTGACCTCGCGTCCAAAATTCTGCCCCCGTGCCGAGCTCATGGAAGTGTTCACGTCTGAGGCGTCTACCCGCGTGCCGTACACCATGCCGTCGTAGCGGGCCAGGTTGCTGCTGGCTTCCGGCGTGGAGATCAGGTAGTAGGCGGCGACGGCGTGCTGGAGGGTGGGCAGGCTGATCTCGCCGACGCTCGCGCCCAGTTCTTTGAGGGCGTCCAGCATGGTGTTCAAAGCCGCCTCCACGCCCGCCGTGTTGCCGCCCAGCGACTCGCTGATGACGCCCACCCGCAGGCCCTTGAGGTCGTGGCCCAGCGACGCCACAAAGTTGGGTGCAGCGTCCAGACTGGTGGCGTCGTGCGGGTCGTGCCCACTGATGGCGTCCAGAATGAGCGCCAGATCGCGGGCCGAGGTCGCGAACGGCCCGATCTGGTCGAGGCTGCTGGCGTGCGACACCAGACCGGAGCGGCTGACACGCCCATACGTCGGCTTGAACCCGTAGACCCCGGTGAATCCGGCGGGCTGGCGCACCGAGCCGCCGGTATCCGAGCCGAGCGAGAGCGGCACCATGCCGGACACCACCGCCGCCGCGCTGCCGCCGGAGGTGCCGCCCGGCACGCGGGAGGCGTCCCAGGGGTTGAGGGTGGCCCCGAACGCGCCAGTTTCGGTGCTCGACCCCATCGCAAACTCGTCCATGTTGGCCTTGCCCACGATGATCGCCCCGGCCCGCTGCAACTTCAGCACAGCGCTGGCGGTGTAGGGGCTGACATAATGGGCCAGCATCCGGCTGCCGCAGGTGGTGGCGGTGCCGATCAGATTCAGGTTGTCCTTGATAACGCTGGGCACGCCTGCCAGCGGCAGGGTTTCACCAGCGGCCAGGCGGCGCGATACCTCGGCGGCCTGGGCCTCTATCTGCTCGGCGCTCAGCACGCTGATCAGGGCATTGAACGGATCGGCCTCGGCACGGGCACGGGCAGTCTGGACAGCTTGCCGGGGGTCTTGGCCGCCCTGCACAGCGGCGGCGAGGTCGGAGGCGGTGGGAAAATCGGAAGACATGGGGGGCAGTTTAGAGCTTCGGAGCGGCAGCGCGGGCCAGCCCTCAGAACAGCGTGTAGCCTCCGTCCAGCACCAGCACCGAGCCGGTCATAAATGAGGAGGCGTCACTCGCCAGAAACACCACGGCTGGCCCCAGCTCTTCCGGCAGGGCAGCGCGCTGCTGCGGCGCGTCGTCGATCCAGCGCTGCTTGAACTGGGGGTCATCCACCGGGGCCATATCGGTCTTGACGTAGCCGGGGGCCAGCGCATTGACCCGCACGTTGTGGGGGGCCCACTCGGCGGCCAGGCTCTTGGTGAGCTGATGCACGGCGGCCTTGGACGCATTGTAGCCGGGCTGCCACTGCGGGCGGTTGACGATCTGCGCCGAGATCGAGCCGATGTTGACGATGTTGCCGCCGCCCTGCGCTACCATCTGCCGCCCGAAGACCTGCGAGGCGATCCACAGCGCGTCCACGTTGACGCTCATGACCTGCCGCCACTCCTCGTCGGTCACGTCCAGGGCTGGGCGGTGAACGCAGGTCCCGGCATTGTTGACGAGAATGTCCACGCGCCCAAAGCGCTCCAGCGTGGCCGCCAGCACCTGTTCCACTTCAAGACGCTCGGTGATCTCGGCTTTGACAAAAAGCGTCTGGCTGCCGAGTTCACCCAACTCAGCCTCCACATCGCGGGCGGCCTGCTCGTCGCGCCCCACGATGACGATGTTGGCCCCCGCTTCAGCCAGGGCGCGGGCCAGAGCGCGGCCTATGCCCCGCGTGGCTCCGGTGACGACGGCGGTTTTGCCGTCCAGGCGAAACTTGGAGAGGACACCGGCAGCTGGAGGTACTGGGTTGGTCATGGCTGGACTGTAGGGCCGGGGGCAGCAGGCGTCAATCGGCCTGACTGATTCGAAGATTCAGCCGCCCTCCTGCTCAGGCCAGCAGTTCCCGCGCCGCGCGCTCCAGATCGCCGCTGCCCGCCAGACTGCTGCCCACCAGCACGGCGTCGGCCACCTCGCGGATGCTGGCAATGTCGTCCCGCGTACGGTAGCCGCTCTCGGCCACCAGGAGGCCCTCATACCCGGCGGCGCGAGCGTGGGCGATCAGGCGCGGGCTGTTGGTCAGGCTGATCGCCAGCGTGGTGAGGTCGCGGTTGTTGACGCCGATGATCTCCGCGCCCGCCGCCAAAGCAATGTCCAGCTCAGCCTCGTCGTGAACTTCCACCAGCGCGTCCAGGCCGAAATAGTGGGCCAGCTTGAGGTACGCGCCCACGTCCTCACCCAGCACGCTGACCATCAGGAGCGCCGCGCCCGCACCCCAGTCGGCGGCCTCCTGAAGCATCTTCGGGTGAACGACGAAATCCTTTCGCAGCACCGGCACCGTCACGGCGGCGACCACCGCGTGCAGGGCTTCGGGTGAGCCGCCGAAGTGCCTCGGCTCAGTCAGCACGCTCAGGCAAGCCGCGCCGCCGCACACGTAGCTCCGGGCCGCCTGGGCCGGGTCGAGCGGCGCGATTGCTCCCTGGCTGGGGCTGGCACGCTTGACTTCGGCGATCAGTTGCAGGCCGGGCCGGGCCAGCGCCGCGTGAAAGCGCCGGGCACGCGGGCGGGCCTTGCCCAGCTCGAAGTCGGCCCCGGCGTAGTCCTGGGTTCGTTCGGCCACGATGCGGCCCAGGACGCCGGGAGCGCTGTAGGTTCTGGGCAAGGGCAACTCAACCGGGGCCGAAAACGGGGCGGGCGTCATGCGGGCCAGTATAGGGCCGCAAAGCGCCGCAGGAGGGACATTTCGGTGGTGTTTTCTGACCAGATTATGGCAGTCATCTGTTAGGCTGATGTTCATGACCGTGTTCCAGCAAAAACAACTGCGTCCCAGTGACGGCCCGGTGCAGATCAGCGAAGCGCAACTGATGGCCCGCGTCCATGAGCTGGCCAACCAGATCCGTCAGGATTACGTGGGCCTCAACCCGCACCTGATCTGCCTGCTCAACGGCGCGTTTCTCTTTCACGCCGATCTGGTGCGCTCGCTCGATATTCCGCTGACCATCGACTTCATGCAGACCAGCAGCTACGGCGACGCCAAGCAGACCAGTGGCGAGGTCAAGTTGGTCAAGGATCTCAGCTTCCCGCTCTCGGGCCGCCACGTGCTGCTGGTCGAGGACATCATCGACACCGGCATCACCATGAACTACATCCTGCGCTACCTCTCCGAGCGCGGCCCGGCCAGCCTCAAGGTCGCCTCACTGCTGAGCAAGCCCTCGCGACGCAAGGTGGAGGTGCCGGTGGATTACCTGGGCTTCACCATCCCCGACGCCTTCGTGTACGGCTACGGCCTGGACCGGGCGCAGCAGGACCGCAACCTGAGTTTCATCACCTCGCAAAAATAGGGGGTGCGCGGAGCGCTGGAACGCCTTCTGCTAGACCAAATCCCACGCCCCACCTATCCCTCTCAATTCCAATCATTCCCACTTTAAATCTGAGTCTGCTTATATAAGATTTTGTAATGCAAGATTCACAGACTTCAGCCTCCTACATCCTGCGCGGCACAGCGGCGGGCAACACCTTACGGGTGGTGGCCATCGACGCCACGCAGATCGTCGAGGAAGCCCGCGTGCGCCACCAGCTCAGCAAGACTGCCACCGCCGCGCTGGGCCGGGCGCTGAGCGCCGCTGCGCTGCTGGCGATCATTCTCGGCAAGAAGGTGGACAGCCGGGTCAACCTGCGGGTGCAGGGTGACGGGCCGCTGGGCTGGCTGGTGGCCGAGGGCAGCGCCGAGGGTTGGGTGCGCGGCTACGTGCGCGAGCCGGACGCCGATCTGCCGCTGCGCGTCTCGGACGGCAAGCTCGACGTGAGCGGTTTGATCGGCAAGACCGGCGAACTGGCCGTGACCCGGCTCCTCGACAACGCCGAACCCTGGACCGGCAGCGTGGAACTCGTCAGCGGTGAGCTGGCCGAGGACGTGGCCTACTACCTGGCGTCCAGCGAGCAGATTCCCAGCGCGGTGCAGCTCGGCGTCTACGAGGAAGGCGGGCGGGTCGCGCGGGCGGGCGGATTGATCGTGCAGGCCATGCCCGGCGTCAGCGACGAGACCCTGGCAGCGCTGGAAGCCAACATCAAAACAATGGGGAGCTTCACCGACAACCTCCGCAGCGCTTCGCTGCTGGAAGTCATGGAGCGGGCGACCCAGGGACTCGACTTCGTGGTGGCCCCGCAGGCCCAGGCCGCCCAGTTCCAGTGCCGCTGCTCACGCGAGCGGGCGGTGGCCTCACTGACCTATTTCGGCATGCAGGAGCGCCAGAGCATGATGGAGGACGGCGGGCAGGAGGTCGTGTGTCACTGGTGCAACGAGCACTACCAGATCACCCCCGGCGAAATTGCCACGCTCGACACGCCGGAAGTGCGGGCGCAGGCCTGAACCCCCAGTGCACGCCGGGCGTCCAGTGTGTGACCATCTTACTTTGCAAAGTAAAGCAGGGAGTACAATCCAACCATGACCCAGACTGATCACAACCCGAACGCCAAGCCAGCCCAGGTGCTGGTGCCGCTGACCACCCCCGAGGAAGTGGACGGCTTCCTGGCCGAGTACCCCCAGGCCGCCGTCTTCAAGGCCGGAACCTGCCACAAGACCATGCAGGGCTTCGGCGTACTGGAAACCTTCCTGGCCAAGCATGACCTGCCGGTGGGCTTTATCCGGGTGGTGGACTGGCGTCCGGCCAGCAACCATGTGACCGAGCTGAGCGGTTTGCAGCACCAGTCGCCGCAGTTCATCATCTTCAAGGACGGCCAGCCCACCTTCGAAGTCAACAACTGGGACATCACGCCCGAGCAGCTCGGCCCGGTGTTCGAGGCTGACGTGCCGGTGCGCCAGGACGCGGCCCAGATGTCAGGCGCGGTGGCAGGCGAGGGCAATGTCGCGCCCTACAAGCAGTTGATGCAGGCCTATGTGGGCGGCCAGCTTCCCGACTGGGAATTTCAGGAGCGCTACGTCAACATGTTCCGTGACGACGCCAGCCTGCGCAGCCAGCGCGAGTTCGAGCTGCTCTCTCACCTGTTTGGCGACCCCGACGCCTATCACGGCGGCCTGCATCAGCTCGGCCAGCCGCAGGCCAGGGGCGACCTCAAGGCCCGCGTCGAGGCGTTGCTCAGTCAGCTCTGATCCCCAGACCTCTCCGGCTCCGGCACCAGCCCTCAGTGGCGGGCCGGAGCTTTTGCTTTTCCTTGGAATTTGCCTCGCCGCCCTGCCCTGCGCCGCTAACATCAGCAGATGAATCTCTCAGACTACCGGGTGAGCAAGAAGTTCAAGCTCAGCGGCATTTCGACGGACGACACTGGCAAGCTTGAACGGGACAGGGCAGAGCGCGAGACTGCCGAGATCGGTGCCAAGCTGACCGAACTTCAAGACCGGCTCTACGCCGAGAGTCAACAGAGTCTGCTGGTGGTGTTGCAGGCACGCGACGCAGGCGGCAAGGACGGCACTGTCAAGCATGTCTTCGAGCCGGTCAATCCTCAGGGCATCATCGTGACCAACTTCAAGGTGCCGAACGAGGAAGACCTCAAGCACGACTTTCTGTGGCGCATTCACCCTCACACGCCCGCAGCGGGCATGATCGCCGTATTCAACCGCTCGCACTACGAGGACGTGCTGGTAACGCGGGTTCACAACATCATCGACGACCAGGAAGCCGAACGGCGCTTCGGATACATCCGCAACTTCGAGACGCTGCTGGCCAGCCGGGGCACCCGCATCCTCAAGCTGTACCTGCACATCAGCGCCGAGGAACAGCGCTCGCGTCTGCAAGACCGCCTGGACAACCCCGAGAAGAACTGGAAATTCAACCCCGCCGATCTCAAGGAGCGCGGCAAGTGGGACGAGTATACCCGTGCCTACGAGGCTGCCCTGAGCGCCACCAGCACCGACGCTGCACCCTGGTACGTCATTCCGGCAGACCACAAGTGGTATCGCAACCGCGTCATCTCTCAACTCCTGCTCGACACCCTCAGCGACATGAACCCGCAGTTTCCGAAACCGGAATTCGATCTGACCAACGTGACGGTGGGGGCAATCTGAAGGCCGCCCAAGGGTCAGGGCATCCGCAGACTTCGTAAGCCGCCCGGCAGCGTGGCCCTCAGCAGCCCCAGCGCCGCACCGGGCAGGGAGCGGCGACCTGGCAACAGCAGGTATTCGTTTTCCCAGAACGTCGGCGCAAACTGGTTTTTGAACTGGCGCAGGCCGTCGAAGTTGTACCAGTGCGAGAGCAGCGGACGGGCGGCGTAGAGCAGTGCTTCGAGCGATCTGGATACCTGGACACCGACGTCGCTGCGGCGCGGCAGGCACAGCGGCACAGCCCCCAGGGTGGCGAGCTGCGCGCCTTCCTCACCGCGCAACTCGCTCAGCGCGTGGGCCACCAGCGCCGCTGCCGTGCCGTCCGGGGCGTCGGGGCGGCGAATGATGTCTTCCAGATACCAGCCGCCGCGGGCCGGAAGTGGACTGGCCGCCAGGAAAGCAGCGGCCTGTCCGGTCTGGTCGCGCGCCAGGAAATAGCGTTTGTCTGCCGCCCAGGCAAACGGGTCGAGGTCGAAGACCCAGCCCAGCACGGCTCCGGCCCGCCGCTGGGCCTGCCAGCTCTGCATGAGCGCCGTACATTCGGCCTGGAAGACGGGCGTCGGGGCGGCCCGCTGGCAGCTGACGCCCAGCCGCCGCGCCTTGCCGAGGTTGCCGCGCAGCATCTTGCCCCGGTTACCCGCCGGGGACCAGCGTTGAAGGTCGAGGTACGGCGTGGCCCCCAGCGTCACCGCCCTCAAGCTGGGCGGCGCGGCGGCGGCCAGCCGGGCCGTGACTGGCAGCAGCAGCGGCAACTTGCCCGCTCGCCGCGCACCCACCACGAACGCCGCGAGCAGCGCCGCCTGATCATTGGGATCACACAACGGGTCGCCGGTCCCGATCCAGGCCCGGCCTGCTGAATGGTAGCCCAGCCCACCCTCGATGCCGCTCGCCGTGAACACCTCCGCCCCCAGCGCCCCCAGTGAGGACGGATTGTAGCCGAACTGCTGGTGCCAGGCCAGGCGCTGCAAAGGTGAAGGCGTCTGCGGCCCAGTCGGAGCAGGAACAGTCAGTGCAGCGCGGGCGGCCGCAGACAGCGGCGATGTGATCGGCGGGGTCATGGGCGGGCAGCTTAGGGGCGGCAGATAGTGCCGACTTCAAAGCCCGACTTTAGAAAAGCTCAATTTCAGGATGAGTCCAGGTAACTACTCAGCGAGGTAGCTCAGTCTCCTTGCTACAGTTGGACATCTGCGAAGTTCCCTGTCCCAACTGTGAGCGCCTTGAGGCCCGGATTCGTGAACTCGAAGCGCAGGTGGCTCAGTTGCTCGGACGGCTCCGGGACCTCGAGGCCCGGTTGGCACAGGACAGCACGACGTCCAGTCAACCACCGAGCAAAAACAAGCCGTGGGTACCCAAGAGTGAGCGCCAGAAGACCGGCCGGTCTTCTGGCGCTCAACGTGGTCATGTCGGTAAGACCCTCAAGATGGCGGAGCACGTGGATGAGGTCGTCTCCTTACCGTTGACCGGATATTGCGCCTGTGGACACGCGTGGGAGAGCGTCAGTGCCCAAGGGCACGTAGCACGGCAGGTCATGGACCTGCCAGAGCTGCGTTTGCAGGTGACCGAGTACCGCGCGGACGTCAAGGTCTGCCCAGGGTGTCGGCACCGCCAGCACGCATCCTTCCCTGACGACGTTCCCGGCCGGGTTCAGTACGGGTCTCGGGTTCATGGGCTGGCGGTCTCCCTGAATGCGGCACACTTCATACCGCTGGAACGCACCACGGAGATCCTCGAAGCGTTGTGTGGAGCGCATCCCAGTGAAGGCACCATTGTCCTGAACCTCCAATTGGCTGCTGACCGCCTCATCGACTTCGAGACACAGCTCAAAGCCGCGCTGCTCAATCAACCCGTCCTGCACGCCGATGAGACCGGCAGCAAGGTCAACGGCAAGCTGCAGTGGATGCATGTCGTGAGCTGCGCGCAGCTCACCCTGGATGGCCAGCATTCCCAGCGGGGCTTCGCCGCGCTGGAAGCCATGAATGTCCTGCCGCAGTTCAAGGGCATCCTGATGCACGACGCCTGGAGCACGTCTTTCAAGCTCTCCGCGAAACACGCACTCTGCGGGGCACACCTGCTGCGCGAACTGCGTGGCCTCGCCGAGCATCACGCTCAAGTATGGGCGGGAGAGCTGCGAGACGCGCTGCGCCTGGTGTACCACCAGCAGAAGGATGGGACGATCACTCCCGACCTCGTGATCGCCTTCGAACAGCAGTTCGATGCCCTGCTGGACGCTGGACTGAAGGCCAATCCTCCAGCACCTCCGGTCCCTGGGAGACGAGGCCGAACGAAACAGACACCAGGCCGCAACCTGGCCCTGAGGTGCCAGCAGCACCGCGAGGCGGTGCTGCGCTTCCTCCACGACGAAGGTGTGCCTTTTGACAACAATCAGGCCGAACGGGACATCAGGCCGTGGTGCGTTAAACGCAAGGTCTCTGGGGGCTTCCGATCCAAGGAGGGCGGCCAGCACTTCGCCCGTATCCGGAGTGACATCTCGACGCTCCACAAGCAGGGATTGAACGTCTGGCATGGCCTCGTCAGCGTGTTTCGCAGTGAAATCATTATGCCTAGTTTTTGCTGCTGAGTAGTTACGGTCAGACAATCCTTAAAAATTTCTCTCAACGCATTCAGGTTGACAAAAATAATTTTCAGACCGTAGGCTGGAGGCTGGCGTGATGCGCGCTCGCCGCCCGGAGGTTCCATGATCTGCACGCTGCTCCCTGCCGCTCCACTCCCCTCCATTCGTTTCAGCATTCTTGGGTCTGCATGACCGACCTCAGCGGCATGCTGGTGCTGCCCGGCGGACTCCAGGCAGGGCGCTTGAGCTTCGGAGCGACCATCGAGCAGGTCCTGACCGAACAGCCCCATCAGGAAGGCACGCCCGTCCGCTACCTGCTGTCCGGCTTCATCGACACCCACGTTCACGGTGGAAACGGCGGCGACACCATGGACGGCGCGGCGGGGATTGCTACGCTGGCCCGCTTTCACGCCCGGCACGGCACCACCACCCTGCTGCCCACCACCATCACCAACCCCTGGGCGCGGGTACTGGCGGCGCTGGACGCGGTACGCGAGGTGGTGGAAGTCGGCGTACCGGGCGGGGCCGACATCATCGGCGCTCACCTGGAAGGCCCCTTCATCAGCCCCCACAAGCTGGGCGCGCAGCCGCCGCTGACCCTCTCCCCCACCCCTGGCCTGGTGGCGCAGGCGCTGGCCAGCGGGGTCATCAAGGCCGTGACCCTCGCGCCGGAAGTGCCGGGAGCCGCCCAGGCCGGGCTGGACTTTGCCCGCGCGGGCGTGAGGGTGGGCGTGGGCCACACCACCGCCGACGCCGAGACAGTCCGCGAGTTTCTGAAAGCGGTGCAGGCGGCGGGCGGGCGAACGGCGGCCACCCACCTCTACAACGCGATGGGCGGCATCGAGGGCCGCGTTCCCGGGCCTGCCGGGGCGCTGATCACCGATCCCCACACCTGGCTGGAAATCATTCTGGACGGCGTTCACGTTCACGAAATCAGTTTTCTGCTGGCCCATCTGGCTGCCGCTGGGCGGGTGGTGCTGATCACCGACGCCATGCGCGCCGCCGGACTCGGTGACGGCGAGAGCGAACTCGGGGGGCAAAAAGTCATCGTCAAGGACGGCAAGGCCGTGCTGGCCGATGGGCGCAGCATCGCGGGCAGTGTGCTGACGCTCGACGTGGCGCTCAGAAACGCGCTGGCAGCGGGCCTGGGCCTCCCCGACGTGAGCCGGATGCTCAGCGCCGCGCCCGCCGAGTCGCTGGGACTGACGGACCGGGGCCGCCTGGACGTGGGCCTGCGGGCCGACCTGGTGGTGCTCAGCGAGCAATTTGAAGTGGAAGCGGTGTACGTGGGCGGGAAGCAGATCTGAGCTGCGCTGATGTGACGTTCAATTCGTTCTCCCCAGATTTCAGCCGAGGAATGACATGACCCAGATGAATACTCCGGACCTTTTCGACCCCCTGATGCTCCAGGAAGCCCGGCAGACGCCGCAGGTGCTTGAGCGCCAGCAGCGCGAGAACGCTGAAGCTGTGACCCGCCTGGCCACCGCCCTGCGCGAGCGCCGCCCGCCCTACGCGGTGACGGTGGCGCGCGGCAGCAGCGACCACGCCTGCACCGTGCTGAAATACGCCCTGGAAACACAACTGGCCCTGCCCGTCGCCTCGCTGGGGCCGAGCGTGCATACCCTTTACGGAGCGCGCCTCGACTTGCGTGGGGCGCTGGTGATTGCCGTATCGCAGTCGGGGGCCAGCCCGGACGTGGTGGAGAACGTTCAGATGGCCCGTGAGGGCGGGGCCATCACCGTGGCGCTGGTGAACGTAGAGGACAGCGATCTGGCCCGCGCTGCCGAATTCACCTTGCCGCTGCGCTGCGGCGAGGAGCGGGCGGTGGCCGCCACCAAGAGTTACCTCGCCAGCTTGACGGCCTTTCTGCCGGTGATCGCGGCACTGACTGACGATCAGGCATTGCAAGACGCATTGACCGGGCTGCCCGACAAGCTGACGCAGACCCTGGAACTGGAAAGCAGCGCCTCCGATCTGGCCGAGCGCTACCGCTTTGCCGAGAACCTGCTGGTGCTGGCACGCGGCCTGCACTTCGGGGTGGCGCAGGAAGCGGCCCTGAAGCTCAAGGAGACCTGCGGCATTCACGCCGAGGCCTACAGCGCCGCCGAGTTCAGTCACGGCCCCAAGCGCCTGCTGGCCGAGGGACTGCCCCTACTGGGCTTCGCGTCCGCCGACGCGGCCCGGAGCGCCACTGAGCAGGCATACCGCGATCTGGTCATCAGCGGAGCCGACCTGCGAACCATCGGCCCGGCTCCCGCCAGCAGCCTCATCACTCCCCAGACCGGCCACGCCCTCACCGATCCGGTGGCCAGCGCTCTGGCCTTTTACCTGTTCGCTGGGCATCTGGCGCTGCACAAAGGCCTCAATCCCGACGCCCCGCCGCTGCTGAGCAAAGTGACGAAGACGCGCTGAACGAGGATCGAATACAGCCGTTCAGGAGATGGTACGCCGCGCACAGGAAGTGAGGAATTTAAAAATAACAAAAGCGCCGACTGGGTTTTAGGCCGTCGGCGCTTGTTATGAGGAAGCCCTGATATGGACTTACTCTTGGTTGCTTTTTGATGGTGGAGCCAAGCAGGATCGAACTGCTGACCTCGTCATTGCGAACGACGCGCTCTCCCAGCTGAGCTATGGCCCCATCTTCACCCAGTCCAGCTCAGGCGAAAGAGAGCCTAGCACGGCCCCCTCAGGGGCGCAAGAGGCGTCACGCTTGAGCGCCCTGCCAGGGTGTAAGCTCATTCGATGGAAGACCGCTTCGCTTACAAGTTTGGCCGCGAGGGCATCACCTTCGACGACGTGCTGCTGCTGCCCCGGCACTCGCTGGTGCTGCCGAGAGACGTGAATGTGCAGGCCCAGCTGACCCGCCGGGTGCGGCTCAATATTCCCTTCGTATCGGCGGCGATGGACACCGTGACCGAAACCGCGATGGCCATAGCAATGGCCCGCGAGGGCGGCATCGGGGTCATTCACAAGAATATGGGCATCGACGCGCAGGCCGAGATGGTCCGCAAGGTCAAGCGCAGCGAGAGCGGCATGATCGTCGACCCGATTACGCTGCCGCCCACTGCCAGCGTGCGCGAGGCCGACCGGATGATGGCCGAGTACAAGATCAGCGGCGTGCCGATCACCGACGCCGAGGGCAAGCTGCTGGGCATCATCACCAACCGCGACATGCGCTTCATCGACGACTTAGAGCAGCCCATCGGCAACGTGATGACCCGCGAGAATCTGGTGACGGTGGCGGTGGGCACCGATCTGGAAGAGGCCCGTGAACTGTTCAAGCGCAACCGTATCGAGAAGCTGCTGGTGACGGAAGGCGAGTACCTGCGCGGCCTGATCACCATCAAGGACATCGAGAAGACAGTGAAGTACCCGAACGCCGCCAAGGACGATCTGGGCAGGCTGCGGGTCGCCGCCGCCATCGGGGTCAGCAGCGACCTGATGGACCGGGCCGCCGCGCTGGTGCAGGCTGGAGCCGACGTGCTGGTGCTCGACAGTGCCCACGGCCACTCGCAGGGCATTCTCAGCGCGCTTGAACAGGTCAAGACCCGCTTTGACGTGGACGTGATCGCGGGCAATATCGCCACGCGGGAAGGCACCCAGGCCCTGATCGACGCCGGGGCAGACGCGGTCAAGGCCGGGATCGGACCGGGGAGCATCTGCACCACCCGCGTCGTCACCGGCGTCGGCGTGCCGCAGATCACCGCCATCTTCGAGGCGTCCGAGGCCGCCCGTGAAGCGGGCATTCCGATTATTGCCGACGGCGGCATCAAGCAGACCGGCGACGCGGCCAAGGCGATTGCGGCCGGGGCCAGCGCCGTGATGATGGGCAGCATGCTGGCGGGCACCGACGAAGCCCCCGGCGAGGTCGTGCTGCGCGACGGGCGACGCTACAAGAGCTACCGGGGCATGGGCAGCCTGGGCGCGATGGACCAGGGAAGTTCGGACCGCTACTTTCAGGAGAAAGGCAGCAAGAAGTTCGTTCCCGAGGGCATTGAGGGCATCGTGGCCTACCGGGGCACGGCGGGCGAGGTGGTGTATCAGTTCGTCGGCGGCCTGAGAAGCAGCATGGGCTACTGCGGCGCACCCGACCTCGACACCCTGCGCCGTGAGGCCCAATTCGTGCGGATCAGCTCGGCCTCGCTGATCGAGAGCCATCCACACGGCGTGACAATCACGCAGGAAGCACCGAACTACAGCAAGTAATACAGATTCCGATGAGATCGCGTCCAGCACACAGACGCTGAACACGATCTAACCCGACCAACGGGAGATAGGACAAGGTACTGGTTCTGCGTTGTGGACGTGCATCCCGCGCTTTTTGCGGGGTGTACTGAAATTAAGCGCAATCAGTACAAGACTGTGAGGCGCAGGGGCTGAGACCTTGCGGTTTCCTCAGCCCCTGCGACATTCAGAGGTTACAGAAACGTCTTGACCTGCGCCTCGTAAGCTGCCGGGTACACCGGAAACATCTGGCGGCCCTGGGTATTCCAGAGGGCGTCGAAGTCGCGGTAGCTGAGATATGACACCGGCCCCACCATGCTGTCACTCACCCACATGACGCCTGCCTGGTCATCGTAGCCGCGCACCACCCGGAAGTGGTTGATGTGACCGGGGCGGTCAAACCACTGCAAGACGATCACCGGAATGCCCAGCGCCAGCAGCTTTTTGACCTGCACGAGCTGGCCGCCGCGAATGGTGCGGGTGCGGAGGCCGAACTTGGCGAGTTCCAGGGCAATGGCACTCACCTGCATGTAGCCGTCGCCCTGGCGGGTGGTCTGCTGAATGACGTTCTGACCAAGGCTCACCTTGTAAAAGCCCAGCACCGCCGAGAGCGCGCTGGGACCGCAGTTATTAAAGGTCTGGAAATCGAAGGCCAGCCCCCGCAGGTAGGTTCGCAGCGGCAGGGCGTCGCCGAACGAGGCCACGTTGATGACCGGCGACCAGCCCACGAAGCTCGCCACCGTCGCGGCAGGCTCGGTCTTCCAGGCAAGTGGGCCGCCGACCGGGCCAGAGCGCGACACCGTGGGTACGCCGGGCGCAGCGGCGCGGGCTGCCCCCGTTGCCAGTTTCGTGGCCAGTTTGGGCTGGCCCACCAGCGTGGCCCGGCCCGCTGCCGGAAGCTGCAACTGCTGGCCCACTCTCAGGGTCGGGCTGCTCAGGCCGTTGAGCTTGAGCAGCACTTGAGAGTCCACGCCAGCGCTGCGGGCGATCTGATAGAGGGTGTCGCCGGGCTGGACCGTGTAGGCCGCTGAGACCGAACTGGCCAGCAGTGCCCAGGCGCAGCCCACGCCCAGCAAAAAAGTAAGCTTCATCTCCTTCAGATCATAAAGGTGACGGGTGCCTTGCGGATGAGTGAATCAGGAAACGAACCCGCGCCCAGACGCCCTTGGGAAGTTTCTCACAGTGAGACGACGTGACCTAAGACTCCGACATGTTCATCTCTTCTCATCTGACAAATTGTCATTAAGACTGAAAAAGGCGTATACTATGGTCATGAAGACGATGTTGAAGGCCGTCTACCATTCACTGCGTGAGCCGTGGAACAGCCTCACCCACTGGGCGGGCGCGGTGTTTGCGGTGGTCGCGCTGGCAGGTATGTTGTGGTACGCACTGGCCCAGCACCTGAGCGTCTGGCCGTTCGTGGTCTTCGGCCTGAGCATGCTGTTTCTATACACCGCCTCGGCGTCCTACCACTCGTTCCGGGTGGGCGAGCGCGCCCTGCTGCGGCTGCGCAAGCTCGACCACAGCGCCATTTTTCTGCTGATCGCGGGCAGCTATACCCCGGTGGCGTACTTCGGCCTCAGCGGCGTGTGGCAGAGCGTGGTGCTGTGGGTCATCTGGGGCGTGGCGCTCTCGGGCATTCTGCTCAAGCTGCTCACCATGCGCCTGCCCCGCTGGGTCAGCACACTGCTCTACGTCATCATGGGCTGGACCGCCGTGGCGTTCCTGCCGCAACTCTCGCACCGTCTCAGCGGCGCGGCCCTCTTCTGGTTGACGGTGGGCGGGGTCATGTACAGCATCGGAGCGGTGGTCTACGGCACCAAGCGGTGGAACCCGCGCCCCGGCATCTTCGGCTTCCACGAAATCTGGCATCTGTTCGTGCTGGGCGGCACCGGGGCACACGTGGCGATGATGTTCGCGCTGCGCTGAAACCGGAAAACGGGAGGGGCGGGCCACCCCATAGGCCCGCCCCTCACAGAGTTGGGTGCCCGGCGCTAGACCCCTGCCAGCCCGAACAGCCAGCCCTGCACTGTGCCGATGACGCTACTCAGCGGCCCACGGGCCAGCAAGATGAAGCCCATCACGATCAGAAAGGCGTAGGGCAACCGCTCGAACTCCATCAAGCTGCGGCCCAGGGTATTGGGGAAAATGCCCGCCAGGATGCGCGAGCCGTCGAGCAGCGGAATGGGAATCAGATTGAAGACCGCCAGCACGACGTTGATGCTGGCGACGATGCCCAGAATGGTATCGCCAAGATTGGTCTCGGGCAGCACCCGCAGCAGCAGGATGCACAGCAGCGCGATCAGAATGTTACTGATCGGCCCTGCCGCCGCCACCGCCACCATGCCCCAGCGGCCCAGATTGTTAAAGTTCACCGGTACCGGGCGGGCGAAGCCGAAACCCGCCACCAGCAGCAGAATGGCCCCGAACGGATCGAGGTGGGCCAGCGGATTGAGCGTGACCCGCCCAAACTGCCGGGGGGTGGGGTCGCCCAGCCGGTCGGCGGTGTAGGCGTGGGCAAACTCGTGAACGGTCAGCGACAGGATCAGCGCCAGTGCGATGATAACAAAGGCGGTGGGATTGGACGACAGCAGCGAGAGAAGACCCATTGGAGCATTCTAACGGGGCGTCTCATGATAAATTGCCCCGCTTCACGGCGCTGAGAAGCCCAGGTACGTTCGCAGCGCCGCCGCCTCCTCCTCGCGGCTGGCGACCTTCCCCGCCCGGCGCAACCCGGCCAGATGCGCGAGCGCCTCGCCCACCCCCGGCCCCGGCGACACACCCAGCTTCAGCACGTCCTTGCCCGTCAGCGGGATGTACGCCTGGGGCCGCAGCACCCCGCGCAGCACGGCCTCGGGGCTGCCGGGCGCAGCGTAACCGTGGCCGAGCGCCCGCACAAGCAGCGCCGCCGGACGTGGCCCCAGGTTCAGTCGCAGCTCCCAGTTCGGCACATCCACCGCGCCGGAGAGCAGGCCCGCCGCGTAGACAGCGTCAACGGGACGCTCGGGCAGGGCGTCCAGCGCGTCCAGTACCGGTAGCGAGGCAGATGGCAGCAGCGACCCCGCGCCCCAGCGCTCCAGCACCCGCGCCGCCTGACCGGGCTGGGGTTCGGCCAGCAGCAATCTCAGCTCGGCGTCGAGCCGGGGCGTCCGGGCGGCCACCGCCAGCGCCTGCGGCACCTGGGCCAGCAGTTCCGGCGAGGCCGTAAGTCCCAGCCGCGCCGCCAGCCGTGCGCCGCGCACTATCCGCGAGGCGTCGTCGGTGAACGAGCGAGCGCTGAGTGGGCGCATCTCTCGCCAGGCCAGTTCGGTCAGGCCGCCGTGCGGGTCGTGCAGCTCCGGCCCATCCGCTCCCAGCACCAGTGCCAGGGCATTCAGCGAGAAGTCGCGCCGCCGCAGATCCTGCGCCAGGGTACCGGGGTGCGGCAGCGGCGACTCGCCGGGGGCCGGGTAGCGTTCCATTCTGGCGCTCACCAGATCAGCGTTGCGCTCACCCGGCAAGCTGAGGGTGGCATTGCGGTAGGCCGGATGAAAGACGAACGGCAGCCCCGACGCCTGCGCCAGCGCCTCCGCGTCCGCTCCCACCACCACGATGTCGAGATCGAGTGGCATGAGGCCCAACAAAGCGTCCCGCACCGCCCCGCCGACCAGGGCCAGGGTGCCCACGCTCAGTCGGGCGCTCAACTTCGACAGCAGTTCCTGGTCCGCTTCGCCCAGGGCCGCCCAGACCCGTTCGGCCAGTTCCGGCGCGGCGGGCGGCGCGAGGTCAGCAGGCGTCAGCAGGGCGGCGAAAGTTCCGGCGTGCGTCACCGCCAGGGCGGGCGCGGTTCGCAGAGCGGCGCGGGCGTCTTCCAGACTGATCACGCTCTCCAGCAGCGGCACCCACTCAGGTGTTCCGCCAGTCGTGGCCGCGCCCACGACCTCTCCCCCGTCCAGCACCGCCAGCGCCTCCAGATTCCAGGCGTCGAGAACCTGCCCAGCCTGCCCCAGCGTCTCGGGTGTCAGCGTTGGTGGCGGCTGGGCGGGCAGCAGGTGGGCGAGCGTGTCTGACACCTGCCCAGGCTTTCACACCTGGGCATCGGGGGCAAACCCGGTACCTTATATGCTCAGTTGAACTGCGTCCTGGGCAACGTGGAGAATGAGCTCTGGTCCAGCACCACATTCACGGTGCGGGTCTGGCCGCCGTTTTCCACTTCCAGCTTCACGGTGTCGCCCGCTTTTTTGCTGATATAGGTGCCTTGCAGGTCTTCGGAGTTGGAGACCGGCATGCCGTCGGCGCTCACGATCACGTCGCCGCCCAGGGCGATCTGGCCGCCCTGAAACTGACGTGGCGTCCCGGCCTTGAGGCCCGCCTTGGCCGCCGGGCTGCCGGGCGTCACCACGCCGATAATCAGGCCGCTGGCGGGCAGCTTGAACTGCGCCCTGGCCTGATCGGTGAGCTGCCCGATGTCCACCGGCACGCCCACGACCCCGCCCCTGCCGTCACTTTGCTGCGCCAGCAACCCCGACTGAATGCCGATGGTGGGGGCCAGCACGATGCCGCCCTTGGCCGCCCGCAGCCGGGGCAGCAGGTTCTTGGCCGTGTTGATGGGGATGGCGAAGCCCACGCCCGCGCTCTGGCCCACGCCGCTCTGCGCCCCCGCCGGGCTGATGATCTGGGTGTTGATGCCGATGATCCGCCCGGTGCTGTCGAGCAGTGGCCCGCCGCTGTTGCCGGGATTGATGGCCGCGTCGGTCTGAATGGCCTTCTGGGTGATGCCTTCCGGGTTGCCGCCCGCGCCGCCGAGGGCCGCCAGGCTGAAACCAATCGGAATCTGCCGCGAGGCGCTGGAGATGATGCCCTCCGAGACGCTGAAGTCAAAGCCGAACGGCGCGCCCATCGCCACCGTCTTCTGGCCGACTTCCAGCGCGTCGCTATCGCCCAGCGGAATCGGCTTGATCAGCGCCTTGTCGATGTTCTTGGGCCGGATCAGCGCCAGATCGTACTGCGGCGCGAGGCCGATGATCTCGGCGTCCACCGGGTCTTTCTGACTCTGCACCCGCACCTTGATGCTGGCCCGGAAAGTCTGGCCGTCCTCGGTGACGACATGAAAGTTGGTCAGGATGTCGCCGCTCTCGTCCACGAAAAATCCCGAGCCGACGCCGCCCTGAATCTGGTTGCCGCCTCCCTGCCGCTGGCTGAACGGGTCAGGGCTGGCGGGCGACTCGGTGCTGACGTACACCAGTCCCGGCTCGTACTGCTTGACGATGGAGATGGTATTGGCCTCGTTTTGCAGCTTGGCCCCCACCTCGCTGATCGGCGCGGTGGCGTCGCCGGGCGCGGCAGCGCTGGCCTGGGTGGGAGGGGCGGCCTGGGTGGTCTGGGTCTGCGCGTTTTGGGCCGCCTCAGTTTTGATCAGGGTGGATGAGGCGCTGCTGGCGGGCTGGACCACGCCCGGCAGCGCGCCGTGAACGACGGTGGCTCCCAGACCCAGGCCCACAGCGGCGGCGATCACGGCGGTGATGACAACGGTATTGGTGGACTTGGCCATAATTGACCCTATTAAAGCGCCGCAAACGTGAAGACGATGCCCAGAAGAATGAAGAACACCCACTTTCCCGCCGCGCCGATCTGCTACCTTACTTCTCATGATCGTCTATGTCATCAATCCCGGCTCGACCAGCACCAAGCTGGCCCTGGCCGAGATTGAGCGCGGCGATAACCCGGGCCTGCCCTCTCAACTGCGCCTCAAGCTGCAAAAAACTGAGGTCGAGCACTCGGCGCTGCTGACTGGGCCGCTCGAACTCGGCGGCCTGGAAGCCGATCTGAGCGCTGCCGCCGCTGACTGGCCCGCCCCCGACGCGGTGGTGGCCCACTGCGGCCTGATCGGCACGCTGAACGCCGGGGCCTACCGGGTCACCCCCGAACTGGCCGAGTGGCTGCTGACCCACCCGAACGGCGAGCACACCAGTAATGTGGGCGCGGCGCTGGCCCTCTCGCTGGCAGAGTCGCGCAGCGTGCCCGCCTACATCGTCGATCCGCCGGACGTGGACGAACTGCTGCCCGAGGCCCGCGTCTCGGGGCTGGCCGGGACCGAGCGCCTCAGCCGCCTGCACACCCTCAATGCCCGGCTGGTGGCCCGCCGCGCCTCTCACGAGCAGGGGGTACGTTTTCAGGACGCCCGCGTGGTGGTCGCTCACCTGGGCGGCAGTGTCAGCGTCAGCGCCTTCGAGAACGGGCGGATCATCGACACGACGGGCGCGCGGCTCGACGAGGGGCCGTTCACCCCCAGCCGCGCCGGAACCCTGCCGATGCATGTGCTGATCGAGCTGGCCTACAGCCGCCCCCGCGCCGAACTGGAACGGCTGCTATTGCGCGAATCGGGCTTCGTCAGCCTGACTGGCACTGCCGACCTGCGCGAACTGGAGCGGCGCGAGAAGACCGAGGGACGGGTCAAGCTGGCCGCCGACGCCTTCGCCCACCAGGTCGCCAAGAACATCGGGGCCTACGCTGCGGCGCTGAGTGCCCGCCCGCACGCTATCGCCGTGACCGGCGGCATTGCCCGCTGGGGCAGCGTCGTGGACCGCATCGAGCGCCGGGTCGGCTGGATCGCGCCGCTGACGGTACTGCCCGGCGAACTCGAACTCGAAGCGCTGGCTGAGGGCGCAGGCCGGGTGCTGCTGGGCCTGGAGGCAGTCCGCGAGTGGAGCGCGCCGCCCGACTCCGACGCCACTGATTCCGCCGTCAGCACTGCTGCTGACCCGTCCTGATGGCCCGCCGCCCCCACGCCAGCCGCCGCCCGGCGCAGCCCATTCGTGCCACCAGCATGTGGCGGGTCGATCAGGTGTTTCTGAGTCGCCGGGGCCAGCGGGTGGAGGTGATCGCCAGTCTGGTCAACGATCAGGGGGGCCTGCGAAACCTCATCACCATCGCGCCGACAGACGACCCCGCTGAGGCGGTGAGGCACGCCGCGCGCTTCGTCGCGGGTAAGGGCAATGTCTACGAGGCCAGAAACGCCCGCGTGAGATGGACACGGGCGCAATCGGCCACCGCCCAGGACGAACTGATCCGTGACCGGGCGCTGGAGGACGAGTTTCTGGACGCCTTTCTGGAAACGCTGGGTGAGGTGCGCGACCAGATGCGCTGAGGCCCGGCGCACCCTTCAGCTTCAGTCCGCCGCCACCGCCACGTTCCCCCGCTGTCTCGCGCCGCCCCACCAGGCGCTGATCAGCAGCAGTGAACTGAGGACCGCACAGATCCAGGCCAGCGGCTCGAAGCCGAAGCGGCCCAGCAGCAGCCCGCCGAAAAAAGTGCCGAAGCCCGCGCTGAGGTAGGCCAGGGCGTCCACCTTGCCCTGCGCGCCCCGGTAAGCGGTGAGCGCCTTGCTGCCCGACAGGAAGCCCAGATTCCAGCCCAGCCCCAGCAAGAACATGCTCGGCGCGATCCACAGGCGACCCGACGGCGCGCTGAGCGCAGCGGCCAGCAGCAGCACCGCCCCGGCCAGATAGCCGAAGCGCACACCCAGGCGGTCAATCAGTGGCCCGGTCAGCCAGCCGAAGCCGTACATGCCTGCGATGTGCACCGTGACGAGTCCGGCGATGGCGGTGTGGTCCATGCCCATGTGGTGCGCCCTGAGCGGGGTGAGGCTCATCAACGTGACCATCAGGCCCTGCGAGACGGCCACCGCCAGCGCAGCAGGCCAGACCTGCGGGTGCGTGATGGGCACGCGGGCCACCTCAGCAGCCTGGGCCGTCACCTCGACCTGAGCCGGAGGCCGCCACAGCGAGGTCAGGCCCGCACCGAGCAGCAGGAACAGCGCTGCCAGCAGCCAGCCCACCACCTCCGCCGAGGTGTTCAGCCCGCTGGCAAAGTTGGCGAGCGGCCCGCTGAGCGCTGTAGAGAGCGCCGACCCCAGCACCGAGGCGAACATCATCGCGCCCAGCACCAGCCCGCGCCTTGAGGGAGCGACGCTCTCGGCGGCGGCGTAGCGGGCCTGCTGGAAACCGCCCTGAGACATACCGACCAGCGCCGCACCGAGCAGAAAGACCAGCAGATGCTGCTGCCACGCGCCCCAGAAGCCGATGAGCGCGCCGACCACACCCAGCAGGTAGGCCAGCACCAGCCCCTGACGGCGGCCTCGCAACATCAGCATCCCGAACAACCCCGCCGAGGCCGCCGCGCCCAGCGTGACCAGGGTGCTGGGCAAGCCCGCCAGGGCTTCGTGGCCCAGCGCGCTGATGACCAGCGAGGCCAGCACGGTGCTGGCGGTGGTGGCCCCGGTGGCCAGCGACTGCGAAAGAAAGAGCGCTGCCAGATTGAAGCGGCCCGGCTGGCTGGGGGAAGAAGCGGACATGGGTGAACTGTAGCAAGTCGGGGCGGGCTATAAGGTCAGGCCGATCCGAGCTGTCATGGCGGGTGGGGAGCCTGCGGGCACAGCGGATCGCGGCCATTCCAGCTTCCCTGCCCGGACAGCACGGCAAAACGGACGAACAGCTCCTCACTGAACCAATGCCCCCGCCTGGCCCGGGCGATGGCCCCCCGGTGGCCCGCACCCTGATAAGCGTAGGCCAGCATACTGGCCGTGTCCTGCCAGATACTGAAGGTGGCCTGGTGCAGCAGCGGCACCTCGCCCAGCCCCACCGAGGCCAGCAGGCCCGGCTGCGTTTGCAGGCCCGCTTGCGAGGCGGGCACGCCGCGCCAGAAGGCGGCCAGTTTGGCGGGACGGATGACGGCGCGTGTCAGGACGGCAATCTGGCCTGTCCCGGGCGAACGGGCCGTTTCAGGCGGGCTGGAAGGAGGTGAGGCGAACAGCGATTCGCCGCCCCACTGCCCGTGCCAGCGCGTGGGACGCAGTATCAGGGTGTAGCTCTCCCTCGTCAGTGCCAGCTCCTGACGCCGCCAGGGACTGTCCTCAAAGAGCTGACAGGCGGCGGGCGACGACCACACCGCCAGCCTGGCCCAGCGCCGCATATCCGCGCCGAGACCGAGATTGCTGCCGCGCCCGCTGCCCAGCAGTCGGTAGAAGTGCAGGCCAGGCACACCGCGCAGGTGCGGATGGTCACTCCCCATCTTACTCATGCCGGCCCAGGCGTGGGACCAGCTGTAGCGGCTCAGCGTCAGACTGACCACCGGGCCGACCGGAGAAACGGAGCCGATAGGAGAAGCGGACACCCGATCATTCTACCGGCGCTCCAGAAACAGCTGCCGTAGTGCAGCATGATGTTTAAGCAACCATGAGGCAGACTTCCGGCCAGTGCCGCGCTGTCCGGCGTCGGCCTGAACGAATTCCAGAGCGACTGCCGCGCCCAGCTCTAAGCCAGTGCGCCTGCCGCCGCCTTGAGGGCGTCCACCTTGCCGAGCTGCTCCCAGGGAAATTCGGGGCGGCCAAAGTGACCGTAGGCGGCGGTCTGGGCATAGATGGGGCGCAACAGATCCAGCTCGGCGATGATGGCCTGCGGGCGGGCGTCGAAGTGGGTGCGGACCAGTTCGGCTAGGGCCTCGTCGCTGATGTTGCCGGTACCGTAGGACTCGACCCGCAGCGACACCGGATGGGCGCGGCCAATCGCGTAGGCGATCTCGACCAGTGCTTTGTGGGCCAGACCCGCCGCCACCAGATTCTTGGCAATGTAGCGGGCGTAATAGGCCGCCGAGCGGTCCACCTTGGTCGGGTCCTTGCCGGAAAAGGCCCCGCCGCCGTGCGGCACCGCGCCGCCGTAGGTGTCCACGATAATTTTGCGTCCGGTCAGGCCGGTGTCGCCGTGCGGGCCGCCGATCACGAACTTGCCCGACGGATTGATGAAGAACTTGGTGTCGGGGCGCAGATACTCGGCAGGAATGACGGCCCGGATCACCTGGGCTTCCAGATCGGTGCGGATCTGGGCCTGGGTCACCTCCTCGTCGTGCTGGGTGGAGATGACCACCGTATCGACCCAGGTGTCCTGCCCGCCCTCAGCGGTGGCCTCGCGCACCACCGTGACCTGGGCCTTGGCATCGGGGCGCAGGTAGGTCAGTTGCTCGGTCTTGCGGAGTTCGGCGAGGCGGCGGGTCAACTGGTGCGCCAGACTGATCGGCAGCGGCATCAGTTCGGGGGTCTCGTCGGTGGCGTAGCCGAACATCAGCCCCTGGTCGCCCGCGCCGATCATGCTGTACTTGTTGACCGGGTCCAGACGCTCGGCCTCGCTCATGCCGCGCCACTCCTCGGAGAAATTGACGCCGCCCGCGATGTCGGGACTCTGCTCGTGCAGCGCCACCAGCACGGCGCTGTACTCGGCATCGAAGCCGTAGTGGGCGCGGGTGTAGCCGACTTCCTTGACCGCCTCGCGCACCACCCGCTGCACGTCCACATGGGCGCGGTGGGCCGTGACCTCGCCCGCCACCACGGCCATGCCGGTGGTCAGCAGCGTCTCGACGGCCACCCGGCTGCCGGGTTCCTGACGCAGAAATTCGTCGAGAATGCTGTCGGAGATGAAGTCAGCCAGCTTATCGGGGTGGCCTTCCGAAACGGACTCGGAAGTGTAGTAGGTTCTGGCGCGCGTGTGCGGTTGCGACTTTTGCATATCTGCCTCTGCGCCCCGCAGCCTTCGCATAATGCGGGAAGCCGGGATGTGTCTCACAGAACAGACCTGGAGAGGAGTGTTCACCGGCCCGGCGGCGCGAGGTCAATCTAACAAGCCGGGCGGGCAGGCGTACAGGGGCGCGGCGAATCTGTCATCTTGGGCGGATGTTCACTTTTGGGCCTGAGCCGCTCTCCGAGGTGCTGCCCCGGCTGCGGGCTGCCCTGCTGGAGACGGGCGAGGTCAGGTTCAGCGTACCCGACCCGGACGCGGGGGCAGGGTTGTACGCCGGGGAAGTCGGGGCAGCGGGCCGCCACCGTTCTTATCCGGTCTGGCTCGACGTGGCCGACGTGCTGGGCGCGAGGATGCTGACGCCTGGGGTGCTGGAAGGTGGGCGCATCGAGCTGACCCTGCAACGTTTGCCACCCGCCTTGCGGGGCGGCGGGTACGGCGCAGAGAGCGAGTTCCAGCGCGTCGACAAGCTGGAAGATCCCTGGTTTCTGCACGGTTTTACCGAGGCGCTGCAGCGGGCCTGGCTGAAGGTGGGCGCACAGATTCTCAGCGTCGGCGTGGGCGCAGGCCGCGAGCTGGACGCCCTGGCGCTGGCGTATCCGGGCAGGGAGTTTGAAGTGACCGGCATCGATCTGGACGAGAGTGCTTTGGGTCTGGCCAGAGAACGCCACCCCGCCTGGACCTTTCAAGCCGGGAATGTGAATGCGCTTGGTCCCGACCTGGGCCGCTTCGACCTGATCGTGGCGCTGAGCGTGCTGCAAAGCCGGGGGGTGAATCTGGACGTGGCCCTACGCGGATTGATGAAGCAGCACCTGAAGCCCGGTGGCAGCTTGATCGTCGGCTTTCCCAACTGCCGATACACGGGCGGCGAACTGCGCTACGGCGCGCGGATGCTCAACTTCCGCGACCCCGATCTGTCGCTTCTGATGGCCGACGTGGCGCTGGTACGGCGGCATCTGCACAAGCACGGCTTCAAGGTATACGTGACTGGCAAGTACGAGGTGCTGGTGACGGGTGTTCCGCTGCGGGAAGCTACACTGAATCCTTGAAATGACGCTCACCCCTGTTCCGTTTACCAAGCGCCTGACCGAGCGCAGCCTGACGTTTGGCACCCGCCTGTGCCTTGGCCTCGACCCCCGGCTGAACGCCTACGGGAACCGCGACGCCCTGCGGCAGCATACCCTGGCCGTGCTGGACGCCTGCGCACCCTACGCCGCCTGCGTCAAACCACAGTTCGCCTTCTACGAGGCGCTGGGTCTGTGGGGCATGGCGCTGCTGGAAGAAGTCTGCACAGCGGCCCGCGCTCTGGACCTGCCGATCATTCTGGACGCCAAGCGCGGCGACATCGGCAGCACGGCGGCGGCCTACGCGCAGGCCTGGCTCAGTGGCGACCACGCGGGCGACGCGCTGACGGTCAACCCGTTTCTGGGCGCGGAAACTTTGACGCCGTTCGTGGACGCAGCGCGGCAATACGGCGGCGCGGTCTTCGTGCTGGTCAAGACGAGCAATCCCGGCCAGGCCGACTTTCAGGGCGGCGGCATTTCCGAGAAGGTGGCAGCGGAAGTGGCCCGGCTGGGATCGGACGAGGGCGGCCTGAGCAGCGGCGGCCTGTCTTCAGTGGGTGCAGTCGTCGGCGCGACGCATCCGCAGGAACTGGCCCAGTGGCGGGCGGCCATGCCACAGGCTCCCCTGCTGCTGCCAGGGCTGGGAGCACAGGGGGCAAGGGCCGCCGACCTGGCCGCCGCCTTCCTGCCGGGCGGCACGGGCGCGGTGGTGAGCGCCAGCCGGGGCATTCAGTATGCGGCGGGGCTGGACGTGGACGCGGCGGTATCGGCAGCGCGGACATTCAGGGACGAATTGAACGCGGCGCTCCGAGACTGAGCGGCGGGGTTGGGGTTTGGGGCTGAGACCTTTGCAGGACATCACGCCTCACCTCCCGGCTCTACCTTGAACGCGTGACTTCCGTGGCCCGTCAGCGTCTCCTGTTTCTCTGGACGGCAGCGCTGTGTCTGGTGGCCTCGTTCGCCTACCTGACCCGCGAGCCGCAGAACGGGCTACAGAACCTGAACGGCGCGCTGGGTCTACCCGCGCTGTCCGGCATGGCGGGGATGGACATGGACAGTAAGGACAGGTCCGGCGAGACGCCAGCATATTCGCCGCACAGCCACCACGCCGCCCACTGCCCGTTCTGTTTCAGCGCCGCCTTCGCGCTGGAAGCCCAGGACTTCGTGCTGTCACTGGTTGAAGCGATTCGTCCCGGTTTTCTCCGTGTGCCCTACCCTCAGCCGCACCTGCTGGCACTGCGCCACGCCGAGGTCCGCGCCCCACCCCCTTCCAGAGCCGAAGCCTGATCGTTTTCGTTTCCCTCCTGGAGGTCGATTCAATGTCCCGCATTCCCCTACTGTTCAGCTTGATTGCCCTAACCCTCGCGGCCCCGGCACAGGCCCAGCACCACCATGCCGTGTCAGACCACAGCATGCCCAGCATGTCCATGCCGATGCCAACCAAATCCGCGACCAGCAAGGCGGCCACGAAGCTGCCCGCCGCGCCTGTCAGGGTCAGTGGGGCGTTCGTACAGGCCCTCCCACCCGGCACCGCCGACGGCAGCGTGTATCTCAACCTCACCAACACTGGCAAAACTGCCCTGAAGCTGACTGGCGGCACGTCCAGCGTGAGCCAGGCGGTAACGCCGATGCAGCAGACCAAGATGACCGGCATGGCCGGAATGACCGGTATGAAAGATCTGCCCGCCATGACCATCGCGCCGGGACAGACCCTGAAGCTGAGTCCGGGCGGCGACCACCTGATGCTCTACCGCATGAAGCGGGTGCCGCTGGTCGGCGAGACCGTCAGCCTGACACTGAATTTCGTCGGCTACGCACCGCTGACCCTCAAAGTGCCAGTCAAGCGACTCTGAGCCAGGCAGTGCGCCGCCGCCTATACGAGGAGCATCGCCAGGGCTGAGCTTGGCCCCAACAACGGCCCACAGCGTCCATACCGCGTCGTTGTCCTCCAACATAACGAGTGGCTCAGCAGCGGCGAGTCGTTCGAAGTTGACGCGGTGGTAGGGGACGATGCGGGGCGGCAGTCTGGGCGTAGCCTCAGCCGAGCAGCGCGAGAATCAGAACAACTGACGCAAGGGGCGGCGCATGGCTGCCGGGATGCCCATCAGGAGCCAGAGAACAGTGAGTGGGTCTGCGGCGTTTGCCCCCCGATCAGCGCCAGCACCGCTTCCTCCTTGCCCTTGGCCTCCACCTCGATCCAGGGCACGTCGAAGTAGGCGCTGGGAACATCGGTGATCAGGTGGCTGTGGCGGCGGTCCTGTGGTCCATCGATGCCGTTGCTGAGGTGAACGACCTGCCACGCGGGCGGCGTCCAGGTGGCCCGCGCCGCCAGCACCCACTCGCGCACGCTGGGGTCTTCCTGCCCCTCCAGCTTGTCATGAACGACGTGGTGGTGGGCATCGAAGACCAGCGGCGTGCCGGTGGCCTGGCAAACCGGCAGCAGCTCGGCGGGGCTGTAGGCGCGCTCGTCGTTTTCCAGCACCAGGCGCAGCCGCGCCGTGTCGGGCAGATCGCGGATGACCTCGGCCAGCACACCCGCGCGCCCCCCCTTGCCGCCGTGCAGGATCATGCCGTGGTACGGACTGCGCTCGAAACCCAGGCGGTCGAGCACGTCGGCGTGCGTCAGAAACTGGTGCAGACTGCTTACTCGCACCTCGGCCCGCTCGGAGTTGAGAACGATGTACTGGTCGGGGTGAATCAACACCCGCACGCCCGCATCATGAAAGGCCTGCCCCGCCGCCGTCAGCTCGGGCGCGAGTTCATCCAGCACGGCCTGTCCGGTGGGGTCGTCCAGCAGATCGAGCATCGGGTAAAGGGCTGCCGACATCCGGAAGAGCCGAATGCCGCGCGCCACACAGTAGGCGGCGGCGCTGGCCAGTTTGGCGGTGTTGGAGGCGTAAAGGTCGCGCAGGGCCGGGTACCGCTCGGGCGCGTCCAGCGAGCGGTAGCGCTTGAGGGTGATGGTACGGAACCGCAGTTCCGGACCCTGGGTCATACAGACCAGACCGAAGGCGGGCGCGCTCACGACTTTTTTCCCTGCGTCCGGCATCTGTCCGAGCAGTAGACGACCGTGTCCCAATCGCGCTCCCACTTCTTGCGCCAGGCAAACGGGCGGCCACACACCGGACACATTTTCTGGGGGCGCTCGGAAGGCTTTTTGCCGCCGCCCATCGGCCTAGCGGCAGATTTAGCGGGCATGCTTCTCAGCGAGTTGCCGCAGCGCGTCCGCCAGCACCAGACCAGCGTCCTCATCGGCCTTCACGTGAACGGTCACGGCTTCGTCCGGGCCGGGTTTCTCCAGCGCGGCGAGCTGACTGGGCAGCAGCGAAGCCTTGGCGTAACTGCCCTGGCGCTCCTCCAACCGGGTGCGCAGCACGCCCTGCGGCACGTCCAGGTAAATGAAGCCAGTCTGCGGCCCGCTGAGCGCCGTTCGGTAGCTGGCCTTGAGTGCCGAGCAGGCCAGCACCACGCCCTCTCCCCCGGCGGTGTGCTGCTCCAGGGCGGCCTTCAGGCGGGCCAGCCAGGGCGCGCGGTCTGCATCGGTCAGGCCCTCGCCGCGCGCCATCTTGGCCTTGGCGTCCAGCGTATGAAAGTCGTCGGCGTCCAGAAACACGAAGCCGTAATACGCTGCCAGACCTTGCCCCAGGGTGGTCTTGCCGGAGCCGGAAACGCCCATCACGATCAGTTGGGCAAACGGGGAGGTGGGCATGCCGTCAGGCTAGAGCAGGTGAGGAGCAGGATCTGGAAGGCAAGGCACAGCCCCCCTCAGCCCACGTCCGAGAGCAGCGGCGAGCGGAAGCGCTCATCGGGCACGTAGAGCCAGCGGCGACGGCTGAGCAGCGCCACGATCAGGCTGACCAGCGCCACCGCACCCAGCCGCAGCATGAACAGGCCGTACTGCCCGGCGTAGCTGCCGAACAGGGCGTAGCGCATGGCGTTGATGGCGTCGGTGACCGGCACGACGGCGTGCAGCGCCTGGAAGAAGGGCGAGGACAGTTCCACCGGGTAGGTGCCGCCGCTGGCCGCCAGTTGCACCACCAGCAGAATCAGGGCCAGCAACCGCCCTGCCGCGCCCAGCAGCAGGTTGAGCGCCAGCACCAGCAGCATGAACGTCAGGCTGGACGCCACTGCCGTGACGATGACCAGGGCCGGGTGCAGAAACTCGATGCCCAGCAGGTGAATGCCCAGCACCACCACCAGCGACTGCGCCACCACGTAAGCGCCCGGCACCGCGAACTTCCGAAGCACCCGCGCCGCCTGCCCGCTGCGGCGGCCACTCTCAGGAATCAGCAGGAACGGGAAGATGAAGGTGGTCAGGGTGCAGCCGACCCACAGACTGAGCGTGATGAAGTACGGCGCGAAGGCGGTGCCGTTGTTGGCGACCTTGGCCGTCGTCTGAGACACCACCAGCACGCTGGCCGACAGTCCCTGCGGATCGCCGCCGAGCTGCTGCACGCTGGTGGGAATCCTGGCGTACAGCTTGGCAAGGCCGCTTTGCAACTTGATACTGCCGCCGCTGACATCGCTGGCCCCCGCTGCCAGAGCCTGCGCCCCACTGCCGAGCTGCCCCAGGCCGCTGGCGAGGTCGCCGCTCTTCTGCGCCAGGGTACTGGCCCCGCTGCTGAGTTTATCCAGGGTGGGCTGGGCCGGAAGCTGCTTCTCGATGCTGCCCAGCGCTGATTTGAGCTTGAGGTTGCCCGCCACCAGCGTCTCCAGCCCACCGCCGAGCGAGGCCGCGCCCGTTGCCAGCTTCTGCGCGCCGCTGCGGGCCTCGCCGGTCTTCTGGGCCAGGGTGGCCGCGCCCTGCTGGAGCTGCTGGCTTCCCGTTGCGAGTGTGGCCGCGCCAGTCGCCAGGGTGGTGGCCCCGGCGCTGAGCCGCTGCGTGCCGATTTTCAGGTCGCCGCTCCTGGCAGCCAACGTCGCTGCTCCCGTCGCCAGGGTTGCAGCCCCGGCCTGCGCCTGGGCCGTTTTCTGGGCCAAGGTCGCCGCACCCTGCTGGAGCTGCTGGCTTCCCGCGTTCAACTTCGCCGTGCCCACCGCCAGCGTCCCGGCCCCGACGCTGAGTTTCTGGGCCGCGCTTGCCGCCGTGCCGATCTTGGCGGCCAGGTCGCTGCTGCCACCCTGGAGCTGGGCGGCCCCACCTTCAAGCTGCACCAGGCCGCTGCTGAGCGGCGAGGGGGTCGGCGCGTCAAGCACGCCTGCCTTCAGTGCGGCGGCAGACTGACTGAGCTGCTCTGCTCCCTGGGCCAGCGTGCCCGCGCCGCTCTGGAGCTGGTTCAGGCCACCGGTCAGGGTTGGTAACCCCTTCGCCAGTTGCTGAGCGCCGCCATTGACCTGCGCAGCTCCCGCCGCTAGCGTCTTGCTGCTGGACGCCAGTTGCTGCGCCCCGCCGCCGAGCTGCTTCAGTCCGCCCGAGAGCTGCCCGGCCCCGCTGGAGAGGGACGCCGCGCCCTGCTGGAGCTGGCCCGCGCCGGCACTGAGTTCGGGCAGGCCCGCCGCCAGTTGTCCGGCTCCCATGCTGAGCTGCCTGGCCCCGCTGGTGAGCTGGCCGCTGCTGGCCGCCAGCCTGTCCGCACCCGCGCTGAGCTGGGTCAGCCCGCCCGCCAGTTGACGGCTGCCCTGCTGGAGCGCGGAGGCTCCTCCTTGCAGCGGCTTGAGCTGTGCCTGACCGGGGGCGGCAGCGCTGAGCTGCCCGATCCCGCTGGAGAGCCGGGCCACGCCGCCGGTCAACCGACCCACCCCGCCCGACAGATCGCCCGCGCCCTGGGCCAGTTGCTGACCGCCCTGGGCCGCCTGGGCTGCGCTTCCGGCCAGTCGGCTGGCCCCGCTGCTCAGTTTCTTGCTGCCGTCCACCAGTTGATCCGCGCCGGTCCTGAGCTGCCCGGTCGCGCTACGAATATCCCCAAAGCCCTGCTCCACCTTCACCAGCGCTTTCTGCATCTTGTTCCAGCGGGTATCTCCAAGGCTGGCATTGAGCGTGGCAGCCACCTTATCGGTCACCGAAGCGCTCACCCGGCTGGCAAAGTAACTGGTGCCCTCGGCACTGTAGAGCCGCAGCAGCCCGTGCTCAGCGCTGCTCCCGGCGATGGCCTTACGGCTGAAGTCGGTGGGAATGCTCAGCGCGAAGTACACCTCTCCCCGGCGCACCGCTGCCTGGGCCGCCGCCTCGCTGGGATAGTCCACGAACTTGACCGGCGGATCGTCGTGTAAGGTCTTGACGAGCCGCGCGCCAAGGTCGTAGCGCTGGCCCTGAAAGGTGGTGCCCGCGTCGGCGTTGACCAGCGCGGCGGGCAGCTTGTTCAGGTTGCCGTAGGGGTCCCAGACGCTCGCCAGATACACCGAGACATAAATTACCGGAACCAGCAAGATGGCCAGGGCCGCCGCCCACATGATCGGCGCGCGCCACAGGCGGCGTTCGCTGGGCGTGAGGACGCGGAAATCCTGCCCCAGACGGTGGAGTGGCGAACGGCGGACAGGGTTGGGCGCTTGATCAGTCATGAAGTTCCTCAGGAGATGGGCAGCAGAGATGCCCGGCTGCCCCCAAGTCTGCCGCTCTATTGACGCTGTGTCAAGTAGACATACCGTCAAATATACACAGCGTCAAGTGACGTAGCGTCAACCTTCTGCTAAACTCCTGTCTATGACCGGTCCCGCACTTCACAAGCGCCTGGCGGCAGAAGACCGGCGGAGACAGATTCTGGAAGCCGCCGCCGAGCTGTTCGTGGCGCGCGGCTTCGAGGCTGTCACCATGACTGACCTGGCCCAGATGCTGCACGTCTCGCGGCCCACCATGTACACCTATTTCGCCTCGCCCGAAGCGGTACTCGACGTGCTGCTGGGCGAGCGGCTCCAGGCGTTCTGGACCGGGCTGGAGGAGCAGCTCACGCGGCTGCTGCCCCCGGCGACCTCGCCACTGCCACCGCAGCTGCCGCCGCACCTGTTCTCGTCGCTGCTGACTTTTCTGGTGGGCGAGCGCGCGACCCTCTCGCTGCTGCACTGCGGCGGTGGCCCGGCCTTTCAGCACCGGAGGCTGGCCTTCCTCGACGAACTGGCCGCCCGGCTGGCAACGTTGCGGCCCGACGTGCGGCGCTCGCCCTACCTGCTGATGCTGCTCACCCAGCTACTGGGCAGCGTGGCGTTGCGGGTGACCCTGCTGCCGCCCGATCAGCCGGATGCACTGGCCGAGGCCCTCGACGCCTTCGTGCGCGGCGGCTCAGCCATGTTGCTGGAAGGTGGCGCGACGGAGGGGTGAGGTCGCCGGAACCATTGGTGCTGGAGGCAGGAAACGAAAAAACCCGCACTGGGCGGGTTTCTTTTCTTCGGTACTGTTCTGGATCCAGAGACCGGATCTGGGTGGTAACTCAGGAGAGAATGAATGATGAAGAAAGAGATCACGGTCTATCGTCCATATTTCATTTCTCAAAAATAGGCTTCGCTGTTCTGCTCTAAAACGATCTTGCCTGTACCGTAGATCTTGCAGTCTTCAAAAATAATCTCAGGAATTACATTGTTGCCGAAGTGTAGATGACAATCATCAAAAAATAAGGCGCTATGAGCAAGATACAAACAGTTCGTCTGAATCTTAATCTGCGATCTGCTTCGTTAGGAAGAAAAAGACATGTAAAAACTCTGGTATCTCAGTAGCGAATACAAAAAGCCTCTGATTGAGTGGGCTTCAGTCGTTCAGATGCTGTCGGCAGCCTGAATCTGGTCCCGGTGCGTACTGGTAAGATAAACGATCACTGCTCCAATCAGAACCAGGAAAATGGCGCTGGTTGTCAGGGTGCCGAGGGCCAAGCCGCCCGCATCTTTGGGCTGAGAGAGAAAGTCGCCAATGGACGCACCGAGAGGCCGGGTCAGGATGTAAGCGATCCAGAAGGCCAGCACGGCGTTCAACCGCAAGGCTGGGTGGGCCAGCGCCACCAACACGATAACGCCGCCAAAAATCAGGGCTGAAGGCCAGTACCCCAACGCCAGCTTCTCAGCCACCAGGTCGCCCGTGGCCGTGCCCAGCGCAAAGGTGAACAGCACCGCCAGCCAGTAAAAGGTCTCGCGCTTGAAAGTAAAAATGCTGTGGATAGACAGCGTCTTTTCGCTGGCGTACCAGGCAGCAAACGTTGCGGCCAGCGCCACCGAGAAAATGCCGCTGGAGACCCACAGGCTGATGCCGAAATTGTCGGTCATGTTGTCAGTGATCAGGGTACCCACCACGCTGATGAGCATCACGGCCAGCCAGTAGACCACCGGCACGTAACCCCGCAACCGGAACTGAATCGCCAAGACCGCCGCGAGCAGCACGCCCATGATCAGAGTGGTACCGGTCAGACCCAGATTCAGATTGGTATTCAGGAAATCCGCTGCCGTCTCGCCAATGGTGGTGCACAAGATCTTGATGATCCAGAAAAACAGGGTGACTTCCGGCACCTTGCAGAGCATGGTCTTGAGGGCGGCGTTCTGATCCAGGGTTCCTAAGCTCATATGGGTCTCCTCTGGGCTGCTCAGTAATAGGCAGCACATTCAGGCCTAGCTTAGAAAGAATTGGTAAAGGCACGGTATAGAGCAAAGCTCACGCCGAAAAGATTCGAATGGCCCAGAAGCTCCAATAACGGGTAGCAAAAGCTACAAAGAATTCAACTGCACTTCGTTATGATTTCGGAATAGGTCGCTTGAACAGAAACTGCGTCAACTCGAGCAACCGAAGCTTGAAATAAGCGGATTATACCTGAACTTTATGTTGATGCTTTAGGCTTCTTGAGTAGGACAGGAGAAATCATGAAAAGTGCAACTGTAGTTATATTTGCGGCCCTCGCTCTCGGCAGCGCTTCGGCTCAGGGTACGGATACCATCGCCGCCATCGTCACCAAAGACGCGCAGTTCAGCACCCTGCTCGCGGCCCTCAAGGCGGCGGGCCTGGACACGACGCTGGCAGGCAAGGGGCCGTTCACGGTGTTCGCACCGACCAACGCGGCCTTCGCCAAAATTCCCAAAGCCACGCTCGACGCCCTGCTCAAGAACAAAAAAGAGCTGATCAAAGTGCTGACCTACCACGTGGTCGCGGGCGACGTCATGGCCGCCCAGGTCGTCAAGATGAAGTCCGCCAAGACCCTGGAAGGTTCCAGCGTCAAAATCAACGTGATGGGCAAGAACGTGATGGTGGATAAGGCCAACGTCACCAAGACGGATATCAAAGCGTCCAACGGCGTCATTCACGTCATTGACACGGTGCTGATGCCGAAAATGTAAACCGCCCCATCCAAAAACCGCCCGCTTCCCAACTTTGTGGAAGCGGGCGGTTTCGTGTGGGGCTCAGCGGTAATTTCCGGTATGGCCGAGCGAATACCGTCCGGGCTGCGGAAAGAAGGTCAGACCGTGCGGCCCGTTGCCAACTTTGACGCTCTTCAGAAGTTTGCCGCTTCTGGTATCAAAGACGTACACCACGTTGCTGCGCCGCCCGGAGAGCCACAGTTGCTTGCCGTTTGCCGAGACGCTGCCCATATCAGGACTGCCGCCGCCGGGAATACGCCACTTGGCAATGAGCTTGCGGGTCGCAAAATTCAGCACGCTGACACTGCCCTCATCCCGGTTCGAGATATAGAGTTCCTTGGCGTTCCGGCTGGGATACAGGCCGTGTGCGCCCTTACCGGTGGCAATAAAGCCGACTTTTTTCGGGACTGATCCAGACCCGTCAATGAGATACACACCATTGGCCATCATGTCCGCCACGTAATAGACCTTGCCGTCCGGCGCAATTCGCACGTCCTGCGGCATGCCGCCGATGTGCAGCTTGCCGGTCACTTTGCGGGCGGAGAGATCAATCTTGAGCAGATCGCCGCTGAACTCGCAGGCCGCCAGCACCCGCTTTCCATTTGGACTGAAATCCATATGGTTGATGCCCTTGCACGGCACCGCGATGGAAAAGACCCGTTTCATGCTGCCCACTGCCAGAAAGTCCAGCCGCGCTTGGTTCTCGGCCACCACCACCGCGTACTGACCGTCAGGCGTGAAATACAGGTTGTAAGGGTCAGGCGTGGGAATCGGTTTGCCCACCTTACCAGTGCGCGGATCAATCGGCGTCAAGGATTGCCGCCCTTTGTCACTGGCGACATACAGGGTTTTGAGGTCGTGAGAGGCCACCACGTGTTGCGGCTCACGGTCAACTTTGAACGTTCGCAGCACCTTGAAGGTCTGGGGGTCAATCACGCTGACAGTGCTGTCTAGACCGTTGGGAACATAGACGCGGGTCGGAACGCCTTTGACGGCTGAGCTGAACCTCCCCACGCCGGTGTGGGCGTAGAGATTGAGAGCCAGCGACTGCCCCAGCAAAGCGGTCATCATCAGGCCCGCCACGCGCCGCAGGTGGCTCATTTGACTGGCCAGACCAAGTGGGCTTTGGCTTCCTGAAGCTTGTGGCGCTTGATGGCCGAGTGCAACGTTTGCAGCGGCGCACCGGCAGGTATGTTGAGCGAGGCGACGTTCAGCGCGTAGTAGTCGATGTAAACGTCATGCCTGCCTTTGGAGCAAATCGCCGTGTAGCCCGCTTGATTGGCTTCGTTGGTCGCTGCTTTGCCGCCTGCGACACTCAGCGCATTCGCGGACGCCGCTTTGAGCTGGGTCGTTCCCAGGGGCAAGTCAAAGACCAGCCATCTTCCGCTGAGGCTGCTGGGGCGCTGATCCCAGAAGATGATGGCGTAACTTTTGGTGCCGCTCGGCGGCGTGCCAGAGAACTTGAGGACAGGTGTGGTGGCCGAGCCGCACTTGAGGGCCGTATCGCTGGCGGAGAGCGCCACCTGAAAGGAGGTGGCAGAAGCTTGGGAACCGCCAAGGACGCCTATCATCACGCCCGACATCCAGTTTCTTGTTTTCACGGTCACATAGTGGCGGTTTGAGGTAAAGACCCGGTATAGCCAGCAAACCTGCTTTACACCTTCAGGTTTAAATCTCGGTATAAGCGTGCTATACGGCTTTTAAACCCTTTAGGTCTACAACTTGAGGCGTAAAGGAGAACCACCATGAATAAGCTGATCCTGACCGCCATTCTGCCCTTCGCTGCCGCTCTGCCACTGGCCTCTGCCGCCGCACCCACATCTGCTTTTCCGCCGCCTGCCATCGTATCGGGCGGCAGCACTCCCGTCGGGGAGCATGCCCTGTATACCGAGAGCAACTGGGAACGGATTTCCCTGCCCGCTGAGGCCCTCAGCAAGTTGGGCAACCTGAGAGCCGTGCGGCTCACCACCCAGCACCTGCCGAGCAACGTGCATGTGGCGCTGAGCCTCAACAGCGGCCCGATCAACACCATCGGACTGAACATCTGGCGCGGTACCAAGACCGAAGGTGTCTACCAGAACGGCTTGTTCACCCTGACCAATCCCCTGACTGGGGCCAGTTACACCTTTGAGAAAATGGTCATTGGCAGCGCACGGTAAAGCAAATCGGAAGTCAACGAGAGAGGCGGCGTCCATAACGGGCGTCGCCTCTTTTCACGTCTTGTTCAGCGCAGTGGGAAACTCATCCGCACTTCTAGACGCGGCACTGCGCCGACCCGCAGCACGCCCTCCACGGTGGTGCCGCCGCTGAGTGTGGTGCCCACAATGCCGTGAATATTGGCCAGAAAGAGTGGCGAGAGAACGATGCCCGGAAAGCTGCTGCCGTGATCGACAAAATCAAAGACCACGCCCGAACCCGCGCCCAGACCGATATAAAAAGCGTCGTAGCGCTGGATGAGGGCCACATCCAGCAAAATATCCGGCACGCCGCCCAGCTCAAGGTTGCCCTCCAGATTGCCGCGCAGCCGCAAATCGCCAGCGGCGTTGAAAGGCGTAGCCACCGTCAAATGGGCACCAACGCCGACCAGAGACGTGGTGGCGCTGGCTTGAAGCCCCAAACTGACCTGCGCGGCCTGCACAGGAAGCGCACAGTTACCCAGCACGGCAAAAGAAACGAGCAAACGGCGACCCGCAGAAAGTAGTGACATTTCGTCATTCTAGGAGACGGAGTCAACACGCTGCCGCTATACCTCAACGTTAACTGCTCTTTTTAAGCTGCCAGTCGTGACGTGTCCTTTCTCGCTCAACTCCTGTTGGCCTTCGCACTTGGCCCACTCCTGATGCCCGACTCACCTGCAAGTTCGGACGAACAGGCCCACTCCCCGCTGAGCAAAGTCGCGGCCATCACCATTTCCTTCTGGATCATCAAAGTGCTGAGTACCGGCATGGGCGAAACCGCTTCGGACTTCCTGGCACACCGCCTGGGACCGCTGCCCGCCGTGGGACTCACGGGCAGTGTTTTTGTGGTTGCCCTCGCGCTGCAACTCAGGGCCAAACGCTACGCCGCGCCGCTGTACTGGTTTGCGGTCATCATGGTCAGCGTCTTCGGCACGCTGGCCGCCGACGCCGTCCATGTTGGATTTGGCGTGCCGTACTGGACTTCCACACTCGGTTTTCTGCTGGCGCTCGGGGTGATCTTTACGCTCTGGCAGCGCTCAGAGGGCACTCTATCCATTCACAGCGTCACCACCCGCCGCCGCGAAGTGTTTTACTGGGCCGCCGTGCTGGCGACCTTTGCGCTGGGCACTGCCGCTGGCGACTTCACGGCCCGCACGCTGGGCCTGGGGTGGCTGGCGTCAGGACTGGTGTTCGCGGCGCTGATGGCCCTGCCAGTTTTGTTGCGTGTCCGGCTCAAGTTCAGCCCCGTGCTGGCCTTCTGGTGGGCTTACGTCATCACGCGGCCCGTTGGGGCTTCTTTCGCTGACTGGATGGCAGTGCCGCACAGTCAAGGCGGACTCGGTTGGGGCACCGGCATCGTGACGTTGGGACTGAGTGCCTTGATCCTGGTGTTCGTGCTGGCAAGCGCGATTCATAAGAGCCGTTTTGCCGTACAGGGTGAGGCGTTGGCTCCGACCGAGTAGCGGCTATACCTGCCTTTTACCGTGCTATACGGCATTTATACCGACTTGTTCTACCTTGGGCCTACGCGAAAAGACGTCTTTTCGTGTCCTCAAGGAGAACCCATGAACAAGCAAACCAAGAACACCGTATTGACCCTCGCCGTCTTCACTGCCCTCGCCGCGCCGCTGGCCGGGTACGCCTTCGCCCAGACCACGAGCAGCACCACCAAGACCAGCACACTCGCCCAGGCCGCTCAGCCTGCCGACGCCGAAACCAACGACGGCCCCGACACCCAGGATTCCAGCGTCAAAGGCAGCCTCAGCTTACCCACCGAGGCCGCCGGAATTGAAGTGCCGGACGCCCAGGAGCAAGGGCAGTATCAGGCCCTCACCAGAATCTCCGCCGCGCAGGCCAGCGCTGCCGCGCAAGCCAGAGTGCCTGGAGCGGTCAGCAGCGTCACGCTCGGCGACGAGAACGGCAGCCTGGTGTACGAAGTGGTCATCGGCAAGGTGGCGGTGATGGTGGACGCGGGCAACGGCCAGGTGCTGGGTCAGAGCACCGCCGACACCGAAGGTTCGGACACGGGCGCGGACAGCGGCACCGAAACGAACGACTGAAATTTAAACCTTCTCTCAAAAGAGCGCTGCCAGTGGGCGCTTTTTAATTTGGCCCAGGACTATACCGTCTTTATACCTTCTTCTGTCAGGCTGGGGTCATGCCCACCCTGCTCACCCACGCCCGCGCCGCCCGGCCTGCCCAGTTGGTCCGGCTGTTTCTCGGCATCCTGCTCCCGCTGCTGATCGTCGGGGTCATCGCCGAGGACATTCTCGAAAAAGCCCGCTTCGCCTTCGAGACGCCGCTGCTGCTGTGGATTCATTCCTTTGCCAGTCCAGCCCTCGATCAGTTGGCCCTGGCCTTCACCACCCTTGGCGGCGTCAGCGTGATCGCGCCGCTCAGCGCCCTCATTCTGGCGTTCTTGTGGTGGAAGTCACGCCCGCAAGCCTTCTTCTGGGCCTTCTCTGTGGCGGGTGCGGCAGTGCTGGACTTCATCATGAAGCTGATCTTCAACCGCTCCCGCCCCGAATTGTGGCCCCGGCTGGTCCACGAATCCGACGCCAGTTTCCCCAGCGGCCACAGTATGTACAGCATGGCCTTCGTGGTGGCCCTGATCTTGATGACGTGGCGCACCCCCTACCGGCCTCTGGTTCTGGTGCTGGGCGTGCTGTTTACCCTGGCAGTCGGTCTGTCACGGCTGTATCTGGGTGTGCATTACCCCACCGATGTCCTGGCGGGCTGGCTCTCCGGGCTGGCCTGGGTGCTGGGCGTCTACAGCATCGTGGCGCGGCGGCGGGCCTGATGAGGCTTTTGATTGTCGAGGATGATCCCCACATCGCTGAGCTGCTCACCGATGGTCTGACCGAGGAGGGCTACGAGTGCGACAGGGCGGCCAGCGCCGCCGAAGGCGAACACCTGGCCAAGTTATTTCCCTACGCGCTGCTGATTCTGGACGTGATGCTGCCGGAAGGCATCGACGCCGGGTATCAACTGGGCGAGCGGCTACGCGCGGCTGAGGTGCAGGCCCCGATCCTTTACCTCACCGCACGCGGCACCGTCGAGGACCGGGTCACCGGGCTGGAAGCGGGCGGCGACGACTACCTGATCAAGCCGTTTGCCTTCAAGGAACTGCGTGCCAGAATCCGCGCCCTGCTGCGGCGGGCCAGCGGCAATACCCAGAACACGGTGCCGCTGCCGCAAGGTTGGATGATGGATCTGGGCGCGCGCGAAGTCTACGCGGCGGGGGTGCGGGCCGACCTGACCCGCCGCGAATTTGCTTTGCTGGAACTGTTCGTGATGAATCCGGGCCGGGCATTTGGCCGTGAGGAAATCATCGAGCGGTTGTGGCGCGGCGAGGGCAGTGTGGAGCACAAGGTGATTGACGTGTATGTCAGCACCCTGCGGCGCAAAACCCATGACGCCCTGATCGACACGATTCGCGGCACCGGCTACCGGCTGGGGCGCGGGACCTCCTAATGCTGGCCGCCCAACGTGGGCGCTGGAGTTTGCGCCTCAAGCTGACTCTGGGCTACGCGCTGGTGTTTGCTTTGACGGTGCTGCTGGGCGCGGTGGGCGTGTATTTCGCAGCCCGCTCATCGCTGACAGCCTCGCTGGATCAGACCTTGCAGGAGACCGCCACCGTCGCACGGGCCAGCGTGGAAACCCAGAAAGGGCGATCTTTTTTCGCGCCTGAACTCAAGGCCAGCAGTGATCTGAGCATCGAGCTGCTCTCGGCGTCGGGTCGCCTGCTGGCCAGCGTCGGACGGGATGAAGATACTGTGCCGCCGCTCAAACTGGGGTTCATCAGCTTTGCCGAGCAGCGGGTGTTTACCCAGGCTGTTGGTGGCGGTCTGTATTTGCGGGTTTCGCGGCCCAGCGATACCTTGAGTCACCTCCTTGAAACGCTGGCCCGCATTCTGCTGCTGGGCAGCATGCTGATGATCGCCCTGGCGTGCGTGGCAGGCTACTGGCTGGCGGACCGGGCGCTGAGGCCGGTGGACGCAGTGGCCCGTACGGCGGCAGCCATTGCGGGACGGGGCGATTACCGTGAGCGCGTTCCAGCCCTGGGTGGCCACGACGAGATGGCCCGGCTGACCAACACCGTCAACGCCATGCTCGATCAACTCGAACACACCATCGAGCGCGAAAAACAGTTCGCCCGCATTGCCGCCCACGAACTCCGCACACCGCTGACGGTCCTCAAAGGCCGCCTGGAACTGACTTTAGAACGTCCCCGCGACGCCGCTGCGTACCAGAAAGCCCTGAGCGGCATGCAGGGACGGGTCGACGACCTGATTGCGCTCTCCGAGAGCCTGCTGGCGCTGGCCCGCACCGACGCGCCAGTCAAATTAGAGCCGGTGGAACTGTCCGCCAGCGTGCTCGCCGCCGCCGAGGAGCTGAGCGACGCGGCCCGCAACGCTGGAAAACAGATTAAAGTTTCGCTGACCGAAAGCTGGGTGGTGGCGGAAGGCGACGGCGTTCAGCGGTTGCTGATCAACTTGATCGAAAATGCCCTCAAGTACGGCACAGGCGACGTGGTCACGGTCCATGTCGAGCGCAGCACTTGCACCATTGGCAACGGCGGAACGGGTCCAGCCCAGACGGATTGGGCGCGGCTGCTGCAACCCTTTGAGCGGGGCACAGGGGTGCAGAGCCTGGCGGGCAGCGGGTTGGGGTTGACGTTGGTGGCGGCGCTGACCGGGCGCTGGAATGCGGAACTCCGTCCCCAGTGGTTGCCGCAGCGATTCAACGTGAGCGTGCGATTTCAGGCTGTCAATCGCTCGGCACTGAAGCCCGCTGCGGCGTTGACGGATGAGCGTCCTTCAGCGTCCTCGCCGAGCAGCGCACCGCTTTGATCTGGTTCAGATGGACCATCATCAAACGCCTCATGGTGCTGGCCGCCACGCTGCTTACCCTCGCGCTGGCCGCCTGGATCAACTTGCCGCTGGTCGGTCAGATTTTTGACCAGAACACCGACGTGGTGGCCGCGCTGCCCCAGGCCGCTGCGTTCAAGCGTGGAGAGCGGGTGCTGATCCTCTCGCCCCATCCCGACGACGAAACCTTGTGCTGTGCGGGGCTCATTCAGCAGGCCCAGGCCGCCGGAGCCGCCGTGAACATCGTCTGGGCCACGGCGGGCGACGGCTTCGAGTTTGCCGCCGCGCTCAGCCAGCGCACCTTGAAGCCCAATGTTCACGCCATGCGGGCGCTGGGTCAGCTCAGAACGCAGGAAGCCCGCCGAGCCGCTGCCGTGCTGGGTGTGCCGCCAGACCACACCTTCATGCTCGGCTATCCGGACGGCGGGCTCTTTTCGCTGTTCACCACCCATTTTGACGAGCCCTACACCTCGCCGCGCACCGGCGCTTCGAGGGTGTACGTTCAGGGCGCACTGACACCGGGCGCCGCTTTTAGCGGACGTTTCCTGGAAGCCGATCTCAACAAGGTGCTGGACACGGTGCAGCCTGACATGGTACTGGCTCCCGCGCCGCAGGACTTTCATCCAGATCACCGCACACTGTCGTACATCGCCCTGCGACTCCTGGCCGCTCGGCATCAAGAAGCGCGTTTGAGATTCTGGGTGGTCCACGGCGGCCTGGAATGGCCACTCCCCAAGGGACTGCATCCCACGTTGAGCCTGACCTTGCCGCCACTGGCCGCCCAACTGCCCTGGACACGCGTGGCACTCACGCCGGATCAAGAAGCCCTCAAAGCGCGGGCCACCGGGCAGTACCACTCCCAGACCCGCATCATGGGCCGCTTCATGGACTCGTTTGTGCGAACCAATGAACTGCTGAGTCCCGAAGCGCTCCCAGATAAACCATCAAGCAGAAGTGGCTCCGGCGCTCTACCGACAGCTGACAGGCCACTGACGCGGTAAGCGTCGACTCTCCTGGGACCGAAAGTCCTGGTCTGTACTGGGCATCGCCAGAGCAGATTTGCATTCTCTGCGTTGCTCAGTTCACTGGCGCGCTGGGCAACCTGAACGCAGCAACGAACGGTGCGGTCTTGAAGCTGGGCAGCTTCACTTTGCTGCTCCCCGACACCGTCAAGATTCACGTTGCCGACCTCTCTGGCGGTTCATCCTGAAACCAGTAATGCCGCTCTAGCCTGATGCTGAGGTACGTCTATGAATGGAGCATTTTTGATATTGGCCGCCTTTCTGGCTTCCAGTGTGGAAATGGTGGAGGCGCTGACCATCGTGCTGGCCGTCGGACTGACGCGGGGCTGGCGCTCGGCGCTGATCGGCACCGGCGCGGCCCTCGTGGTGCTGGCCCTGATCGTGGCGCTGTTCGGCCCGCTGCTGGCACGTATCCCGCTGGGGACGCTGCGCCTGATCGTTGGGGGCCTGCTGCTGATCTTCGGCATTCAGTGGTGGCGCAAGGCCGTCCTGCGTTCCAGCGGCTTCAAGGCTCTGCACGACGAGGACGCGACTTTCGCCGAGGAATCCGAAGCCGCCCGCCGTCAGGGTCAGGACCTGCGGGCGGGGCTGGACTGGTACGCTTTCACGCTCGCATTCAAGAGCGTGCTGCTGGAGGGCCTGGAAGTGGCCTTTATCGTGGTGACGTTCGGGGCCAGCGCTGGGCGGCTGGACCTGGCGATCCTCGGCGCGGCGGCAGCCTTGATCGTGGTGCTGGCGGCAGGTGTGCTGCTGCACCGCCCGCTCAGCCAGGTGCCAGAAAATACCCTCAAGTTCGCGGTGGGCCTGCTGCTCTCCACGTTCGGCACCTTCTGGGCCGCAGAAGGAGCTGGGGCCATCTGGCCGGGCGGTGACGCGGCCATTCCCGTGATTCTGGTCGTGTACGCACTGGTTTCATGGGTTCTGGTCGCGGCGCTGCGGCGCGAAAAGCAGGGACAGCTCGGCAGAAAAGAGGTGCAAGTATGAACGCCGTTCTGGGATTTTTGCGGTTCTGGTATGACTTCGTGGTGGGCGACGACTGGCGGGTGGCCGCAGCCGTGGTGGCCGCCCTGGCCCTGACCGCCGTGCTGGCTGGACAGGGCCTTGCCTGGATCATCCTGCCGCTGGTCGTGCTGGCCTTTTTGGGTTTGAGTGTCTGGCGGGTGGCACGCCGCTCGCGCTGAGCGAAATTGCGTCTTTAAACGGCAAGCAGTTGACCGCCGGAACTGCCGAAGACACCTTGAGATAGACGGGACAGGCGCTCGGCATGGGTGGCAATCGCCTTTCCCCGTGCCGAGGGTTGTGGATCGGCATGAACACCGCGCTTTCCAGTCAAGTCGAGGCTGTAAAGCGTGCCGAGGACGGCGGGCCGCTTCAGGAGATCAACGCCGCCGCGCTGCCAGTGGTCCAGGGTAGAACGCAGGCAAGCCGCGACCAGGAGCGGGGGCTCAGTGTCGCTCAGGAGCAGCTGACGGCCCTGGCGGGCATCGGCGGGCACCTTCAGATAACCTTCTGCGCCCAGCCGCGCCAGCGTGCCGCTTTTCATCTATGCTCTGCCCAAGCTAAAACTCTCCGTGCGGCGGCCACACAAGCGTTCTAAAGCGTGCAGCAGGGGACGCTCGGCCCAGGCGGGAAGAAGCAGACTCAGCCGCATCAGGGCATTCTGGACATGATCGGCGGTGTCCAATCGGGTGCGCTCGTCGGCCAGGATGCTGGCGATCAGGGTGGCGGGGACATCAAACTGCCCGCCGGCACGAACGATCTCGCGCTGCATCTGAGCACCGAATACCACTTGCCGTAGCCGCATCTCGCGCCGCCACTGCTGCACCTGAATCCAACGAAATTGAGTCAATGTCTTCATGCCGCGCAGTCTGCGCCGAGGCGGTAGAGCAGTGGTCAAGCGCATTTCAGCCTGCTTGCGGGCGAATCATTCCAGTGATCCAGACGGACTGATCGGGCCTCACCTGAAGACTGTACTGGGCCAGCGGGTCTGAAGTACGGTGGACGTATCCAGTCGGCTGCCCAGTGGCGAGATCGTAAGCCTGATGATGTTTGGGGCAGGTCATGACCTGATTTCGCGGCGGACCTATCACGACGGTGCTGCGGTGCGAACAGATCCGGGAATAGACGGTCAGCCAGACCTGACCCCGCTGTACACCGCCCGCTACCGGCGTTTTGCTGGCATACAGAATCGCCGGATCACCCGCCACCGACATCAGCTTGAACCCGTCAGCGGCCAGCGTCTCAGCAGGCTTGAGAATGTTGAGGGGCGCACCCAGCGACTGGGCCTGAGCCTGCGACCAGACGCCGGGCACGGCAGCGGCGCACAACAGGCAGCCGATCACGCGCAGGGCGTCGCGGCGGCCCAGGTCAGCTTCCGGTGTCTGGTCGGTCTGTGAAGACTTGGACATCTCTTTTCTCCTTAACGGCACATCTGCACTTCAGTTGCGGGTCGGCAACTTGAAGGTGAGCGGGCGTTGGTTCAGCAGGCGGCGCACGGGCGGGAGGCGCAGCAGCAGCCCCGCCAGCAAGACCAGGGCGAAGAGTTGGTACTCGGCTTTGATATGCGGCAGCAGCAGCAAATGGGCGATCAGCAGGCCCACCACCGCATACGAGGCTTGCTGAAGGCGCTTCCAGTTGCGCTTGAGCAGCTTCATGGCCGCTTTGTTGGAGGTCAGGGCCAGCGGCAGCATCACCAGCAGGGCAGCCGTACCCCACACATACGAGGGCCTACGGAGGGTTTCGGTCACGGTGTCCTGGAGGGTGCCCAGATCCACGGCGTAGGCCAGAAAATGCAGCGCGCCGTAGCCGAAGGCCAATACCCCCAGAGGGCGCTTGAGTTTGAGCAGCCAGGCCTGGCGAATCAGCAGATGCAGCGGGGTGCACGACAGGCAGCCCACAAACGCCAGCGTGGAAAGGGTGCCTGCCGGGTTGATGATCTCAAACGCGCCGCTCTGAGAGGCCCGGAGCGCCAGGAGCGGCAACGGCAGCAGACCCAGAATCAGCAGCCAGTAACGTAAAATCCAGTTCTTCATCTCGTCTCCTTGAAGGGCCTAACGCGATCAACCGTAAGGTGAGTCGGTTACGGTCTGGTTATGCTTAACTCCGCCGTAACCCCGAACGCGCATGCTGAACAGGTGAAGAGATATGCCAGGTATTGCCGGAGGTCAGGGTGCTGATCTTGCTGGTGGAAGACGAGGAGGCGATTGCCTTACCGCTGCGGCGGGCACTGGCCGCGCAAGGCTACGCGGTGAAGTACGCCGCTGATCTGACCCAGGCGCGGGCCGCCCTGCTGACCCTGGAGCCCGATCTGGCGGTGCTGGATGTGCAACTCCCCGAAGACGAATCCGGCGGATTTGTGCTGGCCCGTGAGATGCGGGCGGCGGATTACCGGGGAAGCCTGCTGTTCCTGACGGCCCGCGACAGCCTGAACGACCGCCTGGAGGGACTGGACCTCGGCGGCGACGACTACCTGACCAAGCCGTTTCATCTCTCCGAACTGCTGTCCCGCGTTCGGGCGCTGCTGCGGCGGGTCAGCGAGGCCAAGACCGATCTGCTGAGCTACGGTTCACTGTCGCTCGATCTGGCAGCGCGGCAGGTCCACTGGGAGGGCCGCACTGTGACCCTGAGCCTGCGGGAATACGACGTGCTGGAACGTCTGGCCCGCGCACCTGGGCGGGTTTTCTCGGCAGAGGAGCTGCTGGATATGGTCTGGGGCGAGCGGGCCAGCGACCCCGGCGTGGTGAAGGTCTGCGTTCATCATCTGCGGGCCAAACTCAGTCCCGAGGTGATCCAGACGGTTCAGCGCGGCTACCAACTGGGCCTGGCGAATCTGGAGCGCCGTTCATGAAGCTGGGCGTCCGACTGGCGCTGCTGATCGCTCTGATTGTCACGGGCGCACTGTTGGCTCAGGGGTTCCTCGGTTTCCTGACCTTCCGCCAGACCGCCAATGCGGCCCTGCGCAACGACCTGAGTACCTACCTTGCCGCGCTGGCCCATGACCGCAATGAAGGGGACACCCCGACCTACCTGCCCAACGAGAACGGTATCCGCGCCCGCTTGATCCGGCGTGAAAAGGTGATTCAGGAATACGGCGGTCCCTTTCCCCAGACCGCCACCCAGCACGGCGACGACGACAAGCACAGCGACGAGTGGTTGACCCAGCAACTCGCAGTGCCGGATCTGGGAGCGGGCACACTCTTGCAGGCCAGTATTCCGCTGCGGTCCTACCATCAGGGCCTGGCTGCTTATCTGGCCACCGTCACCTTGTCGGTGGTGGTGATGTCGCTGCTGGGTGTGGCGGCGGCACTGCTGGTGAGCCGGAGCATGGTGCGGCCCATCAGTGATCTCTCGCGGGCCGCCGAACGGGTGGCGCAATCCGGGCAACTGGATGAACGGGTGGACGCGCCGCAAGGTCAAGCCGAAATCGCCCGACTGGCCCGCAGCTTCAACACCATGCTCCAGCGGCTTTCAGCCTTTCGGCAGCGTGAAACAGAATTCGTGCGCCACGCCTCCCACGAGTTCCGCACGCCACTTGCGGCGCTGCGGGCGCAGGTGGACGCCAACGCCCAGGGCTGGATCAGTGACGCCGAACTGATCGCGACGGTCGACCAGCAAGTCGAGCGGCTCACCGCCCTGACGGGGGCGCTGCTGCTGCTCTCCCGCGAGAACAGTGCCGAGCATGAGATCTTCGACCTGGCCGAGATCGGCGGTGCACTGGCCCAGCAACACGGCGCGGCGTACTGCGGCCCGGCCCACCTGCCGTTTTCCGGAAGTCAGGCCCTTCTCAGTCAGGTCCTGATCAATCTATTGATCAACGTCAATAAATACGCGCCCGGAGTGGCAGCCACCGTGGGCTTATCCGCCGCCAATCAGCAGATCGTTTTGTCGGTCAGCGACGCGGGCCCCGGTGTGCCGCCGGAAGCGCTGCCCCGCTTGATGGAGGCCTTTTACCGTGTGCCCGGCACCCGTGAAAGCGGGAGTGGCCTGGGCCTGGCCATCGTGCAGCGCGTCGCGGAGGTTCACGGCGGCACGGTGCAACTGGCGTCCACTTCACCTCATGGCTTAACGGTGAATCTGCACTTGCCCAACCTTCAGGCCAGTCTCAAAGGCAACGCAGAACCGCCAAGGTGATGGTTCTCCTCAGCGGTCATGGTGCAGGGCAACATTGAAGAAAGGTTGCCTGCAAGGCACTCCGGGTTTAGCGGGTCTGTTCGCCGCCCTGCGCCGCTTCAAACAAGAACCAGGTGCGGCGCTCGGTCTCGTCGATCAGCACTTCCAGCAAGCTGGAGGTGGCGTAGTCGCGGGCGTCGTCGCACACTTCATGCGCTTTTCGCATATTGGCGGCGATGCTCTGGTTGTCGGCCATCAGCTCACGGAGCATGTCCAGCGGAGCCACAAAGTCGGCGTTGTTGTCCTGTACGGTCTGGAGGCCAGAGATATGCGAGATGGAGCGCAGTGTGGTGCCGCCCAGCTTGCGGACACGCTCGGCCAGCGGATCGGTACTGCCAAGGAGCTGATCGGCCTGCTCGTCGAGCATCAGGTGATAATCGCGGAAGTGGCTGCCCGACAGATGCCAGTGGAAGTTCTTGGTCTTCAGGTAGACCGCGTAGGCGTCAGCGATGATCGGGTTGATGGCTTCGACGATCTTCTGAACACCTTCGGCCTTCAGGTCGGTGGGGGTCTTCAGGGCGTCAGGGGCAGGATAAGCAGCGGTCTTGGTGGTGGTCTGGGTCATATGATTCTCCTAAGAACAATCGAGAAGGTGAACGTGTTGGACTTCGGTCACGACCTCTTATGTTCTTCCTCTTTCATAGGGCAACAGATGGAAATGGATGGAGACAACTTCATGGAGCTTGTGTGAATACCTGGTTGAAGAAGCTGCCAGCAGTCGGGCCAGAGCAGCTCACTGGAAGCTGGCAACCTTGGCTGTTTTTGAGATCATGAGCCGGATGTACTGTCCGGCCATCGCGTGCCCCGGAACACCGCAGACAATGTAGTAAGAGCCAGCTCGCTTGGCCGTGAACGTGACCTGCTGGTGCATGCCAGATTTGATGCCCACCTCAACCCTGGCGGGCGCGTAAGCGGCGGGAAAGACCGCGTCTGTGGCATCAGCGTCCGTCGGAGCGGCCCCGCCTTTGCGAATCACGAAACTGTGGGCCAGGGTGCCCATATTCGTAAACTTGATCGTGACTTGACTGCCCAGCGGCACAGTGAAGGTGCGGTTGCCTTTGGCCCCACCATTGAAATTCATACCGCCGTTGGCGCTGCCTTGGCCAGCGATAAGATCGAGAGTAACGGCGTGCCCCTTGGTCTGAACAGGTGAAGGGGCAGCCAGCGCTGTGCCAAGGAGTGCGGAGATCAGGAGAGCAGAGGAAACTTGCATGGTGGACTCCAGGAGTGGTCATCCAGTGAAATTGAAGTGCGAACCAATCGGACCGCGCTGCTCTGGACAGCCGGTTCCTACAGTAAAAGCAGGCGGTTATGACGGGGTTACGTCAATGGCCCGGCTCAGCGGTGCCGCAAGAAAAACGCCCCGATCTGCCGTCCCACTTCGGCATTCACGTCGCCGTGCGTGAGGTGCTGGCCGCTGACTTGCACCACCTTGACGCTGGCCCCAGCGGCGCGGGCCAGGTGGGCCAGGCGACCGCCATTCTTTACGCTGCTGACCACCGTGTCCTGCGGGCTGACCACCACCATCAGCGGCGTGCGCCTGCCGATAAAGTGCTGGAAATGATTGACCGGATCAGATGTCTTGAGTGCCGCCGAGCCGTAGGCGTCGGTAATACTTTTGCCCCGGCTCACCGATGACCTCACCGCGTCTTGCAAGTTGACCCGTCCGGCCACCAGTGCCACTGCACTGACTGGAATCCCCAGTGTGCGGCGGTGAGCGTGGCGGGCAGAGCACCCATTGAGATCCCCAGGGTGTAGACCCGCCCATCATGTCGGAAGTGTGGCAAGGCGGCTCTGTAAGCGCGCTGGATGGAAGACAGCGCTGCCGCGTTGCCCCAGGTGCTAGGACCGCCGTCGCTGCTGAGCAGCAGCACAAAGCCCTGCGCGTCAATGCCGTCCAGCAAGGCGTCAAATGGCGCGTGCTGGATGCCGTCGCTCGCCAGCCCGCCGCGCCCGTGCGAGACGATCACCACTGCGCAGGGTCGGGCCTGGCACTGCTTTGGAACGATGAGCTGTGCGTCGCCTGTAGGGTCAGGTAAGGTCAAGGTTTGCCGCCCGTCTTTATCGCTGAGCCACACAGCCCTGGCTTGAGCGTCCAGAAGCGGCGTCCAGGCCAGCAGCGCAGCCAGAGCCAGAAGGGAGAACAAGCAGTTGGCCATGACCCCTCATCCTACAGGCCAATGGTTAAGCTGCTGTATAGCGGCGAACAAAGGCTCGAACGGCCTATACCGCCTCTATACCGAATGCGTTTAGGGTGAGGGATGCACCGTTTTCTGGCTTTATTGGTCCTGCTGATGGGTACATCTCTCGCTCAACCTGCTCCCGGCCAGATTCAACCGGTTGCGCCCGGCACGCGGACTGCTCCGCGCCTTCAGACCCTCGCTCTCACCCCACCTCTCCCTGAAGTAAAAACCGTGGAGGTGCTCAGCAACGGCTTTGTTCGGGCTGCCCACGCCATCATTTTGCTGTCCGGCGCTCAGACCACCGATGGCCGGGCCACCCAGTTGGCGCTGCTGGCCGCTGAGCGCACGTACCGCGCCGCACCCGATCTACTGGAGGTGGATGTCAGCGTGTACCGTGCCAAAGGCTACGCGGGCTTCGGTGGCCCGCTGCCGCTGCTCACCCTCTCGGTGCCACGTGAGCGCCTGGCGACGGTGCGGACCAGCGTCCAGACCGACCAATACGACCGCATCTGGATCAACCCGCAGATCGACACGCCGGAAGTGATTGCTCCGCCTGCCAAGCTGCTGGAGAAAGTGCCGGTATTTGTCGGCAGCAGGGCTGAGCAACTCAAGCAGCAGTTGCAGCAGTCACTGAGTCATGCCAGGGGCGGCGTGCGCGGCGGGCTGCTGTTTCAGGGGCCTTCGTCACGGCGGCAGGTGGCCCTGACCTTTGATGATGGGCCGCACCCGCTGTACTTTCCATTGGTGCTTGATTTGCTGCGCCGTGCTGATGTCAAAGCCACCTTCTTCCTGATTGGGCGCAACGCGGTCGCCTACCCTTATTTTGTGCAGGATCTGGTGCGCGGCGGCTTCGAGATCGCCAACCATACCTTCCACCATGTCCGGCTGCCCAGCCTCAGCACCCTTCAGATCAAAACAGAACTCAGCAGCACCAACACGCTCCTCACTCAGCTCGGCGGCCAGAACGTGCTGTATTTCCGTCCCCCAGGCGGCCGCTACAGCACCCGCGTGCTGAATATTGCCAGGCAACTCGGTCTCACCACCGTCTTCTGGACCGATGATCCAGGCGACTTTCAAAATCCTGGCGTCGAGACCGTCGAGGCCCGTTTCGGGAAGCGTTTGCGGCCTGGCGGAATTATTTTGCTGCATGACAACGCGCTGGACGGACTCCTGGCCCTGCCCGATCTGCTCAAGGTGGCGAGACAGCGGGGTTACACAGTGACGACGGTGGGGGCACTCGGACGCTAAGTACAAGCGGGCGCTACCGAACATCTCGTCCTCTGGGCCGCAGCCTTCAGATGTTCGGCACGAGGTCAAAGTACTCGTGATCCTCGTTCGCGCCGCCAAAACCCTGGCCCACCTCCTTCTCGCTCACGACAAATTCGATGCTGCTGATCCACTTGATCATCTTGTAGCCCAGTTGATTCTCGGCCCGCAACCTCAGCGGCGCACCGTGGTTGGCTCCCAGCCGCTCGCCGTTCATCTCGTAGGCCAGCAGACATTGCGGGTGCAGGGCGTCTTTCAGCGACAGCGTCTCGTAGTATTCGCCGCCGTACAGCCCCTCACCGAACGAATGAAACACCATCACCTTCGCTTCAGGCCGGGGTTGCACCAGTTCGATCAGGGCGCTCATGGAGAGGCCGCCCCATTCGGCCACGCCGGACCAGCCCTGGATGCAGTGGTGCAGCGTGATGTGGTTTTCTTGACCCAGCGCCATGATCTCGCCGAGTGAGAGTTCGACTGGATGGTCCACCAGGCCCGATATTCGCAGCTTAAAATTCTGAAAATCATCGGCCAGCAGCGTCTGCCAGTCCTCGGAAGTCGGCAGCTTGCCGTTTGACCAGAAGTGCGGCGAGATGTCGGCGCGGGTAAATTCAGCACTGGGTGTCAAGGGGTCAAGTGTCCGCAGGGTCAATGTGCCGACAGTGCGCCGGGCCGCGAGTTGCAGCGCACGCGGACGGTGCCACGACACCCAGTAGGCCGCAAACAAAACGCCAAGAGCGGCGGCGATGCCGATCAGGCCCAGCATCCATCCGGCAGGGCCACCAGTATCAGTACCCATGACGATATGGTTCATATTCTGCACAAAACCAGTGGTGGCGACCAGAACAATGTGGATCACCAGAAACACCGAGAAGCCGACCATCAACAGGAAATGCAGTGACCTGGCCCCCTGCCGCCCGCCGAACAAACGCGGATACCAGGAAAAGCGGCCGTCCAGCGCGGGTGACATGGCCAGCCCGCTCAGGATGGACAGCGGAGCCATCACGAATACGACGGCAAAATAGGCGAGCTGCTGCAAGGCCTGGTACGCATAAAAGCCGTCCGGTTCGGCGGGCAGGTGGAAGGTCGCGTAATGAACGAAGATCTTCCAGGATTCAGGAAGGATACCCCAGTAGGTCGGTACCAGCCGTGCCCAGTGGCCCTGCACGAACAGCAGCACGACGTAGATCACTCCCGTCAGCACCCAGAACAGCACCGAGAGAAAATGCCAGTGCCGGGCCACGCCGATGGTGTGGCGGTAACCCGGCAGGCTCCACAGCGGCGAGATGTAGCGGGCGTCGTCTTTGGCCGTCCAGAGGCGGTCAGTGGGCACTGTCAGTGGCGTGAAGCGAATCCACTCCGAGCCGGGGGTGCAGTCCTGGTGGCTGTACAGGCGAGGGTGATCGGCCAGAATCGACAGTCCGCTGCGGATCAGCAGCAGTGTCAACACGAAGCTAATGTAGTGAGCGGTCCGCAGCCAGAGCGGGAAGCCGGACGAGCCGGGAAAAGTGCGAACCGGGTCAGCCACAGCAGGCAGACCGAAAAGCCCGTACTGAATCCAGGCGATGATGATCGGCAGCAGTACCACTGTTGTCACGCCAAGCAGCAGGGTTGGCCGGATCCATAGTCCTGGGCGGCGATCTGGGGGGTAATGAACCTTGTTTTCCCGTGGAGGTGCTGAATGGATCATTCCATCCCCCCAGGGCCAGCCGCTCATTGTTTTAAGTTTTCACCGGGCAGGCCCACGCAGAGCAGTGACGGCGTCCTGACTTACTGGGCGGCTCCTCAAGTGGCTGGGTCACCACCCTGACAGCCTGAACCTACATCTGACGGGTGTGAGAAGTCAGGGAAAGAAGGCAGGAGTGGGCAGGTCGTTCGTGCTGCCAGAAACGACTGGCCAGCGGTCACGACCCAGCCTGCCGCTGCTTGTTCCTGGCGGTCTGGGTGCTCCGCTTGAAGACTTGATAGGTGCATGGCCAAGGTCAGCACGTCAACTCTCAGGTAAGGTAGGGGGAGAGCCAGGGAGGCCGTTATGTCTGAAGGACGACTGGATCGCCCGCAACCCATTGCCCTCAACCGCTATGACCTCACCGGTCAAATTGCCCGCCTCCGCGACGACGTGCCCCTGTCCAAGTACGGACGCGACTCACTCACGCTGGTGCGTGATCCGGGTTTCACACTCCTGCTGATGGTTCTGAAGGCGGGCACAGGTTTGCCAGAGCACACCGCTCCTGGCCCGATCAGCGTCCTGGTGCTCGATGGCCGCGCCGCTTTCACAGCTCAGGGCACGCAGCTTGACCTCGGCCCACATGAACTGGTCACGTTGCCCGCCCACGTCTCCCACGCCGTGATGGCGCTGGAAGACAGCGCTCTCTTGATCACCATTGCTGAGCTGGTCACGCACACCAGCCCTGTTGGCCTTGAGCGTGAACGACAGGTGGAGACAGTGCAGGCTCCCGAACAGACTTGAGAGCTGCACTTTCAAGGTGTTTTTCGGTCCAGCGGTATTCATTCGCTTCACGACAACATGACCTCGGTAACACGGCTTTTGGCCCTGCCCGATCTCCTCAAGGTGGTGAGCGGGGCTATACTGTCACAACAGTGGGTCCATTGGCCCCTTAGGGCCGCAGCAGCACCAACGCGCCCAGGGTCAGCAGCAAGGTCGGCAGGGTCACGGCCCAGGCCAGGCGCACATACTCGCCCCAGGACACCTGCCACTTCCGCGCCGAGAGCAGGCTCAGCCACAGCAGCGTCGCCAGGCTCCCCAGCGGCGTCAGCTTGGAGCCGACATTGACCGCCACGATATTGGCGTAGACCGCGAGGGTCTCGGCATGGGGCGGCAATCTGGCCTGCTCGATACCCAGCCCTCCGATCAGCAGGGCTGGAAGGTTGTTGGATAGGGCGGACGCCAGCGCCATCAGTCCGCCGAGGCCGTAGGCCAGCGTCCAGGCCCCCCGTTCCCACAGCGCCGCAAACACTGTCCCCGCCGCGCTGGTGACTCCGGCATTGCGTAAGCCGTAAACCACCAGGTACATGCCCAGCGAAAACCCCACCACCGACCAGGGAGCCTTCCGCAGCACCGCCCCCGCTGGACGCCGCCGCGCCCAGGCGGTGAGGAGCAGCGCCGCCGCCGCCGTCAAGGCAGGCAGACTTTCGGGAATTCCCCAGCGCGGCGCAAGAAAAAAGCTGATCAGCAGCACAGCCAGCAGACCCGTGCCCACCCCGCAGACCACCACGTCGTTGAGGGCCGACCTGGGCGCAGGCAGGTCCTCCACCGCGTAGCGGGCGGGCAACGCCTTGTGAAAGCGCCACCACAGCGCCGCCAGCCCCGCCGTTACGGCTGCCAGATCCACCGGCCCCATCACGGCAGCGTAGGCGGCGAACTTCAGCTTGAACTGATCGGCGCTGATGATATTGGTGAGGTTGGAGGTAATCAGCGGCAAGCTCGCCGCGTCCACAATAAAGCCGGTGGCAAACAGCAGGGCCAGCCCAGCGGGGCGTTTCAAATGAAGTAGCTCGCACAGCTCCAGCGCAATCGGCGTCAGGATCAGGACTGCGCCGTCATTGGCGAGGAGGGCGGCCAGCACCGCCCCAAACAGGATCAGCAGCACGAACAGCCGACCCATGCTTCCCCCTGCCCACCGCGCCAGATGCAGCGCCGTGAAGCGGAAGAGGCCTGCCTCGCTCAGCAGCAAACTGAGAATAATCAGGGCGATCAGGGTGAAGGTGGCGTTCCAGGTGGCCTGCCAGACCACCCAGACGTCATGCCAGTGCACCAGCCCCAGCAGCAGCGCCGCTGCCGCACCCAGCCCGGCCCCCAGCGCGATATTGAGCTTGAAGGGACGAACGATCACCAGAAACAAAGTCGCGGCGAACACGGCGAGAGCGGCGAGCAAGGTCACCGGGTCAGTGTAAGCGCCCAGAGGAAAGACGTCGTCGGCCCATCATTTTCCCAGCGTGGCGAACATGGCGGCGGCGGCCAGGGCCATCACGCCGGTGCCCAGCCAGCCCAGCCCCCGCAGCCAGCCCTTCACCGTGAATTCGCCCATAACCCCCTTGTTGGCCGTGATCAACATCAGCAGCAGCATCACCGGAGCCGCCGCTACGCCGTTGATGATCGCCGAGTAATAGAGCGCTTTGATCGGGTCGATGTGCACCAGTACCAGTCCAAGTCCGAGCAGCGTCGATAGCGCGATGATGGCGTAGAAGCCTCTGGCCTGATAAAGCTTGCGTTCCAGACCCACCGGCCACCTCAGCGCCTCACCCAGCGCGTAGCCCGCCGACCCGGCCAGCACCGGCAAGGCCAGCAACCCGGTACCGACCAGACCCGCCGCAAACAGAATGAAGGCAAAGCGCCCGGCAATGGGGCGCAGCGCCTCAGCGGCCTGCGAGGCGGTCTGGATATCAGTCTGGCCGTGTGCGTGCAGCACCACTGCTGCCGTCAGAATAATGAAAAAGGCCACCAGATTGGAAAAGGCCATACCGATGAACGTATCGCTGCGAATGCGCCTGAATTGCTCACGGGCTTCCTGCGGGTCTTCTTTGAGGGGATGCTCGAGGACATGGGTGTCCATGTCGGAAACTTCCTCGGACGCCTGCCAGAAAAACAGGTAAGGACTGATGGTGGTGCCCAGCACAGCGACCAGCGCCTGAATCGATGACGCGCCGACACTGAAGTGCGGCAGGAGCGTGGCCCGCAGCGCCTGACCCCACGGCACATGCACCACGAATACGGTGGCGACGTAGGCCAGGAGCGAGGCTGACAGCCATTTGAGGATCTGGGCGTAGCGGCTGTAGGGCACGAAGACTTGCAGCAGCACCGACAGCACGGCGAACAGGGCCGCGTAGAGCAGGGCCGGGCCGCCAACCAGAAGCCGCACCGCTTCGCCCATTGCGCCGATATCGGCCCCCAGATTGATGACGTTGGCGATAATCAGCAGCGCCGTGACAAGCCACAGCCACACCGGCGCGTAAGCGCGGCGCATGTTTCCGGCGATGCCGTGTCCGGTCACGCGGCCCAGGCGGCCACTGATTTCCTGAATGGTGGCCATCAGAGGGTAAGAAAAGAGCATCGCCCACAGCAGGCCGTAGCCGAACTGCGCCCCGACCTGCGAGTAGGTGGCAATGCCGCTCGGATCGTCGTCGCTGGCCCCAGTGATAAGGCCAGGTCCGAGGGCTTTGAGCAGGTTATGTTTTTGTTCACGGCGTTCAGGCTCAGGCAGCGAAGGGGGCGCTTCGGTCATTGATCTTCCAATAAACTCAAGCTTGAGGCGAGGTAGAGGAGAAGACGTTAGAAATCAAACCGAAGCCGGTTTGTCGACTTTTCGATAATATCAATCTAAAAAGTTGACATAACGTCTCGTTGAAGTTGAATTCGCCAGATCTTTGGCTCTCTATTGTTGCCGCTGTCCTTTATCAGATTCAAACTGAATTGTCATTATACCGGGGTTATACCGCCCTGGCCTACCTTCGGAGCCACGGAGGTCAACTATGTTCAAATTCAACCCGTTCAAACACGTCTTCATTTCAGCCGCTCTGGTGGGCAGCTTCGCCTTTGCCCAGACGCCTACCGCCTCACCCACCTCGCAGATGGCTCCAGAAGTGCATCCGGTGGGCGATATTCCCGACAATCAGGCGTTCGTGCCGTACCACAATACGGTGGGCAATTACACCGTTGACGCGCCCGAAGGTTGGGCACGCACCGTCAACGGCAGTGACGTGTCGTTTCTCTCCAAACTTGGTGAGGTTAAGGTGACGGTGACGCCCAGCAAGGCCGCGCCCAGTGTCAGCAGCGTCCGCGCGGACACCCTCAAGGCGCTGGCGAGCACGGAGTCTGGTGTCAAGATCAATATGGTCAAGGCGCTCAAGCTTCCGGCGGGGCCAGCCATTCTCGCCAGCTTTGATTCCCTGTCCGCGCCCAACGCCGTGACCGGCAAGGCGGCGCTCCTGGAAAACGATCTGTACGTTCTCAATCACGCCGGGCAGCAAGTTCAGTTGCGCTTCTCCGCGCCCAAGGGGTCGGACAACGTGGACGCCTGGCGGCAGATGTCGCGCTCCTTAAGGTGGAAGTGAGCGTCATGGAAGCCGCCGATCTCTACCGCTTCTACCATGTGGGTGACGAGGAAACCCGCGCCCTGAGGGGCGTGAGTCTAGACGTGCGGCCCGGCGAGCTGACGGTGCTCCTCGGCAAATCTGGCAGCGGCAAAAGCACCTTGCTGGCGTGTCTGGCGGGCCTGGACGATCCCGACGGCGGCGTGGTGAGCGTCAATGGGCGAACTTTATCGCGCCAACCCGAACGGGTACGGGCGGCGCTCAGGGCCGAGCATCTGGGCGTGATGCTTCAGGGCGGCAATCTCATCGCTCATCTGAATGTGCTGGACAACGTGACGCTGACAGGCCGCTTGAACGGTAAGCCGGACGAAGACGGGGCCATCAAACTTCTGACTCAGTTGGGCCTCGCCGAGCGCTTACATGCTTTTCCCGCGCAGCTTTCCGGCGGCGAAACGGCCCGCGCTTCACTAGCTGCTGCACTGGCCCACCACCCCCGCGTGCTGCTGGCCGACGAACCCACGGCTGAGGTGGATGCCCAGACCGAGCAGCAGGTGATCGCGGTGATCAAGGACTTTGTTCGTCGAAATCAGAGCGCTGCGGTGATCGCCACCCACAGTCCCAGACTGGCCGAGCAAGCCGACCGGGTGCTGCGGATTCAAGACGGGCGGTGGCAAGATGCCTGAGTCTGAACGAATCGAGCGCCTGACCTTTGAATCCGCGCAGGTCTGGCCCCAAGCCGCTGAAACGCGCCGGGGCGAAGTCGCGCTGGTGATGGCCCAGAATCTCAGCCGCGAATACGGCAACGTGGCGGCCCTCAAGCGAGCCAGCCTCCGCATTTTCCCCGGCGACAGCATTGCCCTGCTGGGATTGTCCGGCAGCGGCAAGAGTACCCTGCTGCATCTGCTGGGCGGCCTGGATCAGCCAACGGGCGGCGAACTGAGCTGGCCCGCGCTGGGTGATTCTGCTGATCTGCGGCCCAGCAAAGTGGCGTTCGTGTTTCAGGCGCAGAGCTTGATGCCTCCGCTCACGGCGCTGGAAAACGTGGCCTTGCCACTGCTGCTGCTCGGTGCGGCCCCGGATGACGCCCGCCAACGGGCCGCCGACGCCCTGGAGACACTGGATCTCCTGTCGGTTGCGCAGCAGTTACCCGAAGAACTCTCCGGCGGGCAGGCGCAGCGGGTGGCGGTGGCCCGCGCCCTGGTGACCAACCCGCAACTGATTCTGGCCGACGAACCCACCGGGCAGCTCGACTCGCAGACCGCCCAGCATTTAATGGACGTGCTGCTTGCCGCTCTCGGCCCTGACACGGCGCTGGTAATGGCCACCCATGACGAAACGGTGGCCCGCCGCCTGAAGACCGTCTGGCGCATGAAAGACGGCATTCTGGAGGAACTCCCATGATCAGTTTATGGTTGCGCGGCCTGCGGAGAGAACGGCCCCTGAGACTGTGGGGCGCAGCCACCGGCATCATGCTCACGGTGGCGTTTCTGGCGCTGCTGCTGAGCTTCATCGCGTCCGGCAACGCCAACATGACCCGCCGCGCCGCCGCCTCGGTGCCGGTCGACTGGCAGGTCCTGCTGGGCCAGAACACCACGCCCGCCGCCGCCGAGCAGGCCATCAAAGCCGCCACCGCCGTCAAGACTTTGCTGCCCGTGGAGTACGCCGACGTGGCCAGCTTCACCTCACGCACCGGCGGCACGGTGCAAACGACGGGCGCAGGCAAGGTGCTGGGCCTTCCAGACGGTTACCGCGCGGCCTTTCCTTCCGAGATTCGCCCGCTGATCGGATCAGCAGACGGCGTGGTGATCTCGCAGCAGACGGCGGCCAACCTGCACGCGGCGGTGGGCGACATTATCAACGTGGGGCGATACGGAGCTGCCAGTGTGCCGGTGACGGTGGCGGGTGTGGTGGATTTACCGCAGGCCGATTCGCTGTTTCAGGCGGTGGGCGCACCCAAGGGCCTTGCGCCGCAGGCTCCGCCGGATAACGTGCTGCTGCTGCCTCAGGCTCAATTTGACCAACTCTTTGCGCCGCAGCGTCTGGCGCGGCCCGACACGGTCAAGACCGAGCTTCACGTCCGGCTGGCGACCGTCTTGCCCAGCGATCCGGGCCTGGCCTTCGCGCTGGTCGGCTCACTCGCCAACAACGTGGAGGCGCGGCTGTCCGGCGGCGCGGTGGTCGGCGACACGCTGGGCGTCACCCTGGACGGAGCGCGTGAAAATGCCCTCTACGCCCAGGCGCTGTTCTTGTTTCTGGGGCTGCCCGGCGCGATCCTGGCCGCGACCTTGACCCTCAGTGTGGCGGGCGCGAGCGCAGCGCAGCGGCAACATGAAGCGGCCCTCCTTCGGGTACGCGGCGCATCTGAGCGCCTGATCGTGCAGCTCGGCGCGGCGGAAGCGCTGACAGTGGGCTTGGTGGGCACAGTCTTGGGACTGGGATTGTTTGTGGCCCTCTCGCCGCTGCTCACCGGCGGGTTGTCAGGTGGTTGGCTGGCGTACCTGCTGCCGGTGCTGGCAGGATTGTCGCTGGCGCTCTTGGCAGTGCTGCTGCCGACTTACCGCGCGGTGCGCTCGTCCACCGTGGCGGCCCAACGGCAGGCGGTGGGTCGGGTTGGCGTTCCGTTGTGGCAGCGCCTGTATCTTGACTTGATCTTGCTGGTCGTCGCCGCCGCCGAGTTCTGGCGCAGCGCGGCGGGCGGTTATCAACTGGTGCTGGCTCCCGAGGGCGTCACCAAGGCCAGCATTCAACTCGAAGCCTTCGTGGCTCCGCTGGCCCTGTGGCTGGGCGGAACCTTACTGGGCTTGCGCCTGCTGGGTTGGCTGCTGGGAAAAGGCCGCCTGACGGGTCTGCTGCGGCCATTCGGCGGCAATCTCTCGGCCACCGTCGCCTCAGCACTGGAACGTCAGCGGCCCCTGCTGCTACGTGGCGCAGCGCTGGTGTCGCTGGCAGGCGCGTTCGCAGTCTCCACATCCATCTTCAACGCCACCTACAACGATCAAGCGCGGGTGGACGCGGTGCTGACCAACGGATCGGACGTGACCGTGACGGGCAACGCCAACAACCCTGCAGGGCCACATCTGGCCGACTTGCAAAAACTGCCGGGCGTGGTCAAGACCCAGCCGCTGATTCACCGTTTCGCTTACGTGGGCGCGGACTTGCAGGACATCTACGGCATTGATGCGGCCCACTTCACCGATGTCAGTCGCCTCGCTGACAGCTATTTCAAGGACATCACGGCCACGCAGGCGCTGGACAAGCTCAAGTCCACCCCGAACGCCATTTTCGTCTCGCAGGAAACGGTCAACGACTATCAGCTCTCGCTGGGCGACACCCTCAAGCTGCGCCTGCTGAATGCCAAAACGCATCAATACAGCGTGGTGCCGTTCAGTTTGGCGGGCGTGGTGCGTGAGTTTCCCACCGCCCCCAAGGATTCGTTTCTGGTCGCCAATGCCAGCTACGTGGCGCAGATGACCGGCAATCCGGTGGCGGAAGTCGCCTTACTTCAAATCAGTGGCAATCCGCAAACGGTGGTCAGTGGAGCACAGCAACTGCTCAGCGGCGTGCCCGGCATTCAGGTCACTGATCTGGCGGCGGTGCGCGGCAAGATCGCCTCAGGTCTGACGGCTGTGAATCTGGCGGGCCTGTCGAGAATAGAACTGGCCTTCGCGGCCCTCCTGCTGGCCGCCTCTACCGGCCTGGTACTGGCACTGGGCCTCAGTGAGCGGCGGCGCACCTTCACCGTGCTGAGTGCCCTCGGCGCGAAGGCGTCGCAGCTCGGCGCGTTTTTGTCGGGTGAAGCGCTGGTCGTCGTCGGCCTGGGTGGGACGTTCGGGCTGGTGCTGGGACTCGGCGTGGCGCAAACGTTGATCAAGCTGCTTCAGGGCGTCTTCGATCCGCCGCCGGAAGTCTTACTGCTCCCCTGGGCGTACCTCACGGCACTGCTGATCTCGGCGGGCCTGAGTACCTGGCTGGCACTGCGCTGGGCACGGGCGGCCTCGGCGCGGCGGATGACGGAAGTGCTGCGGGCGTCGTGACCAGAGCGAGGTGAGCACAGCGACGAGGGGCTGCCGGTTGGGGTGGCCCTTTCCCAGTTCAGCACCCTCACAGCTCCTTCTGTACAGGTTCCAGCAAGGTTATACCGTCGGCTGACGCGGCCTAGAGCATTTGTCACAATAGAATCTGGGGATGGGCGTGTTTAAACCAGTGTTCGATCTCTAACCGCTTCACGGCGTCCAGGGCGTTGCCAATGGCGTTGAGAAGATCTTGGACGACCCGCCAGGCACCACCGCGCACCAGGGCTTTCATTTTGGAGAACATCAGCTCAATCGGGTTGAAATCTGGACTGTACGGTGAGGTGAACAGCATCTCGCAGCCCTGGGCTTCGATGAGCGTCCGAATGGACGCTCGGTGGTGCGAGGAGAGGTTGTCCAGCACCACGACCTGTCCCTTTTGAAGTGTGGGGCAGAGGATGTCTCTGACGTACCACTCGAACGTTGCCCCATCCAAAGCGCCATCGATCACGATGGCGGCTTGCGGCCCGGCCAAGCTCAGTGCGCAGATCAAGGTTTGATTTCGCCCATGATTTCTCGGCACTTGATCAACGGCACGCTCATGGCTGGGGGCACGCCCATACCTCCGCGTCATCGCGATGTGAAAGCCGCTCTCGTCGAGAAACACCAGACGCTCAGGACGTTGGAGATAGGGTGCAAGGTCATTGAGGAACTGCTTACGTCGTTCCTCACAGCGTTCTCTGGCGACCAGCGTTTTTTTTATGGGTGATCTTGTGACGGCGAAACACCCGGTCGACTGTTTTGAAACTGACCCTCAGCCCGGTGGCGGCTTCCAGCAGGTCCGCGTGCTCTTGCAGGGTCGCGTCTTGGTGTGTTTCAAGCTGCGCTAAGAGCTGTTGCTCATGGTGGGTCGTCACCGTGCGGTGACGACCCGTCGGCCGAGCCACGACGTGCAGAGTGTTCTGGCGATGCCGCTCCAGATAGCTTTTGACCGTGTCGACATGCACAGAAAAGTGCTTTGCCGCTTCGTTCGGCGAAGCGCCGCCCAGGACCAGCGCGACAATCCGAGTCCGAAGCTCCAAGCTGTACCCACGTACCCCGGCTGTATTCACGAATTTATTATGGCAAATGCTCTAGACATCGCGCTGACATGTCAAGCCTAAGTTTGCCGCGTGAAACTTACCAGAGCAGTGATGCTGGGCGCGGGCCTGTCCCTCGGCCTGGTCGGCGCGGCGTTGGCCCAGACTTCAGCGGCACAACCTCCAGCGGCACAGTCCCCCTCTTACCAGCATGTCCTGCTGATCAGCGTCGATGGCCTGCACCAGCAGGATTTGAGCCGCTACGTGCAGACCCACCTGACCTCCAGCCTGGCGCAGCTCTCGGCGCACGGGCTGACGTTCACGGCGGCGCACTCTCCTGCCCCTGCCGACTCGTTTCCCGGCTTGCTGGCGCTCGTCACGGGCGGCACACCCAAAAGCACCGGCGTCTACTACGACGACAGCTATGACCGCACTCTGGCCGCGCCCGGCAGCGATTGCCAGACGCCCGGCACCGAGTTGGTCTACGACGAGAGCATCGACCGCAACCCCGACGCGCTCGGCAGCGGCGGCGGGATTGACCCGGCCAAGCTGCCGCGCGATCCGGCCCACAACTGCTCACCGGTCTACCCACACAGCGCCCTGCGCGTCAACACCATCTTCGAGGTGGCGCGCGCAGCGGGCCTGAATACCGCCTGGGCCGACAAGCACCCGGCCTACGATCTGGTCAACGGCCCCAGCGGCACAGGGGTGGACGACCTCTACACGCCAGAAATCAATGCGGGCGGCGTGACCGACAGCGAAGGCCAGACTGCCGCCTACGACGCCCTCAAGGTCAAGGCCGTGCTGAACGAGCTGGGCGGCCTGAGCAGCACCGGTAAGGCCGCCAGTGTGCCCGCCATACTGGGTATGAACTTTCAGGCGCTCAGCGTGGCCCAGAAGACCAAAGGCTACCTCGACGCGGCGGCCACCCCGACCCCCGATGTGGCAGCGGCGCTGGATTTCGTGGACACCTCGCTGGGCCAGATGGAAGCGTCCCTTAAAGCGCACCATCTGGCCGGTAGCACCCTGATCGTGGTGACGGCCAAACATGGGCAGTCCCCGATTGATCCGGCATTGCGGCGGATCGTGGACAGCAAAGCACTGGCCTCGGCCATTGCGGCGGCGACCAAACCAGGGACGCTGGCGCAGCTCACCACCGATACGGTGGGTCTGGTGTGGCTCAAGGGCGGCAACGCTCAGGCAGTGGCCGACGCCCTCAATACCCAGAAAGACACCCTGGGCATTGACCACGTGCTGGTCGGCCAGGCGCTCCAGGCGATGTTCGGCGATCCGGCCAAGGACCCGCGCGTGCCAGATCTGATCGTCGTTCCGCGCCTGGGCGTGATCTACACCAAGCCCTCGGCCACCAAAACCGCTGAGCACGGCGGCTTCTCCGAGGACGACACCCACGTGGCACTGCTCGTCAGTGCGCCCAACCTGAGCCAGGCCACCATCAGCACGCCGGTCAGCACCACCCAGGTGGCCCCCACAGTCTTGCAGGCCCTTGGCCTCAGTCCACAAGCCCTCCAGGCCGTGGTGCAGGAACATACCGCTGCCTTGCCGCTCAAATAATCAACGAACCCTCTCTGTTGAAAAAGGACCTGTTGCCATGACCAAATATCTGTTGCTGGCCCTTGCCGCCCTGCTGATCAGCGCCTGCAATTCTCTCTCCGCCAGCAACCCAACCTCACCCACAACACCGACGACCACGCCACCTGCCGGAAGTGTCCAGCTCGCCAGTGGAACTTGGACGCCCAGCGGCGCGGTGCGGGTGGCCCAGATCAGCAACGGTCCCTGGACGCTGGCGCAGGGCGCGGCCACCCTCGCTGCGCCGCTCAGCGGGTACTGCATGGGCGGGCAGCTCAGCGTCAATACCGCCCTGCACCCGATGCAGCCGTACTATTTTCCGTTCATTCAGGGTCAGGGCCAGAACCTGACAGGCTACTTCGACTACCGGGTCAAGGATCAGGACGAGGCGGTCATTCACGCGGCCAGCAGCGACGGCGGCCTCACCTGGACGGCGGACGCCAGCAAGCTGAGACTCCACGCGGGTCAGTGTCCGGCAGACAGCGCCACGCCGCTGGGCGACGACGACGGCCAGGGCCACCCGGTGGTGCTCAAGATCAACGCGGCCAGCGGCCCGAGAACCTACCTGTACACACTTGACCGCCAGTCCAGCGTCGTGGATACCGGCGGCCTGCTGGTGCATGACGTGGTCAGCGGTGCGGCATCCTTGCCAGACAGCCAGCCGGTCAGTGACGCGGCTCCGGTGCCCGCCGGTCTCCAGCAAACCAGCGGCCTGCAAAACCCCGACGGCATTCTCGGCGCGGTGCCGGGCACGGGCCTGAGCGCTGCCGACCCGCTCAAGGTGATGTATCTCAAGAAGCTCAAGGGGAGTGCGGCGGCACCCGCTGCCGGACTCAATCCGGCCAGCCTCTGCACGGATGCCCAATCCAAGACCCTGGCTGGCAAAAAAGCCAACCACGACCGCACCGAGTTGCGCCTGGCCAGCACCAGCGACGGTCTGACCTTCACCGATCTGGGAGCCGTCAACGGGCTGAACAATCCCGACGACAACGCCACTGACGGGTTCCGCTTCGTGGGGCCGCGCGGCACCTTGCTGCGTTATCAGGACGGCAGCTATGGCCTGTTCTTCTCGGGCGGTAACTGTCAGGACGGCGACTCGGACGCCTACCATTTCATCGGTTACGCCCACTCTAAAGACGCCGTGAGCTGGACGGTAGATCAGGGGGCCCAGAATCCGCTGGTGCAGGTCGATTACAGCTACCCCGCTGCCTCGCCTGCCGCCAACTACTCGGGCCGGGTATACGCGCCCAACGTGATCGCCAAGGAAGACGGCAGCGCCCGCCTGATCTTTAGCGGTTACCGCACCGGGTCGCCGATCGCCAAGACTGGAGCCAGCAACGCTATCGGCACTCCCGCCGTGACCTTCCAACCAACAGACAGCGCCAACTACCGCTCCATTCTGGTGGTTGACCTGAAGCACTAGACATTCTGAGCGCAGGCGGAACCACCTTGAACGGGTGGTTCCGGCTTTTTTCGTTAATTTTTCTCGCCTATGCAAGCAATGAACAAATACTGGGCAATTTCGGCATTCCACCTCAAGGTGAGGGCGTCAAACAATCCGACCCACTCCTGACCGAGCCGCCCTCCCTTTCCAGACACCTGCGCTGGGGCGTTCAAGGAGTCCTTGATGTCCAAAAAACTGATTCTGGCCGCGCTGTTCCTGACTCTGCTCGCCCCTGGCCCCGCTCAGGCCCAGTCCAACAAGCTCACCATCCTGGTGGCTGGAATGGGTCTATGTCCACGTCACTGTGAACCAAGGTGACGGTGAATTTGCCAGAGATGCAGCCGGATACGGCGTAAGCGAAGTCCACGTCAACACCCCTGAGGGCGTGTGGAGCTTACTTCGATCTTGGCCTCTTCCAAACCATGCACAACCTTCGTCGCCGTGGCCAATCAATCCTCGGTCCTTTGCTCACCTTACTTCTCCATCCAGCTCCCCGGAACACAGCATGAGCCAAACGTGTGTAAGATGGGCTGTCGGGAGCGAAACTGCCCATTCTCTCAAAAGAAAAACCCCGCGCTGGGCGGGGCTTTTTCTTGGAGCCAGAGATCGGACTTGAACCGATGACCTGCTGATTACGAATCAGCTGCTCTACCACTGAGCTACACTGGCCTTCCCTCAAAAGTCAGGCTCAGGGAGTATAGAGAAAGTGCCCAGGAGTGTCAATTCCAGGCCAGCCCGGCGCGGGTATGCCAGTAGTGTTCGGGCGATTCGGCCAGCCCAGCCAGCCCGGTCAGATCAGCACCCACCAGATGGGCCGCTCCCAGGTTGCTCTCCAGCTGGGCGCGGGTGCTCGCACCGCTGAGTATCACGTCGGCCCAGGGCTGAACCAGGGCAGCGGCCAGCGCCAGCGCGTCGGGGGCGACCTCGGATTCGGCACTCAGGGCATTCAAGCCAGGAACATCGCCGCGCGCGGTCAGCCGCCCATTGGCCAGCGCTTCCTTGACGATGACCTGCCACCCGGCGGCTTTGGCCTCGGCCAACGTTTCCCCGGCGGAGGGTTCCAGCACGTTCCAGGTGGCCTGCACTGCTGCGAAAGGCCAGCCCAGCGCCAGCGCGGCGCGAATGGTGTCGGCCTGCCGGGAACCGCTGACCGACAACCCCACCGTCACGCCGCGTTCGGCCAGCACGTCCAGCCGGGCCAGCAATGCCGCGTCGCCGAGGGCCGGGCTGTCCGGCGTGACGCTGTGAATCAGGTAGAGATCCGGCGGGCTGCCCAGCGCCGCCAGCGTCTCGGGCCATTGCCGCTCGAAGGTGCCAGGCGAGTGGTCCTTGACCTCGTGCTGCTCGGCGTCGCTGCGCCAGTCGGCCACATAGGTATAGCCCCATTTGGAACTGACAATCAGTTGCTGGCGGCGCTCGGGGTGGCGGGCCAGCCATTCGCCCAGAAACTGCTCGGCCAGGCCGTACGAGCGGGCCGCATCAAACCAGCGCAGCCCGGCGTCCCAGGCAGCGTCAAGCAGGACATGGCTGCGGGCACGCAGATCGGCCACACCGTTTTCTGGCCCCAGGTCTTCGGCGTGGCCCAGGTTGATGTAGCCGGGCCGCCCCAGCGCCGCCAGCCCCAGGCCCAGGCGAGCACTCACCTGCGCTCCACAGCGCTCGCCACGATGGCGTCGGCCTCAATCTCGATCAGGTGGCGGGGATCGATCAAAGCCGCCACCTGCACTAGCGTCGCGGCGGGGCGGATCTGCCCGAAGACCTCGGCGTGAACCTGACCAACCTCCTCCCAGTGGGCAATATCGGTGACATACAGGCGGGTGCGCACCACGTCGTCGAGGCTGGCCCCAGCTTCCGCCAGCGCGGCCCGAATAATCTCCAGAATCACGCGGGTCTGACCTGCCGGATCGCCCACATGAACGACTTCGCCGCCCACCGTCGCGGTGGTTCCGGCCACACTGACGTGCTGGCCCACCCGCACGGCCCGCGAGTAGCCCACCCGCGCTTCCCAGGGTGAAGTGCCACCGATGTTGCGTCTCATGCCGCCATTGTGCGGTGAAGGAACCCCAGAAAGCCAACAGGTCAACAGATCAAGCCAGCAAAAAGCGCAGACCCGAAAGCCTGCGCTGAGAGAGGAAGGGGTCTGGGGTTAGCGGCGGCCAACCTCGGGGGTCACGGTGCGGCCACCGCTGGCGGCGTTGCGCGCTCCGGTGATGGCCAGCAGCAGGGTCAGACCCGCAGCCAGCAGCCAGCCCCAGCCCGCCGTGTTGGCGGTGCTGCGGGCGATGCGCTCGGTGGCGGCGGCGGTGGCGGCAGCCTGCTTCTGGGCCGCGTCAATGCCCTGGTTGATTGAGGTCTGCACCTCGGTGGCCTGCGGCTGGGTCAGCCCCTGACGCTCCAGACGGGTCACGAACTGATCGCCGGTCAACGCCTTCTTGATGTTGTCCACACGCTTCGTGACGAAATCACCGACGTTGTTGACGCTGGTCAAATCGCCCAGGTCATTGGCGGCGCGGCGCACGATGCCCGTCACCACGTTGCCCGCCGCACTCACCTGCTGCTGGTTGAGGGTGGGGCTGGCCTGGGCGATCAGGTTTTCCACGTCCTGCTGGCCGAAGCCCGCGACGATGTCCTGGCCCTGCGGGGTCTGGGCCGCCTGCTGCGCGCCCGCCGTGGCGGCCCCGGCCAGGGCCGGAATGCCGCTGGCGAGGCTCCCCAGCGCACTGGTGGCCGCGCCCGTCGCGCTGCTCAGGGCGTTGTAGCCGAGCAGGGTGCCGAGCAGCACCAGCAGGCTGCCGGTGACCAGGCCAGTCAGGGTGGCGTCGTCTTTGGTCATGGACGCGATGCCTGGCGTGCCCTCCACGGTGGACGGCGCACTGGAACGCACAGCGACCAGACCGGCGGCGTAGGCGGCAATCAGTACGCTGATGGCCAGCCAGATGATGGCGGCAATGCCGACGCCCGACAGGGTAATGCCGGTGAGGGCGGTGATGGCCGTACCCAGCGCAATAAGGGTGAGCTGAACCACCAGGCCCACGGCCAGACCGGCGAAGATGCCGGGCCAGCTCAGTCGGTGCGATAAAAAGTCACGATTGGTCATGTAATGTCTCCCCTGATTAACTGCTCAAAATATGAAGTGTCCGACATGGTGTTACCAGGGTTTTGCCCTGGCGCGAACAAGTCCACCGTACTGGCTCGGCTCCTGTCACGAAACCCAGCGGACATCAATCTGACTCTCATGGTCTGAACGTCGGTGGAACCAGCAGCGCACCGGCCAATGAGAAAAACCACGTCTGAAACGTTTCTTTCTGCAGATTGACGGGTGATCAGTTCCAGCAAACATGAGCATGACGGTGAACGCTCACTTCAGGCCAGACAGGCAATCGGTGAAGCTGCTGGCCGCATCCAAATGCAACAACGTTTACCATTGGGTAAACCGGGCGGAGCGAGAAAGTGAAAAAGTACGGCCAGACGAGAGCATAGGGATGGAGCGCGTTTCGCGGAATCCCGAAACGGCAGTCTGGTTGTACTTAAAGCAGGTCGCCCGAGAGCGGCTGTGAACTTGGCTGCGGCGCACTGACCGGAACGCCGCGTGCGTTGAGGGCCTGACGCAACATTGGAATATTTTTGAGGGCGTGCCCCTTGGTGGTGTTCTCAAAAAACACGTAGACCTCGTCCACCTCGCCGTCCACGAAGGCAATCTTGTCGGCCCACTCGTCCATCTCGGCCTGGTGATAGCGGTAGTCGTGGCGCTCGGCGGCGCTCTCCCCGCTCCACCAGTTGCCGCTGTTGCGCCCATGCAGCCGCAGGTAAGCCACCGGAGCCGTGATGTGCAGGGCCGGCTCCGGAACGCCTGCGACCGGCGGGTAATCAGGACTGACCCAGATCAGGCCGAACTCCCGCAGGCCGTCTCGCACCTCGGGCCTGTCCCAGCCCTGATTGCGAAACTCCACAGCCAGCTCGTGCCCGGCGAAGCGCTCGGCCAGCTCGCGCAGGTAGGTGCGGTTGCCCGGCGTGCGGTGAAAGCTGTATGGAAACTGCGCCAGATACGGCCCCATCATCCCGGCCTCGCGCAGCGGCTGGGGGCTTTGCAGCATCCGGTCGAAGTCGCTGTCCTGGGGGTTGCGCTCGTGGGTAAACACCTTGTTGAGCTTGACGGCGAAGCGGGTACGCCCCGCCGATTTGCGTACCATGCCCTCGAAGGCTTTGAGGCCGGGAATGCCGTAGAAACTGCTGTTGAGTTCCACAGCATCGAAATGCTGGGCGTACAGGCTCAGAAACTCCGTCTGTTTGGTGCCGGGTGGGTACAGCAGGTCCTCACCGATCCAGTCGTCGTTGGTGTAGCCGCCGGTGCCGATATACACCTTCATCTGCTCGCCTTCATGCGCTCTACTCTGCGCCGGGGCCGGGTCGGGGAGCTGAAGCGAAGCTCAAGCCGCGCCAACGAAACCCGGTGGGTCATTTGTAATTCACAGTCATGAAGACATTTGCTGCGCTCACCCACCCCCTCCCCTCAATAGGAGGGAAAGCCCAATCCATGCTGCTTTCTCAGACCGTCAGCGGTTTGGAGAGGACTTCAAAAATATCCTTCTCACTCCTGCACCTGGCATCAGTCCACAAAAAACAGCCGCCCGAACTCAATCGGCGGCTGCCAGGGATCAAAAAAGACTCAGTTAAACTTGCTCAGGTCCAGAATAAAGTCGTAGGCGCAGCTGCCCTGCTCGTTGCGGAGCAGCAGGTCGATCTTGTCGTTGGCGTTGAGGCCCGCCTTAAGCGGCTCGAAGTAGTACACCAGCGTTCCGGCCTGCTTGCCGCCGTCCCCGACCTTCCAGTCGTTGACGAAGCTGAAGCGGGTGGGCGCGAGCAGCTTGCCGTCCGGCCCCTTGAGACGCACCTGATAGGCGCTGCGCTGTTGCAGGTCACTCAGGCCCTTCACGGCGATGTCAATGCGGAGTTGCCCGTCGGGCAGGGCAGGCGAGCCACTTTGCGCGGGCGGTGTCGTGGCCCCGGCAGGCGTCGCTACGATTTTTGAACCGTAGCCGTTGTCAGCGCTCGGCAGATACCCGGCCCCGAAGGCTTTGAGAGCGTCGGCGGCATTCAGGTTCTTGAAGTTGTCGCGGGCGTCCTGGGCCTGATAGAGCAGCTGATCGGCCTGGCCGCTGAGGGTTAGGCTGGCTATCCGGCTGCCCTGGCTGTAATCGCCCGGCGCGCTCAGCCAGCTGGTGAGGCAGGCGTCGCCACCGTCGAAGACCTTGACGCTGCCGTCCGGCGCTTTGAACTTGCCGCCGTCCACACTCAGATCAAGGGTGTAGAAGGTGGGCACGGCGGCCCGGCGGCCATACGCGCTGTCGATGACGGTTTTGGCGCTCTGATCTTCGAGCTTGGGCACCCAGGCCAGCGCCGGGCCGGAGGTAAGGGCGGTGAGAAGAACCAGACCGATTGACGTTTTTCGCATGGAGAACCTCACTGTGACGTGCTGAACGTTGTACTGACTTGATATCTAATGCCTGCAAATGACGCAGAACTGACGTGGGCTGAAATGCCGGGCAAGGTCAACTCTTGAGGTAGACCAGACGGCAGGCCTGACCGGCAGCCCGAAACGCCGCCGCACCCGCCGCGTCGAGGACCGAGTCGGTGATGTAGGTGCTGTTGGGCGAGAACTTGGTGGCCTGCACCCTGGCCGCCTTGATGCGGGTCACGTTCTGAAACTGGCTTAGCTCACCCTCGGTGGTGATGTAGGTGTGCAGGTTGCCCTCGTTGACGATCTGCGAGCTGACGCCTTTGATCAGGGCGGCGTCGGGCCAGAGCTGGTTGCCGGAGCTGTCGAACACGAAGCTGGTCTGCGCCCGCTCGAAGCGCGGATCGAGGCCACGCACGTCGATGGCGACGGTGCACAGCAGCGCCTTGTTCTCGCTGCCCGCACCCGCGCCGCCCGCCCCGGTGGCCCTGGCCCCGCCGCCGCTGAGGCCCGCAGTTTCACCGGAGCCGGAACCGCCAGCCGCGCCGGGGGTGCCGCCGGTCTGACGGCCCAGGGCCTCACCCTGCGGCGGCAGGGCCCCGGTGCGCCCCCCGCCGCTGCCTGCCGGACGGCCCGCCACCTCGCCCACGGCGGGGCTGCCACCTGCTCCGCTGCCCGTGCTGCCGCCTGCCGATTCGCGCGGCGCGGCGGGGGCATCAGCGCTCACGCCGTTGCTGCCAGGCGTACCGCGCACCGGGGCCGCACTGTCCGCACCGGGAGTGTTGGCCGTGCCCGCGCCGCTGCCCCCGGCGGGCGTGGCTGCCTCGCCCTTCCCGGCTTCGCCTGCACTGGCCCCCGCTCCCGCCGCTGGACGGGCTATGGCCGGGTTACCACCGCTTGCGGCTCCCCGGCTGCTGCCGCCGGTGGGCCGGGTCGCTTCGGGGATGGCCTGGCTGCCCGCCGGGTCGCTGGCGTTGCCCCGGGGCCGGGCGGCGATCTCAGCCGCCGGAGCAGAAGCGGCTTCTCCCCCACTGCTGCCGCGCGACGGGGCTGGACTCTGGGAAGGTGTTTCGCTGGGCCGGGTCGCTACCGGGCTGGTGTTGCGGGCCGGGGCGGCAGGAATGTCGCTGGCCGATATTTCCGGACGCGGCGACACCGGGGCGGCGGGAGCGGGCGCAGCCGTGGCTGCCGGACCCGGTCTGGGGGCCGCCTGGGCGACCTCACTGCTGGCCGCGTTGGCCGGCGTGTTGGCAGCGCTGGCCGTGCTGCGGGCCGGAGCCGCCTGAGCGCCGGGGTCGCCCGCCGCGCCGCCGCCGCGCGCCGATTCGGACTGCTGACTGGGCGCGGCGGCGTCCTCTCGCCGGGGCAGCGATGTGATCGGCGACGGATCGGGGGCGGGCGCAGCAGGCGGCGTGGGAATCGCCGGAGCGGGCGTGTCCGGGGCGGCAGCGTTGGCTTGCTGCTGGCGACTGGTGGGCGCGGCGGCAATGGGCGTCTCCACCTGGGCAGGCTGGGCCGTGACCGGCGTGGCGGTTGGCATCGGCGTCGGCGTGGACGTCGGCTGATCGGTGGGCGCGCGGGCCGGTTCAGTCAGGGTGGCCTGGGGCGTGGGAGCCGCCTGGGGTGTCTCGCTGGACGGCACGGGGCTGGGCGGGGTGAGCTGGGCCTGCGGCGCGGGCGTCTCGCTGGGCGGGGCTGGGGTGGGGGTCGGCGGCGGCTGAGTCGACTGGGTAGGTTGCGTCTGGGTGGGTTGCGTCTGGGCCGTTTCGGGCTGGGTGGGGGTGGCCGGATTCGGCGTCCGGGTGGGCGCGCTGCGGGCCGTCTCGGAAGGGGTGGGGGCGGGCGTGGGGGCCACCGGCACCCTGGGGGCGGCAGTCTGCGGCTGGGCCGAGCGCTGCAGGGCCACCTTGGGCGGCGTGGTGGGACTGGGCAAGGCAGGTTTGGGAACGGCAGGCGTGGGCGTCACCTTGACCGGCTCCACTTTCGGGGGCGTCACTTTCGGCGGGGGTTTGGGTGTTTCGGGCGGCAGCACCTGGGTCTTGAGCGGCACCTTCGGCACAGCGGGCGGCTTGACGGGCTGAACTTTGGGCGGCACGGCAGGCGGGGCCACCGGCTGGGTGGGTGTCGCGGCCAGCACTTCCGGCGCGAGCGTCACCACTTCCAGCGGCGCGCGGCTGAGGTCGGCAGGACTCGGCAGGCGGCTGGGCGCGCTGGGCCGCAGCGCCAGAATACCCAGCAGCAGGGCCGCGTGGACGATCAGCGTGACGCCCAGCGCCCGCGCCCGGTCGGCATTGCCCGAATTTCCCTGGGACGGGTTGCCCCGATTTGGGTTGCCTGGGTTGCCCTGGGGCGGCAGCGAGACAGTCACAGCAGACTCCTGAAGCGGACCGGGGCGCAAGAGAAAGGCGCAGTCGTCTTCACGGCGTTACTTGCTCCCGCTACGGGTGCCCAGCGCCAATCGCTCGCCGCCCGCTTTCTTGATGACGTCCATCACCTGCACCACGCCGCCGTAATTGCCCTTCTCGTCGGCGCGCAGACCCACCACGCCGCCCGAGACCCGCAGCAGGGGTTTCAGTTGCGCGCCCAGCTTGGTCAGGGTGGTTTCCTTGCCGTTGAGATAAAGCTTGCCGGATTTCTCCAGGCTGACCACTGGCAAATCGGGGGTCTGCTGCACTGTCTGGGAAGCGCGCGGCAGATCGAGCGGCAGGGCGTTCTGGCGGGCGTTGAGGTTGCTGGTCAAGAAGAAGAAGATCAGCAGCAGCAGCACGATGTCCACCATCGGCGCGAAGTCGAAGGTGAGCGGCTGCTCTTCCTGAAATCGGCGTCTCACGGTTTGGCGTTGCCCTCGAAGGTGAATTCCAGCGGGGCAATCTGGGACGCCTGGCTCTGAACGGACCGGACCGGCGCGGCGTGCCCCTGGGCCATCACAATCGGCACGCTCAGCCAGGCGGGCAGTTCCTCGCGCACCCGCTCGGCCCCTGCCGCAATGCGGTCCGCGCGGGCGCGCAGGGCGTTGCGGGCCACATAGGCGACGATCGCCACAATCAGGCCACCTGCCGTGTTGACCAGCGCCTCGCTGATGCCGGTGGCGAGTTGCGCGGGCGTGGGCGAGGTGGTCTGCGAGAAGACGATAAATGACCGGACCATGCCGATGACGGTGCCGAGCAGCCCAATCAGCGGCGCGATCTGGGCCACGGTGCCGAGCGCGCTGATTCCGGCGTAGAGCCGGGCATCTTCCTGCAAGATCGCGCCGTTCATAGCGGCCTGAGCGGCGTCGATGCCCCGGTCTGCCCGTGCCAAGCCCGCCCGCAGCACGTTGGCGGTGGGCGTCTGGAGGCCCGAATAATCGATCTCGGCGAGTGCTGCCGCCGGTCCCGATTCGGCAGTGGTGGCGCGCGTGCGCTCAATCAGCGCCGAGGAGTCCTGCCCCAGCCGCGAGAGTTCGAGCAGTCGCAGCACGATCAGGTAGACGGTGTAGAGGGATAAGGCCAGCAGCACCCACAGCAGTGGCCCGGCGGCCTGAACCAGCGAGAGAACATTCACCCTCCACCTCTTAGCATGGCCCTCTATGGCAAGCGTGAAGAATTCCCTATTCAGCTCATCTTGCGTGGTGGTTCGGTCTCATTTTGAGATGAAGCAAATCCGCAGTAAACCACTCGACTTTAGGGGGACAGACCCGCTAGAATGGGCCAGTAAGTAGGAATCATTCCTAAGAGCAGTCCATTTCAGCCCCACAGGAGCGCCCATGACCCAGCCCAGCACGACCCCTTCCAGCCCCCACCAGATCGAAATTCGCAACCTCCACGCCAGCGTCGGCGATCTGCCGATTCTCAAGGGCATCAACCTGATTATCCCGCGCGGCGAGCTGCACGCCGTGATGGGGCCGAACGGCAACGGCAAGAGCACCCTGGCCAAGGTCATCGTGGGCGACCCGGAGTACACCGTGACTGAGGGCGAGGTGCTGGTGGACGGCGTGAGTATTCTGGAGATGGAGCCCGACGAGCGCGCCCGACTGGGCGTCTTCCTGGCCTTCCAGTACCCCGTCGAGATTCCCGGCGTGACCATCGCCAACTTCCTGCGCCTCGCCATGCAGGCGCGCAAGGCCGAGGGCGAGGAAGTCAGCTTCACCGAATTTTACGGCAAGCTGCTGGCCGCCCTCAAGACCCTGGAATGGGACGAGAGCATCGTCGAGCGCTACCTCAACGCGGGCTTTTCCGGCGGCGAGAAGAAGCGCAACGAGATCTTGCAGATGCTGATGCTCGACCCCACCTACATCATCATGGACGAGACCGACTCGGGCCTTGACGTGGACGCGCTCAAGATCGTCGCCAGGGGCGTGAACAGCATGCGCGGCCCCGGCCTCGGCGGCTTGATCATCACCCACTACCAGCGCCTGCTCGATTACATCGTGCCGGACAAAGTTCACATCATCGTGGACGGCAAAGTCGTGCAGTCGGGCGGCCCCGAACTCGCCAAGAAGCTCGACGTCGAGGGCTACGACTGGGTGAAGGAACTGGCGACGGCGTAATCGTCAGTGTCAGTGTCAGAAGGCCGCTGGCTTCGGGGTCTGAAGGACCTGGACCCCAGTTTCAGCCCCTGAACCATTTGACTCTTAGCCCCTCAGATTTGCCTCCGAAGGAGCAATCATGACCATCAATCCCGAAGTCAACGACATCAACACCGACTACGAGTACGGCTGGAGCAACCCCGAGAAGTACGCCTTCAAGGCTCCCAGGGGCCTGTCACGCGAAGTCGTCGAGATGATCAGCAAGGCCAAGGACGAGCCGCAGTGGATGCTCGACTTCCGCCTCAAGGCGCTGGATATTTTCTACAGCAAGCCGATGCCCACCTGGGGCGCAGATTTGAGCGGCCTCAACCTCGACGAGATCTACTACTACATCAAGCCCGAGGGCATGAACGCCCGGAGCTGGGACGATGTGCCTGACGACGTGAAGAAGACCTTTGAGCGCCTGGGCATCCCCGAAGCCGAGCGGGCGATGCTGGCCGGTGTGGGCGCGCAGTACGAGTCCGAGATGGTCTACCACAACCTCAAAGAGGAGTGGGAGAAGCTGGGCGTGGTGTTCCTCAGCATCGAGGATGGCCTGCGGCAGTACCCCGACCTCTTCCGCGAGCATTTCGCCACCATCATTCCGCCGGAGGACAATAAGTTCGCCGCCGTGAACAGCGCGGTGTGGTCGGGCGGGTCGTTCGTCTACGTGCCCAAGGGCGTGAAGGTGGACATCCCACTCCAGACCTACTTCCGCATCAACGCCGAGAGTTCGGGCCAGTTCGAGCGCACCCTGATCATCATCGACGAGGGCGCGCAGGCGCACTACATCGAGGGCTGCACCGCCCCGGCCTACAACTCCGACAGCTTCCACTCCGGCGTCATCGAGATCGTGGTCAAGGAAGGCGCACGCTTCCGCTACTCCACCATCCAGAACTGGAGCCACAACGTCTACAACCTCGTCACGCAGCGGGCTGCCGTCTACGGCAACGGCGTGATGGAATGGGTGGACGGCAACCTGGGCAGCAAGGTCACCATGAAGTACCCGGCCTGCTACCTGCTCGAAGACGGCGCACGCGGCGAGATTCTGAGCATCGCCATGGCCGGACGCGGGCAGCACCAGGACGCGGGCGGCAAGATCGTTCACTTTGCGCCCAACACCAGCGGCTCGATTGTCAGCAAGTCGATCAGCAAAGACTCGGGCCGCAGCAGCTACCGGGGCCTGGTCAAGATTTACGAGGGTGCCCGCAACGCCAAGACCAACGTGGAGTGCGACGCCCTCCTGCTCGACGAGGAAGCCCGCACCGACACCTACCCCTACATCGAGATCGAGGAAAAGACCGCCCGCGTGGGCCACGAGGCCACCGTCAGCAAGATCAACGACGAGCAGATTCTGTACTTGCAGAGCCGTGGGCTGAGCAAGGATCAGGCTGCTGGGCTGATCGTGCGCGGTTTTATCGAGCCGATTGCCAAGGAACTGCCGCTTGAGTACGCCGTCGAGCTGAACCGGCTGATCGAGCTGGAAATGGAAGGCAGCGTCGGCTGATTTCGCTGGGCCGCGCCTGCCTTCCGGCCTGTGCTGGGGGAAGCGCGGCCCGCTTAGTGTCTGGTGTTCACTGCACAAAATGTTCACCGCATGGGAGCACACTTGAAACTCAACCACATTAACCTCGGCGTGACCGACGTCCCCGCAACGGTGGCCCTCTTTCAGGACCACTTCGGCTTTGTCCCGGCGGGCGGCGGTATGCCGATGAACGACCGCATGGCCTTTCTGCGCGACGACGCCGGTTCGCTGATTTCGGTCTTCAAGGCCAAAGACGTGACGTACCCCAAGGTCTTTCACATCGGCTTTATGCAGAACACGCCCCAGCAGGTGCGCGACGTCCACCAGCAGCTCGTGGGCGCGGGCTTCACCATTCCTGAGCCGCACGAGAACAACGGCCGCCTGACGTTTTACTTCGACACGCCCGGCGGCTTCGTGCTGGAAGTCGAATCGTTTTTCGGCTGAGCCAGCCACTCAATTGATCTGGAGACCAAATGACCCAATCTCTTAGCGAACACCTCGCCCAGCACACCGGCCCCGACTGGCTGACCGCCAAACGCAAACAGAGCTTCGATCTGTTCGACACCCTGGAAGTGCCGCACAGCGGCGTGGAAGCCTGGAAATACACCCAGGTCGTCATCGACTTCGGCAAACTGAACCCGCACCCCAAGCGGGAGGCCGTTAGTAACGTCTCAGCGCTGCCCAAGAGCGTGCAGGAACGCCTGAACAGCACCGACGTGGGCGCGTTTCTGGTGCTCGACGGCCCCGATGTGGTCTACCGCACCGAGTTGCCCGCCGAACTGACCGACAAAGGCGTCATCTTCACCGACCTCAAGTCGGCGCTGGAGCAGTACCCCGACAAGGTGCAGCAGTACCTCTACAGCGTGGTGCCTGCCGAGGTGCCGGACGACACCACCATTGCCGCGCCCGGCACCACGCCCAGCAAGTCGCCTGATCCCAGCGAGGGCAAGTTCAGCGCCATGGCGGCGGCCCTGTGGACCAACGGAGCTTTCGTGTACGTGCCGCGCGGCGTGGAAGTGGCCTTGCCCCTGGGGTCGTTCCGGGTCATGAGCGAGGCCGGCACCTTCACCGCCACCCGCACCCTGGTGGTGGCCGAGGAGAATGCCCGCGTCACCTTCATTGACGAGCAAGACAGCGAGGACCTGCCCGGCACCTACGCCATCGGCGCAGTCGAACTGGTGGTCAAGGACGGCGCGCAGCTGCGCTACGTCTCGATTCAGAACTGGGGCAAGGGCGTGACCCACATCCAGCGCCAGCGCGGCGACGTGGGCAAGGACGCCACCCTCAACAGCCTGGTCGTGACGATGGGCGCAACCCTCAGCCGCACCGAGATGCAGAGCTACCTGCGCGGCCAGGGCAGCGACTCCGAGATGCTGGCCCTCTACTTTGCCAACGAGGACCAGCACTTCGACCACTACACCCTCCAGCACCACGCCGCCGCCAACGCGCACAGCGATCTGCTCTACAAGGGCGTCAGCGACGACCAGAGTGTGGGCGTGTTCTCCGGCATGATCAAGGTCGATCTGGGCGCGCAGAAGACCGACGCCTACCAGAAGCACCGTACCCTGATGCTGTCGAGCGAGGCGCAGAACTTCAGCGTGCCTCAGCTGGAGATCAACGCCAACGATGTGCGCTGCTCGCACGGCTCCACCACCGGCCCCGTCGATCAGGAGCAACTCTTCTTCCTGCGCTCGCGCGGCATCCGCGAGGAGCAGGCCGAGAAGATGCTCGTCACCGCTTTCCTGGAAGACGTGCTGGGCCGCGTGCCGCTTCAGAGCGTGGTCAAGTACATCGAAGGCATCATCGCCAAGAAGGTCGGCGCAGCCTAACCCGCTTCGCTTTAACCAGCGGCCAGCTTCCAGTACGGAGGCTGGCCGCTGGCTTTTGTGTTCAGGCTAAACTGGCCCCACAGGAGCGTGCCCCGGCAGCATGAACAAGTCGAGAATAGAAGCCTTTTCAGACGGCGTGCTGGCCATCATCATCACCATCATGGTGCTGGAACTCAAAGCGCCGGAAGGCCATCAGCTCGGCGATCTCCTCCGAAACTGGCCCAAATTCCTGGCCTACGTGATCAGCTTCGTGTACGTGGGCATCTACTGGAATAACCACCACCACCTGTTCGTGACCGTCAAACGCATCAGCGGCGCGGTCATGTGGGCCAATCTACATCTGCTGTTCTGGCTCTCACTGCTGCCGGTGCTGACCGCCTGGGCAGGCGAGAGCCACTTTGCTGCCGTGCCTATGGGCGTCTATGCTCTAGACCTGCTGCTGTGCGGCGTGGCCTTCGCGCTGCTCCAGCAAGCGATTATCCGCGCCGACCCCGGCAACACGCTGCTGGCCGACGCGGTGGAGGGCGGCCTCAGGGAAAAGCTCTCGACGGGCGCGTACATCGTCGCGGCGTTGCTTCCTCTGTTCGGGCTGCCGGGGGTCTACCTCAGCGGACTCCTGCTGATCGGCGTCGCCCTGATGTGGATCGTGCCAGATCGGCGCATCGAGCGGGTCCTGGCCGATGGCGGGCGGCACGACCGGAGCTGAGGCCGCTCCTTCAATTTGACAATCGGTCTCTGCTCCCCTCAGACGATGGCGGCAGAGCGCGCCACTCCACACGCAGACCACCCACCTCGCCAGGTTGAAGGGTCGCCTCAACCCGCGTGCCGAGGCTGTCGGTCAGGAGACCCAGCCGGGTCAGGTGCGCCAGCGTGAGGGCGGGCGAACCAATCCCACGGTCCCAGACCCTGACATGCAAATCGCCGAAGAACCCCCCGTCTTCCAGAAACTCGTCCGAGGATTCCAGATTGAATGGGATGTGTACCCGTCCATCTTGCTGCATCAGCACACGCCGCGCTTCGGCAAAAGCGGGCCGCAGCAGCAGCTCCGGCGGGCCAGTCAGGACGATCTCGCCGCCGTCTGGCTGGGGACTGAATGAGCCAGCATGCAGGCGCACCACCACGTGACCTGCTTTCTCGGCATCGCTCAGGTCGCCCTGGGCCGTGGCCGGAAACTGTACCTTCACGCCGTCCTGCTCGCTCTTCAGCGAGGTGACCTTCCCCTGCTTGCGCTCGGCCCGCTCCGAGAGGATATTCAGCACGGCGATCAGTGGGCGCAGTGGGGTCAGCGGCACTTGACGGCCATATGGCCCAATCCGCATCAAGGCGGGGCCAGCCTTGGCTTTGGCGGGCAACCCTACCACCCGCAGCCGCGCCCAGTCATCCGGGGCAAATTCGTCTTCGGCACTGAACGTCAGGCTCTCTAGACCACCTGTCGCCAGCATCACCAGCTCGGGGTCGAAGCCGTTGTTGAGGTGCTTGATAAAATTCAGCCAGTCGGGATAGAGCGCCAGCCCGTGAACCTCGCCCAGCTCGCCCATCACCGTGGCGTAGAGTTGCCCAGCGCTGCCGTCGGGGTTGACCCAACTGGCCCGCAGCGGTTTGTCTGCCGTGAAGTTCTGCCAGGGCCTGACCCGCATGAAGCGCCCGAACGCTTGCAGCAGATTCCTCACCTCATCACCGGACGCCGTGTCCAGGAAGGAGCGCGGCTGCTGCCCGGCCTGCATCTCGGCCAAGTCACCCGACATCTGCGCCGCCAGCTCGCCCAGCAGCTCCTCCAGGCCAGGAATCTCGCGCTGCTCCACCTTGACGCCCAGCCCCGCCAGATTGGTGTGCAGCGTCCAGGCCAGCGCCCCATCTGGCGTGAGAATCTGCCCCGGACGCTGCGGCACGGTTGTTTCGTCGTGTGGCTCCAGCATGGCCAGCAGCAGCGCGTCTTGTACGTCGCCTGGGGCCGCATCGGTCATGACTTCACTGGAGACGATTCGCCCACTGGCTGCGTCCAGCACCAGCACCACGCTGGCCAGACCCTCCTCCGGCGGCAGCACGTCCGGCAACTCCTGAACCGCCACGATCCAGACCGCTTCCGCCTTGAGCGGCAGTGCCTGGGCCTCGACCAGCAAATCTTCGTCGTCCGCATTGTCCTGTGGGAGTGCCTGTTGCAGAAAAGCCCTCAGCTCTGCTTCCTCGGTGCGCTGACCGGACTTGAGCATCTGCGACACTCCGATCTGTTCGGGGCTGGCCTTCCTGGGCGCTCTGGCAGGTTCAACTGCGGTGCCGGGGTCGGCGGGTGGCCAGGTATCGTCATTGCCGCCCTCGTAACCGCACATACCCATGCGCGGCGAATTGACCACTGGCAGTTGCTCGTCGCGGGTGCGTTTTCCGTGCTTGTTGCAGGAGAACGTCAGCCCGTCCGTTTCCTCGTCATCGTCCCAGCTGTGAACCCACTGGGCCGGTACGCCGCACTCGGAACAGGCCAGCGCCGGGGGCAGGTTGCGGGCCAGCAGCCTCACCTTCTCCTGCGCCTGACCACCCACCGTCTCGCGGGCCTGCACATGCACCTTCAGCTCAGTGCTGCTGCCAAAATCGTAGGTGTAGCCGAACTTGTCGCCCACACTCAGCAGTTTGTTCAGCGTGGGTGGCTTACCCCTTCTGGGCGGCTTGAACGGGTCGAAATTGTCGTCGTCCTGGGGGCCAATCGTAAACTCGCTCAGGTGCCCGCAGCAGTCCAGCCAGATGCCCCGCAGAAAACCATCCAGATCGTCCAGTGTGGCATTGACCGGCATGTCCACGTCCAGCCAGTACTGCGGGCGAAGACTGCCACTGACGCGCAGGCGGTAAACCTCGTGCTCACCCTGACTACCGCTGGAGCGCGCCTCACACACGGCCTGGTGCTTGGTCATGCTGGCCTTGGTGCCGATATAACCGCAGTTGCGACACATCCCACGCGACTGGGTCCGGGTTCTGGTCATGGCAAAAGTGTAGAGGATGCGGGGCGAAAGAAAGAGAAAACCGGGGCGCACCAGATCAGCAGTTTCGGAAGTGGTCCTCCGACGCCCCCGACTCTTCTCGCGCAACCGCCACTCTCAGATCTTCAAACCTCAGGCGCTCAAGCCCCAGCGCTTCAAGCGCCGCCAGTCCCACCGTTTTCTGCGTGTTGAACTGCTGACTGAGCCGCCGCGTGGAGCAGACCATGAAAAACCACTGGCTCAGCTCAAGTGGATCGGCTGCGGCCCGTTCCTGAGTGGCGAATACGCAAAAGATGTAGACATCCGCTGCTCTGGCTCTTTCCAGCGCACTGACATTCGTTTCGGCGTCCCAGCCTTTTTTCATACCGATGTCGAAACGAATCGTGCTGTGGCGTTTCTGCTCCCAGGTCTGAAGATAGGCCGAGGACTTCACTTCAATTTTCAGTCCAGTACCGATTTTCAGTTCGTAAGCGTCCCATTCGGCTCTCGGTTTGGCAATGCCGCCCAGCGCTTGAGCGACGATGTCTTCCGCCAGCACGCCGCGCAGGGCATTCGACAGGAAATCCGAATAGGCCCAGGCCCAGAACTCGGCAGGATTGACGACCCTGGGCGCTTCGCTCAAGCCCTCACACCACTTCCCCCACTTCCTTGGCCGGTTCGAGCTTCGGCTCCAACAGCGGCGCGCTGCCCAGGCGGTTGATGCCGTCGAAGGCGGCGGTCTTGTAGCACTCGGCCAGGGTGGGGTAATTGAAGACCGTGTTCACGAAGTAGTCCACCGTGCCGCCGAAGGCCATCACCGCCTGCCCGATGTGAATGAGTTCGCTGGCCCCGGTCCCGATGATGTGCACGCCCAGCAGTTCGCGGGTGTCGAGGTGGAAAATGAGTTTGAGGGTGCCCTGCTCGTCACCGATGATCTGGCCACGCGCGATCTCGCGGTACTGGGCCTTGCCGATCTCGTAAGGCACGCCCGCCGACGTGAGCTCTTCCTCGTTCTTGCCCACCGTGCTGATCTCGGGAATGGTGTAGATGCCGTAAGGAAACAGTTCCGGCACGCTCTGGGTGGGCACCCCGAAAGCGTGGCAGGTCGCCAGCCGCCCCTGCTCCATGCTCACCGAGGCCAGGCTGGGGAAGCCGATCACGTCGCCCACCGCGTAGATGTGACTGACGCTGGTCTGGTAGTGCCCGTTGACGCTGATGCGGCCCCGCTCGTCGGCACTCAGGCCCGCCGCTTCCAGGTTGAGGCGGTCCGTGGCCCCGATGCGGCCAATCGAGTAGAGCACCATGTCGCTGACGATCTCCTTGCCGCTCGCCAGCGTCACCTTGACGCGCTGACCCAGGCGGTCCGTGAACGGCTCCACCGCCTTGACCGCCTCACCCAGCCGCAGGGTCATGCGGTTCTGGCGCATCTGGTAGGCCAGGACGTCGGTGATCTCGTGGTCCACAAATTCCAGGAGGCGCGGGCGCTTGTCGATGAGCGTCACCCGCACGCCCAGCGCCGCGAACATGCTGGCGTACTCGCAGCCGATGACGCCGCCGCCGATGACCGTCACGGTGCGCGGCAGCTCGCGTAGATCAAGGATGTCGTCACTGATGATGATGCGCTGGCCGTCGAAGGGAATCTTGGGATCGCGGGCCGCCTTGGTGCCCACTGCCACGACGATGTGGCGCGCCGTCACGTCGCGCCAGCCGTCGCCGTGGCCGCGCACGTCCCGCAGCCGCACGGTATGCGGCCCCATGAACGAGGCCTCGGCGTTGATGCTCTCGATGCGGTTGCGGTGAAGCTGGTTACGGACCACGTCCAACTCGTGCGACATCACACTGGAGGTCCTGAGCAGCAGGTCCTGCACGGTGATGTCGTCCTTAACGGCGTAGGCGGAGCCGTAGAGGCCGCGCTCGTTGTAGCCGCTGAGATGCATGATCGCCTCGCGGAAGGTCTTGGACGGGATGGTGCCGGTGTTGATGCATACCCCGCCCACCACCGCCTTACGCTCCACCACCGCCACCTTCTTGCCGAGCTTGGCCGCCTGAATCGCCGCCCGCTGCCCACCGGGGCCGGAGCCGATCACCAGCAGGTCGTAGGTAAAGTCGTCGTGGGATGTGGCGATGGACAGCATCTGGCTGTTTTTCGGGCTGGGTGTCATGGCAACCTCATGGGCAAAGGGGCGCTAGAAAAGTGGAGCCGACCAAAACGGGTCGGCTCCATTGTGGCATGCCCGGATTGCTGGGCCGGTCAGCCTTCCGTGACCAGAATCACATGATCTTGGTGGCCTGCCCCGCTTCCCAGGCGGTGATGGTCAGGTCGTCCACGCCCATCTCGGTAACCTGTTTGACCGCTTCACCGACACCCGGCAGGCTCAAATGCGTCTGCATGGCCTCCATGTTTTCCCACTGCTCGCTGATGATGAATGCGCCGGGCGTTTCCAGATTCTCCGAAACGAGGTAGCTCAGGCAGCCCGGCTCGCTGCGGGTCTGGGCGGCGAGGCCCGACAGCATGGTGCGGGCGGTGCCGAGGTGGGCGGCGGGAAACGTCAGGGTACCGTGCGAGATGACCATAGGTGTAGCCTCCAGGGATGGTGAGCGCACTCTACTCCGCTTGTGGGTCAGATTCTCAGGGTTTCATCAGCTTGTCAGCCGCTTGAGCAGGTAAGTTGAGAGGATGACTTCTCTGCGGTTTCCGTTGCTGGCCCTACTGAGCGCCGCCCTGCTCAGCGCATGCACCACCAAGTCCGTCGTCCCCGCGCCGGAACAAGCTGAGGTTACCCCTATCTTGAGCGGGCAACTTTCAGGCGAGAGCAACACCACCGTCAGCTTGAGCGGCGGCGGACAAACGTTGGCGGTGACCTCGGTGGACGCTTCGGGCCAGTTCACGCTGACCCTGCCCACCTCCAAGCAGCTCGCGGGCGTCAAGACTTCCCTGACCCGGGGCCTGCTGGCCGATCTGGGGTGCACGGGGACGCTGAATCTGGGCGACCCCAGCGCCCAGGGCTACGGCTTCGCCACGCTGATTGCCGGAAACGGCAAGGACTACGCCGACGCTTCGGTCAGCAAGACCCTCACGACCCGCACCCTGACAGGCCGCGCCTACCTCTACGCCGACAAGCCCACCACCATTCGGGGGCCGCTCGACTGCTCGGCGGCAACAGGCTACCCGACCAGCGTGCAGGTGGATGTCAGCGCTTCAGAGGGCTGGAATGTGGTGGCGCTGAATATCACCGGCACGCTGACCCTCAGCGGCATTCAGGTGAGCGGCACGGCGGGAAATGGCAGTCTCGCGCCCGGCAGTGTCTGGACCAATACCGATGCCCTCAGAACACAGCTCTCGCCCTGAGCCAGTCAAGCCTTACCCCACCTGTAACCACTCTGGCCTCCACTCCCTTCCCAGTTTCAGACGACTTGCAGTTGGGGATCGACCTGCACGGCGTTGCGCCCAGCCGCCTTGGCCGCGTAGAGAGCACGGTCTGCGGCCTGCAACGTGGCCGTCAGGTCAAGCTCGCCGCTCAGCACGGCGATTCCGAAGCTGGCGGTCATGTTCAGCCCCGGCGCGGTATGTTCCCAGTCGGCGCGGTGCAGGATATCGCGCAGATGCTCGCAGAGGCGCACGGCCTCACTGAGCGCCGCTCCGGCGAGGATCACCACGAACTCCTCGCCGCCCAGCCGGGCCAGCACGTCGTCACTGCGCAACTCTGCCGTCAGCAGGCGCGTGACCTCGATCAGCACGGCGTCTCCAGTGAGATGCCCGTACAGATCATTGACACGCTTGAAATGGTCGAGGTCCATGAGCGCAATGGCACTCACCGGCCCGCCGCCCACCGCCTGCTCGCGCAGTCGGGCCAGCACCTGCATCGCCTGGGTCCGGTTGGGGATGCCGGTCAAAGGATCGCTCAGGGCCGCCTGCGCCATCGCCTGGGCGTGCACCTCAGCCTCGCGGGCCTGCTGGGCGATCTGACCGACCAGGGCACGCTGCTGATGGTAATCGCGAAACAGCCGCTCCATCCCGCGCGTCACCGCCCGCTGCGCCTCGAATGCCTGTTCAAAGCGTCCAGCCCGGGCGTAAACCTCGGCCAGCGTTTCGCGGGCGCGGCTCTCCCACAAGCCGTTGGCTGCCGCCCTGAAGTGCCCAACGGCCTGCTGAGCGTCGCCAATGGCCGCCTCCAGATCGCCGGTCTGCCCGCGCACCCGGCTGCGGTCCAGCAGGGCACGGCCATGCAGCAGCGGCACGTCGGCCTGCCCAGTCAGACGCACGTGTTCATCGGCCAGTTGCCGGGCCGCCGTCAGGTCGCCCTGCCACAGCGCGTAGCGGGTCAGGGCGTCCAGAACAGCGGTGGCTTCCAGTGAAGGCGTGTCGCCGCCCTCACGCTCCAGACCACGCAGGGACGCCGCCGAGAGCCGCAGTTGCCCCGCCGCCTCGGGTTGCTCGGCGAGTGGGATCTGACCGCCCAGCAGCGCCTCGGCGGCCCCCACCACGAAGTTGATGTGAAAGGTGGTCAGCAGACCGAGCGACTCGGGCAGCGCCAGCCCCCGGACATGCTCGGAGCGCAGCAGCCGGGTCAGGAGCAGCACCGCTTCGCCGTAATTACGGCGCTCAAGTTCGTAGTGTGAGGTGTTCACGGCGATCAAAGCCACGCCACGGTCATCGTGATGTCGACGGGCCAATTGATCGGCCAGCGCAAATTGCACACCTGCCCCCAGATCGTCGTAGGATTCGGCCTGCACCAGCGCCAGGGCCACATGCGCCTTGACCTGCAAGGGACCGTCCTGGCAGGCACGGGCCAGCTCCAGTGCACTTAGGGCGTGCGTCATGGCGCGTGCAGCTTCTCCCAGATCCAGGGCGAGATACACGGCGTCGCGGTGAAGCAGGGCACGGTCGGCAGCACCCACCTCCGACTGGGCCAGGTTCGTCTCTATTTCTTGCAGAGCCGTTCGCCGGGGCAAGGCCAGCAAGCGGCCTGACACGCCGCCGCTCACGCCCGCCCACTCGCAGCGCCGCAACGACTTTGCATCACAGGCAGACAGGACATGGTTGCTCCAAGTTCACGAAGACCTCCACGATCTGAGGATCGAACTGGCTGCCTGCGCAGCGCTGGAGTTCGGCCAGGGCCTCCGACTGGGGCCAGGCCCGCTTATAGGGCCGCTCACTGAGCAGCGCGTCGTAAACATCCACCACGCTGAAGATACGGGCCAGCAGCGGAATGGCCTGTGCCGCCAGTTGGTCTGGATAGCCCGAACCGTCCCAGCGTTCATGGTGATGGCGCACCACTTCCCTGACTGCACGCGGCACAAACACCTCGTCACGGAGCATGTCGTCCCCGACCACCACATGGCGCTGCATCAGCCGCCGCTCCGCCGCTGTCAACGCACCGGGTTTACGCAACACGTCGTCACCCACCGCCACCTTGCCGATGTCGTGCAGGTACGCGCCCCAGCGCAGATGCTGCAAGTCTTCCGGCGACTGCCCCAGAGCCTCGCCCAGTTGCAGGGCCAGCGTGGTGACGCGGTCGGTGTGGCCGAAGGTGTCGCCGTCGCGGCCTTCGAGCACCCGGCCCAGCGCCCGCAAGGCCGCCTCACGCGTCTGATGCAGGTAGTCCAGTCCAGCGGCGCGTTCCAGCGCCTGATCGATGCGGGCCGCGACCATCCCGAGCAGGGTCATGATTTCGCCGGGGGCTTTGTGACGGTAACGGGTATGCATCAGTCCGATCACGCCCACGACCTGTCCACGTGAACGCAGCGGCGCGGCGACGGCGGTATAAATGCCGCGTACACGTGCGCCGCTCCAGCTCAGGTAATCGGGCACCAGCTGCGGGCTGCCGGTTCGCAACACCTCCGCCACGAGGCCCGCCGGTGGATGCGGCTCACGTAACCAGGCAGCGCTGGGCGGGCCTTCATACTCTTCGCCCTCCAGCACCGTCAGGGTGGCCTGACCTTGAAGATCTATGGCGAACACCGCTCCGGACGTAAACCCACTCATGTCGATCAGTGCTTGCAAAGCCAGCCGGGCAATCTCTTCGGGCTGGGTCAGACGGTCCAGCTCCGGCGTCAGGGTGGCGAGGCGCTCGAACTGCCGCGCCGTGACCTGGGCGTGTTCGAGCGCCAGCCAGCGACTATAGGCCACCCCTGCAGCCTGTCCCAGCAGCAGCAGCACCTGGGCGTCTGCCGCGTCCAGCCGCTCCATGCTGTTGGTGGTGTCGGCAGACAACACGCCCAGCACCTGACCTTCCGGGTCGCGCAGTGGTACCCCCAGATACATGCCGGGCTGGGGGCAGCCAGAGACGAAATACGCCTCGGCCATGTCTTGCGCCTGCCCAACGGTCTGTACCTCGCCCGAGTCAAAGACCCGCCAGCCCAACGCCTCGCCGCGCCTCAACCGCCGCCCGGTGGCCTCCTCGGCCAGATGGCCGCTGGCCGCAACCACTTCCAGTACGTCCAGCGCGGGCCGGTACAGTAACACCATCGAGGTAGTGGCCCGCGTGATCTCCAGCGCCAGGCTGACGCAGCGCCGGAAGACGTCCTCGGAAGACTGGGCCAGCAGTACCAGCGCCTGCGCCTCCACACCTGGTTTGGGTGTCCCCGAGGAGCGGTACAAATCTACTCTAGCAGGCACAACGACAGGCACATCGGCAGCCTTCAAGACCACGACCCTGGCCGCGTTCGGCAGCGCCGTTGACCAGCAGGGAAAAAGCGGGAGGCCATCATGGGGAGTCTAATCCTCTGCACCTTGCAGAATCCTGACTCCGAGAACGTCGAACTGGTGGCTTCAGCCCCGAATCCGCTCCAGCAGGGCCGTATACCGCTCGTCTTTCTGCTTGCCCGCCGCCCGCACCCAGGCACTCTGCGAACCGACGCCCACGAAACGCTCCTTGGCCCGCGTCAGGGCGGTGTAGGCCAGATTGCGCGAGAGCATCGGCATATGGGCCTCGTGCAGCACGCCCAGCACGGTGCCCCACTCGCTGCCCTGGGCGCGGTGGACGGTCAGGGCGTAACCGAGCTGGAGATTGAAGAGTTCAGCTCCGGCGAGGTCGACGATGTTGCCGTCAAAATCCACCTGCAACTTGCCCCGGTCCTCACGCAGCACGGTGCCCAGCGTGCCGTTGAAGACCTCGTTCTGGTAATCGTTCTTGGTCTGCACCACGATGTCCCCGGCCCGAGCCTCGCCGTCGGCAATCCGCACGCCACCCACGCCAGGATTGAACACGCCCTGAAGGTGGTGGTTGAGCATCTCCACGCCCAGCGGCCCCTTGCGCATGGGGGTCAGCACCTGCACCTTGCCGGGGCCGCCGAGTTCGCGCACCAGCAGGGCGACCCGCCGCGCCCCCACGTCGGCCTCAGTGGCGACGTGATGGAGTTCTTCCGGCCCCCACTCTGGAGCCTGACCATGCAGCAGGTCGTGCGCCGCCCGGATAATCGGGTTCTGGGCGGCCTGACGGTACACCTGGGTCAGCCGGATGGTGGGCGCGACCTGGGTGACGGCGTGCAGCGGCAATCCGGCGTCCACCGGGGGCAACTGATCGGTATCGCCCACCAGCAGCACCCGCGCGCCCGGCGGCACGGCAGCCAGCAGGCTCAGCATCAGCGCGTCGCCGCACATGCTCACCTCGTCCACGATGATCAGCTCGAACGGGGCCGGTTCCAGATGGTTGTGCCGGAAGCCCTCGGGACCGTAGCCGAGCAGGCGGTGAATGGTGCTGGCGCTGCGGCCTGTGACCTCGCCCAGCCGCCGCGCCGCCTTTCCGGTGGGGGCGCACAGACCCACTTCCAGGCCCAGCGACTCGGCCAGATCGGCCACCGCCCGCGTGGTGGTGCTCTTGCCGGTCCCGGGGCCGCCGGTCAGCACCACCAGGCGGTGATCTTCCATCAGGTGCAGCACGCTGGCCTGTTCCGCCGACAGACCCTGGTCGGCTCCGGCGGGCACGGTCCACTCACCCGTCGGCGGCGTGTTGATCAGGGTGCGGATGGTCCCGGCCAGCCGCCGCTCGGCGCGCAGCACGGGCGGCAGGTAGATCCGGCCCGCGTCGTCCTTGAGGCGGTTCAGCTCCACGGCGTTGTCGAGGGCCAGCAGCGCCTGCTGCGGCGTGACGCGGGCGTAGTGCGCCACACCCTTCTCGGCCCGCTCACGCGGCAGGTAGCTGTGCCCGCCCTGCTGCGCGGCCTGCTGCACGGCGTAGACGGCGGCGGCGGTCAGGCGACGCGGGTCGTCCAGGGTCATGCCCTGCTCACGGGCCAGCTTGTCGGCGGTCAAAAAGCCGATGCCCTCCACTTCGGTCAGGGCGTAGATGTCGGCCTGCAACCGCTCGGCAGCCGCCTCGCCGAAGTGCTTGGCAGCCCGCTGCGCCTGAGCAATGCTCAGGCCCAGGCCCTGCAAGGCCGCGAGTGAACGGCGCTCACCGCCCTGCACGTTCCAGCTCTGGGTCATCTTGAACAGGGTGGCCTGGGTGATGCCCGGCACCTGAAGCATCTTCTCGGGGGTCTCTGAGAGCACCTCGAAGGTCGCCGGGCCGAAGTGCGAGGCGATACGCTTGGCCAGTACCTTACCGACGCCGCCCACACGGGCTTCCAGGTAAGCCGCCACGCCCTCCTCGGTGAGGTCGGCGGGCACAGCTTCCAGCACCATATTCAGCACCTTGTACTGGTAGCCGTACTCGCGGTGCTCTTCCATGCTGACCTCGGCGCTGAAGCTGTCTCCGATGTCCAGGGGCGGCATCAGGCCGACCACGGTGGCGTCACCGTCCTCGCCCTCCTCGTTCCTGAGGGTGGCCGACAGCACCGTGAAGCCGCTCTCGGCACGGTAGCGCACCTTATTGACGCTGCCGGTCACACTGAGCTGCCGGGGTTTGAAATCGGTCAGCGAGGCGAGGTCGGTCACGGCGGCTCCATTCTGCTCTCAGCATATCAGCTCCGGTGGGCGCGGGTTCCAGATGAACCCGTCCATCGCCCCAGGACGCGGGATGAGGGTTCAGCGCACGGTGTTGCACCCGGTGCGCTTTGCTGCGTAAAGCCGCCGGGCAGCGCGGGCAAAGACGCGGCACTCTCGCCGCTTCGGTAGGCCGCCACTCCCAGGCTCACCGTGACGCGCAGCCCCGCCCACTGGCTGGCCTGGATGTCGCGCCGGAGCTGCTCGGCCAACCCCAGGGCGTCGGACTTGGTGAGCGCCACCACCAGCAGAAATTCCTCTCCGCCGTAGGGTCTGTCTGGCTGAGTTTTCAGAGCCAGAGGACAATGCACGCAACGTGTACAACGGCTAAAAACTGATGTCCACGTTTTTCGTAGCGGGTGGCGAGTGCTCTAAAATCCTTGAGCCGATTGATGTTGCATTCCACCACCTGGCGGCCCTTGTCGGCTTCAGCGTCGAATTTCGGGGGCCGACCTCCACGACTGCCCTTCTTCAACCGCGCTTTCTTGGCATCCTTGCGTTCAGGACAAACACAGACGATCTTGCGGCTCCGCAGTTGCTGACGGTACTTCCGTGCACCGTACGCACGATCTACGCGCACCATCGGCAGACGCTTCCGAGGGCGGCCCGGACCGGGCCGCCGGATGCAGACCTCGTCAAGGAGGGGAAGCAGGTAGGTCGGGTCGCTGGCCTGACCCTCCGACACCAGCACGGCCAACGGGCGGCGTTTTCCCTCGGTCAGCACGTGGATCTTGCTGTTTCGTCCTCCACGGCTGATGCCGAGCCACTCATCGTTGAGTGCCCCCTTTTTTCCAGCTTAGCTGGCTGTTTTCGTGCGCCCACCGCAGCGCGGTGGGCTTTACAACTGGTGCTATCCAGGGACGCGCCGTCCCAATCAATCTTTCCCTGAGCATCTTCCTTGACCTGGAGGGCCACGAGGACGCGTTTCCAGGTGCCATCGCGTGACCAGCGGGTGAAGCGATCCCAACACGTTTCCCAGGGGCCATACCGTTCTGGGATGTCCCGCCACGGTGCTCCCGTCTTCAGCCGCCAGAGAATGCCATTGGTGACCGGCAGATGCGGCTTGTAGGCATGTCCGTGCCGGGGGTTACCTGGCCATTCAGGCTCCAGTTTTGCCCATTGTTCCGGCGTGAGATCTGTTCTGCCCATGACAGACGACTCTATCAAACTTAGCCAGACAGACCCTAGCCCCCACGCTGCGCCCCTGGCCCACGCTGCGGCGCAGCAGTTTGGCCACCCCACATCACCTACCGCGTGACCGTGACGGTCATTGACCGCCTTGAAATGGTCGAGGTCACACACCACCAGACTCAGTGGATTGCCGTTCGCCTCAGTACGTTCCAGCGCCAGATCGAGTTCAGCCTCAATGGCGGCCCGGCCCAGCACCCGCGTCAGGGAATCCTGTCGGGCCTCGACCAGCGCGGCGTGGCCGCTCCGATGCATCTGGTGGGCACGTTCCAGAAATCGGCTCAGGCCGTAGCCCAGCCAGGTCAGTAGCAGCGTGACCAGCACCAGATTGACCCACACTTTCTGGATCATCACCGCCAGCGGCAGATTCCACAGCAGCACTCCCATGAGCCCTGCGCCCAGTAGCCCTATACCCGCCAGGCCCGCCGCAGACCCCAAGAGCAAAGAACACTTCCAGAATCTCGGCGGGCGTCCACAAGCCCAGCCCACTGGGCAAGCTGCCGAGCGTCAGTGCCTGGCGCAGATCTCGCATCGCCACCAGTGAGAACGTCAGCACGCCCAGCACCACGCTGATTCTCCCGAGGCGAGGCGAACAGCAGCAGCCCCAGCACCATCAGATCTAGGGTCAGCAGTATGCGGCGACCTTCTGGAGAAAAGAGGTCTGGAGTCATCAACGAAAAAGCCATGCAGCGCCTGCTATCCTGGCGGTTTTTTGATGGACTGGGTTCGACCACTGTGCAGCCTGTCATCTCACGGCGGTGCGGCCCGTCAGGTCTCCGGAGGCCGCTATACTGCCCGGCGTGTCTGTCCTGCTGGCCGCCTTTTTGCCCGCCGCTCTACTCTCCGCCACTGTGCTGCTGAGCGTGCCCGATCCGGCGGGTGACGCGAACGGCGACGGCAGCTATCAGTTGCCTGCCCGGCCCGCTGTCAGCGCGGCCATGCTCGATCTGCGGCTCTTCAGGGCCGAAAATGTCGGCGGCAAGCTGCAACTGAGCACCGCGCTGGGGGCCGTCGGCAATCCCTGGCAGGCTCCAGCAGGGTTTTCCGGCCTCAACCTCGATATCTTCGTCAAAACCGGGCCGGGTGGGGCCGATGATCTGGGCAACCTGGGGCTGCGCACCGTTCAGCCACCCGGCTGGCAGGAGCACTACCGCGTCAACGGCTTCGTGGCCCAGCACTTTAGCGCCGATACAGCAGGCAAGGTGCGCCTGGACAGCGGTGCGCCGCGTGTTAGCCTGCGCGGCACCGACATTGTCATCGACACCGACATTCAGGCCGGGGCCTACAGCTACTGGGTCATGACCAGCCTCTACACCCCGTTCAGCCCCGACGGCGTGGCGCGGCCCGGCGGCGACACCTCCCTGAGCGCCCTGAGAAGCGCCCGCGAGGGCACCCCCGCGCCGATAGACGTGCTGCTCAGCGGCGATCAGAAATCCGTCTACACCTCCGGCGCGCTCAGCAGCGTGGGCCAGGTGCGCGATGTGCGGGCGCTGACGCTGCTGGGACTGGCAGTGACCGGACTGGTGGTGGCCAGCATACTGGGCGTTCTTGCCTGGCGGCGCGGCGCTTGACCCGCTTGCGACAGACCGGCCTGGCAGCCAGTGCCGGGGCCGCCTGGGTGCTGCTGGCCGCCTGCCTGTGGGGCTTACTGGGTATCTTCGGCAAATTCACGCAGCAGGAAGGCGTCTCGCCGCTGGAGATCGCTTTCTGGCGGGCGCTGCTGGGCGGCGGCTGTTTTGCCCTCAGCGCCGGAGTGCGCCGCAGCACCCTGCCGCGTGGCCGCGATTTGCTCATCACCGGGCTGTTCGGACTGGGTGGGGTCAGCATCTTTTACGGCAGCTACCAACTGGCGGTCCGGGCAGGCGGCGCGAGCCTGGCCTCGGTGCTGCTCTACACCGCCCCAGCGTTCGTGGCACTCTCCGGCTGGCTGTTCTGGAAAGAACGGCTGGGCCTGCGCGAACTCGGGGCCATCGCGCTCACCCTCAGCGGCGTGGCGCTGATTTCGCTGGGCGGCGGCTCGGGCGTGCAGGTCTCAGTCCTCTCGCTCGGCTGGGGCCTTACGGCAGGGCTGACCTACAGCCTGTATTAC